>NZ_JBITMP010000106.1:0-12438 GCF_044466425.1 Nonomuraea sp. NPDC049400
GGTCAGGACATCTACGCCATCAGCGCGCCGCTCGCGGTGGAGGCCGTCAACCGCATCCTCACCGGCCGCACCAAGACCACCGGCGTCGCCTCCGCAGGCGCGGTCTTCAACGCCCCAGACTTCCTGCGCGCCCTGTCCCCACACCTCTCACTGCACGTCCCCCTCGACACCCACGGCTGACCGGCGACCCGAACCGCGACCCAGACCGTGGTCAGTGCGGTCCACGAGCAGGCCGATCACCGTAGCCGTCCGGGACCAGCAGGTCCAGTTCGGCCCGTCAACCCGCACGCGGCTGGCTCGTACGGGTCGGCCGGTTCCTCTGCGTGGTGAAAGACTGGGCGAATCTCGAAGTCGAGTCGTGGAGAGTCATGCTGGTGCGTCCCCGTGTCACCGCCTGCGTTCCGGTGCTGCTGCTGTCCCTCACCGCCTGCGGAGGCGGGCTCGAGCTCCAGACGGCGCCATCCTCTCCCGCCACATCGCCGCCGCCGGCGTCCGGGACGCCGGTCCCGGAGTCCAAGGCCGCCGAGACTCAGGCACCCGAGACGAAGGCGCCGACGCCTCGACCCTCGCGCAAGCCCGAGCTCGCCCGGCCCGGCACCGTGTGCGGCGAGATCCAGCCGCCCGGAGGCGGGCCCATGGCCGCGGTCGCGGTCGCCGCGGGGCGCGCCGACTGCGGCACCGCCCTGCGGACCTTCCGCACCTACTACCGGCGAGACACCCCCAAACAGGGCAGCGCCGGAGTCGCGACCGTCGACGGATGGCGGTGCGCCAGCAACTCAGCCGCCCAGGCGAACATCAGTGGCCGGCTCTCCACGTGTCAGAAGGCCGCCACCAAGATCGTGGCCGACGTCATTCCGTGAAGCGCGTTGAGGAGAAACTGCTAAGCGTCTCCAGGTGGCACGTCCGGCGAGCGGGCGATCCCGGCATGCCACGATGAGGCAGACCTTGAGGCCTCTGCGCTGGGGCCAGGTGCCGGACGTGATCATCCGCCGAGGCGGCCGCGAGCCCGCCGAGGCCGAGGCCGCGAGGAGCATCATGGCCGCCGCGACCGGGTAGACCGGCATTAGCGGCGCAGCCGGACGGCGGCACCCCCGCTCTTGCCCTAGCGATCCTCATGTTGTCAGATGAGACTCTCCTCCTGCGGTGGACTGCCGCCGTCGTCGGCGCGTCGGCTTCTTCTGCGGAGCCAGGTCCTGCTTCGGCGTTTCCGGACGTTCGATACGGGTGGGGTTGCCGCGTACGAGCTCATCGTGGACGCGCCAGCGGGCGGTGGCGACGGCGCGTCCTGCCGCCTCGTCGCCGTGCTCGATCCGCTGTCGCAGCAGCCGGATGGCGATACGGCGGTTGAGGCTGAACTGGCGCTCGGTGTCGACCACGACGACGATCCCCGTGGGCCGGTGGGTCGCCCGTACGGCCGTGCTGGCCTTGTTGCGGTGTTGCCCGCCGGGGCCGCCGGTGCGGCAGGCGACGATGTCGACGTCTGCTTCCGCGAACGTCGTGCGCGGGGTGTCGACCTGGCACGGTTGGGCGATGACGTACCAGTTCTTTCGGCCGGTGTTGGCCCGGTATGGGCTGGGGGCCTGCCAGCACAGGGTTCCGGTCCACGAGGTGGCGAACGCCTCGGCGCCGTCTCCTGCGATCCGGATGAGGACCGATCGGTAGGTGCCGGGCTGGTCACCGGGAACGGTCTGGGCTCGATGGGTCTCGAGATTCTGCCGGGTGGCATCGGCTTCCAGGCGGTGCAGCAGCTCGGCCAGTGCCCATGCGCACTCCTGCGGGCCGCGCCCGGCCGACAGGAGCAGGTGGACGCTCACGGCCGGCCTCGCTTGCGGCGCTGCTCCCGGCGGTCCCTTTGGGGCGCGGACCCGAGATCGGGCGTCTTGTAGGTGACCAGAGGGATCGTGGTGGCCACGGGCGTGGCCAGGTCATGGTCGACGAGGTCGGCGATGACCTGCTCGATGCGCTTGTAGGCCGTTGGCGCCTCCTCGAAGAGCAGCTGGCGGTCGCCGCACACCACCAGCGACCCCATCGGTGTGCGGCGCAGCTCCTCGACCGTGTGCTTGGCCCGGCCCCGGCGCAGGGCGTCGGCACGCGACATCTTGCGGCCCGCGCCGTGCGCCACGGAATGGCCGGCGTCCGGCCCGGCGTGGGCGGCCACGAGGTAGGAAGGGGTGCCGCGCGTACCGGCGATGAGCACGTCGCGGCCATCACCCGGCGCCGCCCCCTTGCGGTGCAGGTAGACCCCGTCGCGGAGCTCGACCAGGTTGTGGCACTGGTCGACGAACGGTTCGGTGGGCTCGGCCCCCAGCGCGTGGGCGACCCGGGCGGCCAGCAGCCGCCGGTTGAGCGATCCCCAGCGTACGGCGTCGTCATGCATCGCCAGGTAGGCGCCGGGATCAGGGGCGGGGCCCGCGCCGTGTACCTCGGTGTGCGCCCGCAGGATCCGCTCGCCCAGCCCGCGGGAACCGCTGTGGACGACGAGGACCAGGTCGCCGGCGGCGAGTCCGAGACGGCTCGCGTGCCCCGGCTCGAAGACGGTCCCGATCCGCGCCAGCTCGACGAAGTGGTTGCCCCGGCCGACCGTCCCGAGGCCCTCGATGTGACCTGCGGGAATATCGCCCTTGACCACGGCCCAGGCGGGGTCGTCGGCATCGTGCTCAGGGTCCAGCGCGCGATCGAGATCCGGGAACCGGGCGGCGAGCTTCTCGGGTACGGCGCGCTTGAGCTTGATGGGGAACACGGCGATGCCGCAGCCGATGTCGGAGCCGACCAGGAACGGGTACAAGATGGCCGACGCCATGGCGGCGCCGATGGGGGCGCCCTTGCCGGGGTGCAGGTCCGGCATGGCGGCGACGTGCATCATGCCGTCGAGGGCGGCCACCTGGTGACATTGCGCGACGGCATCGGACTCGATCCAGCTTGTGGGGGAGGCGAACACGGTGACGGTGGCCGAACCCATGGCCGGGGTGGCAGGCAGCAGGAACTCCTGCCGGGAGTGTTGCTGAGACAAAACGCTCTCTTCGCTGAACAGAGTATGGGCGGGCGGCATCACGGCGCGAGCAGGCGCCGTGGCATCTCGAAATAGCGGGTGCTGTCCGTCAGAGCATCATGGACACCACGTTCTCCAAGCTCACCACCGCGAGGCAAGTGGTTTTCGGCCCGTACGGGCCTGTATGCCTGCACGCCCCCCATTCTGGGTCTTGCGTGGTGCCCCATTCTGCCGGAACGGATGGTCGTACGCCTGAGACCGCATTGATGGGTCTGAGCGGATAAGGCGTGAGCCAGGCACCGGGATGCTCGCGGGCCCTGCTCTCGGAGATTCACGTCGAATTGCTCATGAGCCAATCCCGCGACCTGGCCCAGCTCGCGTTCGACCATCTAATGGTTCCTCACGGGCAGATCTGGGCCGCCCGAAAAGAGCTCCTGCGATCTCATTGGACGATACCCAACCTCTGCATAAGCCCTCTCCCTCATCCGCGGTGGATCGCCACCGAGAGGGGCGGGGACCCAGTTGACCAGCCTCTGCGGTGACGAGCGACTGGCTGCCTTGCGTTGGATCGAGACCAGCCGACAATCCACAGCTCTCACCCGTGCGAGGAAGACCCGCTGTAACCGCGCGTTCCCAGTGCCTTCTTCAGCTCATCGGCGGCAAGGATCAATACATTCGAGCGGCTTCAAGACGCTCATCGGACGTCTCCGCGCGCCGGAGATCTGCGAGGCGATATTCATCGTCGTCAAGGGCGAACGCTCACGCTGAGAACGAGGGGACGCGGGCATCACAGGACCTCCCAAGCAACGAGCTCGGGCAAATCGTAAAGTGCGACGCTGACAGAATCGCGACCTGCACTGCTTTCTTGAACCGTTGCCGCGGCAAGGGCTCGCCCGGCCATGTCGTGGCCGGCAACGTCAGGAAATGAGGGGAGCGGCAGAGCTCGGCGAGTTCGGGGGTGACAGCGAGGTGGTCGAGGACAGGGTTATACGCCGGCGCTCACGGGCGCCTCCAGGCCAGCCACTCGTCGGCCGCGAGAGTGGCAGGTCGGCCCGCCGTCACTGTCTCGTGCGTTGGCGACTCGACGCAGCCGCACTCGCCTACTCCCGCGCGGCATGAAGCAGGCGCTTCTTGGGCGCCCATCACGGTCCCCAATCGTGAGAGTGCAACAGCCGCGCGCATCACCGGTGGATGGCTGAAGCTAACCACGGCGCTACTTTTTGTCAGATTGACAAAAACATAGAGTCGGGCCGTGATCGACGACCAGTGGGAGCCGCCCGCCATCTTGCTCGCCGTTGACCTGGTGATCCTCACCTTGCGTGATTCGCGCCTGCACGTGCTGCTCGTCGAGCGCGGCATCGAGCCGTACAAGGGCGCCCAGGCGCTACCGGGCGGTTTTCTGCAGCACTCACAAGAAGGCCTCGTCGCGGCGGCTCATCGGGAGCTGGCGGAGGAGGCCGACCTGGACGTCGAGACACTCCGGCTGGAGCAGTTGGGCGTCTACGACGACCCTGGCCGTGACCCGCGCGGCCGCGTGGTGAGCGTCGCCTTCCTGGCCATCGCCCCAAGGCTGCCCGAGCCGACCGCCGGTACCGACGCCGCCGACGCCGGCTGGCAGCCCACCGACTCGGTGCTCTCCGGCGATCTGCGGCTCGCCTTCGATCACCGCCGCATCGTCACGGACGGCATCGAGCGCGCCCGAGCCAAGCTGGAGCACTCCGCGCTCGCCACGGCCTTCTGCGGGCCGACGTTCACGATCACCGATCTTCAGGACGTGTACGAGGCGGTGTGGGGCATGCCGCTCGACCCGCGGAACTTCTACCGCAAGATCAAGAAAACCGACGGATTCATCATCCCGGCCGGTTCTGCGCGCAAGGCCGCGACCGGGCGACCGGCCCGGCTGTTCAGAGCCGGCCCTCGAGAGGTCCTCAACCCCCCGATGATCCGTCCCGTCGACTCGCCGAACGGAAAGGAGCCGGTGCAGTGAGCCCAGTCGTGATCCTCACAGCCCTAGACGTGGAATACCAGGCGGTCCGCGAGAAGCTGGTCGGCCTGCGCCCGCACCGGCATCCCCAAGGCACCCGCTTCGAGGTGGGCCGGCTGGCAGCCGGGCGATGCCAGGTGGTCCTGGCACACGTCGGCAAGGGCAACCTCTCCGCTGCGGTCCTGGCCGAACGCGCCATCGCCGAGTTCCGACCGGCGGCTCTCCTCTTCGTGGGCGTGGCCGGTGCGCTGCAGGCACACATCGCCCTCGGAGACGTCGTGGTGGCCACGCACATCTACGCCTTCCACGGCGGCACCGACGAGGACGACGGCAGCAAGAGCCGCCCCCGCGTCTGGGAGACCTCGCACGCCGCCGACCAGATCGCCCGGCACCTGCACCGCACCGGCTCCTGGGCCAGGGATCTCGACCCCCGCCCGGACGTGCACTTCGGGCCGATCGCCGCAGGGGAGGTGGTCCTGAACTCCCGGCGTTCCACGCACGCCCACTGGATCGACGACCACTACAACGACGCACGGGCGATCGAGATGGAAGGCGCCGGCGTGGCCCAGGCCGGTCACCTGAACAGGGCGCTGCCGGTCGTCGTCATCCGGGGCATCAGCGACCGGGCCGACGGCACCAAGGAAGCCACAGACCGCGAGCAGTGGCAGTCGCGAGCCGTCGCCAACGCGGCCACATTCGCCGCGGCTCTGGCCGAGGAGTTGTCCGCAGAAGAACCCACGACAAGGAGCGCCACCATGCCCGAGACCACCAGGAACATCGCCAAGGGCAACGCCCGCGTGGGAGTACAGGCGGGCACCGTGCACGGCGGCGTCCGGATCACCCCTGAGACGTCCCGGCCGGCGGACCTGCCCGAGGCGCTGGCCGGTTTCCGCGCGCGGCTCTGGCAGGCGTGGGCGGACGGACGTCTGGACGAGGCGACGTACAAGGCGGCCGAGGCAGAGCTCGTCACGGCCGACCAGGCGCTGGAGACGAAGACGCCGGATCGCAAGAACACGCTGACGCTGGCACTGAAGAAGCTTCGCGGGCTGGTCGGCGACGTGGCCGCGCTGGCGGCGGAGCTCACCGTCATTATCGCCCTGGCCCAGTCCCTGTCATGACAGATCCAGGGCACCGCGTCGAGAACGTGGCCACAGACTCCCACGTCGGAGTTCAGGCAGGGACGGTGCACGGCGACGTCATCTACATGACGACACCGCAGGATCCGCCCGAGACCAAGTTTCGGACTGGGGTTCACTTCCTGAAAGGCCGCATGCCGGGACCCGCCCGGCAACTCATCCGCGAGGCCATGGTCGGCTACGCCACCAACGAGGTCTCCTTCTACTGGTTGCTCGCCATGGTGAGCGGCCGGACGCGGCACGAGCTGACCAAGGACGAGACCGTCCAGCTACGAGACCGGCACGCCATCATGCGGCTCTCGGGCGAGGATCCGTGGCGGGACGGCGTACGCATCATTGACCGTCTTCTGGAGTCGGCAGGAAAGGCCGAGGAGGACATCCGTGTCGTCATCAAAGACCTCGACGCGCTCCGCGAACCGCAGCGCAGCCTGATCCTGGAGCACTTGGAGCTGTACCTCGACGGCCCGATCGAGGACCATCTGTGGCGCCTCGCGCTGACGAAGGCGAAGACGGAGCAGATGGCCGGCGAACGGAAGGACCGGATCTGGAAGTTCTTCCATCCGGCGCCGGCGAAGCCCTTGCCCCGAGCCCCGCAGCCACCCGACACCTCTGTGGGGACTTGGGCCCAAGCCGTGACGGCGACCGCTGTGCTGGTCATGGCGGCAGCGCACCTCGGCTACCTGATCCTGCAGAGCGGTCGCATTCTCCTCGTGCTCGCCTCCGTGCTGAGCATCGCCGGCGGTTACGCCGGCGTACGGAATGCCGCGGACTGGCGTTTCCACGTCGTACGCCGCCGCGCCAAAGACCGGGAGTACCTGGGGCCCAAGACGAAGGCCGAGAGCGGCAGCTTCGCGAAAAGGGCCGAGCACCGGATCAATTTCTATTTCGCCAAATACCTGCCGCCTGGTGTGGACCGTGACAGCTGGCGGGCCGAAACAGAGGGAATCCGCCAGAGCCTGCGCGACGAGATCACAGCGGTGTACGGAGGGACGCCAGGAGGAGTCGAGAAGATCGCCTGGCTCATTCGGCATCGCGCAAGCGACGCCGGCGCCCGCCGCAGGAAGGGCACGCTGTGGAGCTATCGCAAGGAACTCGCGACCCCGGGGCGCACGAAGGCGCTGGCGATACTCGGCCTCCTCACCCTCGCGAGCGCAGGCGGCTGGGCGGCGAGCGGTGCCGTGCTGGTCGAGCCTCTGCCTGCGATCGGCACGATTCTCCTCCTGCTGATCTTCGGCTGGGTCGGCGCCCGCGCATGGCTTCACCTCGTTCTGGAGCGCCGCCGGTACGCCGCAGACGAGGCTGAAAGCATCCGGACCTGGCAGAGCGACATGGATGCCCTGGCCCGGTGGCGCGCGAGGCTGGCGGACAAGCCCCGGGACGAGGAAATGGCCACCTGGCTGGACTGCGACCGGAAAGTGCTCCTTGAGGAGGCGTTACGGCATTACAGGCTGACCATGAGCGGTGTCATCGCCCATGCCTTCATCGAGGCTCCCGCCCGGTCGAGCGAACGCGCACGACTGCGTAGGGGGCCGTGGCGCTACAAGAAGTACCAGCTCCTGGTCTTCCTCATCACCCAGGAAGGAGTGCGCCAGCTCACCGTCACGCTCGACTTCCTGAACGGCACGTTCCACGACCGGCAGCGGCTCAACTACCGCTTCGAAGCGGTCGCGTCCGTACGGGTCAGCCAGGCGGACAACGACGAACGCACCTTCCAGCTCACCCTCGTCAACGGCGATGAGATCAGCGTCGAGGTGAGCTCCGGGATGGAGGAGCTACAGCAGGGCGAGAACCCGGGCGAGGTGTCCGAGGTGTCGCTGGACGCCGCAGGCCTTCCCCACACCCTCCACGTTCTGGAAGGAATCGCCGCCGAGGGAAAGGGATGGGTCGAACAGCAAGAGCTACGCACGGGAAACCTCTCCGCTGCACTGAATGACCCCGAATAGGGCAACCCAAGCACGCGCATTCACTTCCCTGCGGCATGCCGTTCACTCGGGGCGAGCCCGGCGGTCTCGCCCCTCCACCTCCGGGCGCCCGAGCAGCTTGTCGATGCTGCGGCGTTCGCGTTTGGTGGGACGCCCCGCGCCACGAGCGCGGACGGCCACTGTCACGGCCTCCTCGCGCGGAGGGGGCGGCGGGCTCTTGTCGACGTAGCACTCGGCGGCCACGGCGGCGCCGACGCGCTTGGTGATGATCCGTGAGACGACCACGATGCGTTCGCGCCCCTCGTGCCGCAGCCGGACCTCGTCACCGACCCGGACGACGTGCGCGGGCTTGACCCGCACCCCGTTGACCCGGACGTGACCGCCCCGGCAGGCGTCGGACGCGATCGAACGAGTCTTGGTCAGCCGCACCGACCAGATCCAGCTGTCCACCCGAGCGCTCAGTTGCTCACCTGCCACTCCGACACTGTACTGAGATCGTCGTGCCGCCGGCATCCACGCCTTTGCTGGCCAAGGGCAAGCGGCCCGCCGCCGACCTCGACGGCGACGACCGGGCTGACCTGATCGTCGACGTGGAGTAAGGCGGGGTTGAGGCATCCACAGCTCTTCCGAGTGGTGGCGCAGCGGGTGCGTAACCGCTGGTTCCCGGGGGTCGCGGAAGCCGTACGCAGATCTCCGGCCACCAGGTCCGCACCGTCGCGGTCAGGTGCTCCAGCTCGGGCAGGCCGCGAATGGCTCCAACCGACGGCCGTGGTGTTGAGCTTGCAGGCAGCAAGCTGCTGGTGGATGTTCGGTTCGTCGTCGAAGACCAGCACCTGCGCGCGGGCGGGAAAGCTCATGTCATCGTTTATGTCCGGGTTCCCGAGAACAGGCCGAAGCGCCGCATCGATGCCGGCGGCGAACTCATGACGACGGTGTGTCCCCCGGCAGGCCGTTCCCCCCGTCGGGGGACTTCGGCCGCACTCGCTTCGCCATGTCCTCCCAGAATCGTCGGCGTTCGCGGGGATGCAACTCCTCCTGCCAAGGGGCGGCCTCGGTGGACCGATCGGCCAGTTCCTTGCAGAAACCTTCGTTCTGTTCGGCACGCCGCAGAATGGTGCCCTGCGGGGGGTAAGGGCAGAGGCGGAAGGGGCAACCGTCGGCACAGGTGGATCCGGGGTGACCGGTCTCCGCAGCGCCGATGGTCAGTTCGAGTTTGAGGGGACTGCGGTCTTTGGTGATGCATGGCGGCAGGTCGAGCCGGTGCGCTCGGGCCAGCCTCTGCTCGATCTCCGGTTGATACCTTCCACGTGTGGCCAGGTTGAGCATCACCTCGATGTCGCCGACGAGGCGCCGGGCACGGGGATGCAGGGAACTCCAGCCGACAGAGTCCATGATCCACAGGTTCTGCCCGTACTGGCTGACGCCGGAGCGGCTGTAGGAGCCCACCTGACCGGTAACGCCGTTCTCGTCGATCCAGCAGTACTCGGCTGGTCGGACAGCGGACAGCGCCAGGACGCACAGTTCCGCCGCCTCCGCCACGAAGGGGTGCGTCTTGCTTGAGACGGTCTGCCGCGGGTCTCTGTAGGCGCTTCCGGCGATCTTCGTCCAGTACCGCACCTGCTCTGTCGGGTCCGAGCCATGGCCGTGCGCGGCGAGGGATGCCTCTGGATCGCCGGGCAGCGAGCAGAGCGTGAGCGCCTGAATCAGTGTCAAGTGGGTGAACCAGAAGCGCGAGAGCTTCAGTGCACACTCCACCTTCTCGATCAGCGGATCCTGCTCGTGCGGGGCCCAGTACTGTCCCCGCTGGTTCGCCGCGTGTTTGAAGCCCTGGGCCAGAGCGATCTCCAGCGAGAACAGCGGCCGTTTGTCGGGATCGGTGTCCGCGATCACGCGGATCCATGTGTCGAGGTTCTCGTTGGGTGAATCCTTGACATCGCGAGTGCCGTCTCGGGACGAGTCGCCGGCCAGCCGAGACGAGCGGTACAGCATCGGCGCCAGCCAGGCGCAAATGACCCTGTCGCGTAGGGCTTGATCATCGGCTTTGGGGCTCCCGCTGCCGAGATCGTCCAGCACCTCTCGGAACGTTCCACTCAGCACGTTGAATGCTTCGCGCCCTCCAGAGCCGATCGCGTGGGCCGCCGCCAGCCTGACGGCGTACTCTCTCTCCTCGCGCACGAACTTGTACAGCTGCTTGTACGCCTGCTGGGCTCTGGTCGAACCGCCGCCGCGGGATCGTTGCCGACTGATGGCGATGCGGATGACGGTGCGGGCTGACTTGATGAAGCGCAGCTTCGCCTCGTGCAAGGTATTGTCGGGAGGTTCGTTGTCCGTATTGATTCGGCGCCATGTGGCGGCGGACTGATCCATTATGGCGGCCGGATCAGGCGCGTCCGTACTGCTGTCGATCTCCAAGGCGGCGCTATACATATCGAGGATTTTGGCCGGCCTGGGGACGTTGTCGTTGTTAGCTGTCTTTGTCAGCAGATTCACCGCTTCATGCGCGAACCGCTCGCCCGGATTCCCTTGATCGGGAATCGATGCCGGCATCGTCATGCTCATGGAGGGGGCGGATGGCACGGAGGGGTCCGTGACGGAAGCCGGCATCCGCGCCGTCACGGCCGCGGGTGGTCCTGAAACCGCCGCGGTTTCCTCGGTGGCTGATTCGGCCCGGGAATGGAAGACCAGTGCCATCAGGAATTCCGCACCAGGGTCGTAGAACGCCTCTCGCTGGTATTCAGGATCTTCGAGTACGACACCCATATAGCGCGATCCCAGATAAGCCTCGATGAGGCTATGCCGGAAGCGGACCCGGTCCGCGTGGGCCTCCACCACACCGAGCTCCGAGCCCCACATTGCGGCCAGGCTGAGATTTTCATGGAGTTTGGCGTAGCTTATGCCCTCCAGGCTGTCGGACAGCTTCTCCAGTCTCTGGGTCAGCGCAGCCCACAGCCTGTCATGGGGCCGATTGTCCCGTTGGGGGGCCTTCGAGTGCCCCGAGTCGAACGGCTGCCATCTGGTCTTCCCAACGAGATCCTCGAACCTGACCTCCAGCAGGTTCTGCTTCAGCCCGATGCACGCCAGCGCCGAGAGGACCTCGATGGTCGCCTCACGGCATGGCTTGCTCAGCGCGTAGTCCTCATGGTCGTACCCCTGCACCAGGGCGTCCTCCCAGCCTTTGAGCAGCCGCCAGCGCAGGTACGCCCGGTCGATGCTCTCCGGGACCGGTCGGGTCCCGTTGCGGGTGCCGGACAACAGGTTCTCCGGGAATGCTCGCCCCAACCGATTGACCCGGTTGAGTCGTTGGATGATCTGGAGGTACAGCGGCGTCTCGACCACGCCCGCGTACTGCACCAGATGATTCAACCGCTGCATGTGCCGATCTGGATTGCGGTGTCCGCCGGGCTGGCCGCCGTTGGTGCGCAGGTAGTCCAGCGCGGGCCCCTTGCCCAGTGGTTCGAGTTCTGTGATCGTCGCCTCCATTCCCCGCAACGGGTCGTGCGGACGCGAGGCGATCAGCAGCGGGAGATCCTCGTCCACGGCACGGCGGATCCCCAACCGCAGGAGGGTGTCCCGATCTACGGAGGAGTCGCTGTCATGGGTGGCGTCAACTCGGTCGGCCAGGGCCTCCTCCAGGCCGTCGCCGATCACCACGATCCTGTCGTCGGCACGCAGCTGCCGCCACACCCGGTCCGCTTCCGCATTGGACCGGAGATCGTTGTCGATCAGCTCCTGGAACCGTTTCCGTGCCATGCCTTGGAAGTCCACGGGCAGGGTGACGTCGCGCAGACGGAGCACAACAGGGCAAATGCCCCGTTGTGTCAGCAGCTCGACGATTTTGACGAGGACTGCCGTCTTGCCGGCACCAACGTCGCCGACCAGGATCTGCGGCCGCCGTACCTCGCGGGTGCCCAGCCTGAGATTGCGGATGAGCACACCGCACAGAGCTTCCCGGCCCACGATGTCGCCGATGATGCTGCCGACCGTCTGAACCAGCGCGCGAGGATGCGTCCCGGCTCGCCTCAGGTACACGCCCGTCACCCTCTGGTACGAGGTCGCCAAGAAGATCCAGTAAAGGAATCCGGTGAAGAGCAGTGTGGTGACAAAGCCGATCACAGAACCGCAATAAATGCTGAAGCCGCCACCGCATCGGGTGGTCGTCCATGCTGCCACACTCGCAAATGGAGGTATCTTCAGGACCGTGAGAAGAGAGAAGAACACCCATATGATGAAAAGAACAAAGGAAATCCAGGTGAAACTTCTTTTGAACTTCGTAAGCCAGATGAAACTCTGCGTGGTCCATGTGGAGAGGTGTCTCAGCCTGGATTCACCGCTGAGGATCTGACAAAAGAATCGTGAAATAGGGCGAGGTGCCCTTTGACCTGGGATGATGGGAGTTCTCTACGCTTC
>NZ_JBITMP010000107.1:0-11341 GCF_044466425.1 Nonomuraea sp. NPDC049400
GGCACCTTCATCGTCTGGGGCAGCGCGCGCGACCAGGTCGACGGTTTCGGAAACGCTGTCAGCCCTCAGGTCGGGCGATTCATCGGCGACCGCCTCCGCGCCGCCCTTCACGCCGAGGAGGTGGGGTGATGCCGAGAGGTAGACCACGCCTGCGCCCTGACCAGGTCCAGCACGGCACCTACGCGGGCTACTCCTATCACCGCGTTCACGGCACCGTCCCTTGCGCTTCCTGCTGCCGTGCACGCGCCGACTACGAGGCTGCTCGGCGACGTGCTCGCCGGGACACGGCACCAGCCGTACAGGACTCCAAGACGGTGTCCGCCCGAACGATCCCGAACGATTCGGAACGACTTGAAACGGAGGCCGGCGATGGCCACGCCTGACTGGAGTTGGCAGAAGCGTGCCGCGTGCCACGGCCAGTCCCTGGCCTTGTTCTTCGGCATGGACGGAGAGCGAGGCGAACTCAGGGACCTGCGCGAGCAGAAGGCCAAAGAGGTATGCGCTCAGTGCCCGGTCAAGCTGTTTTGCAGGGAGACCGCCTTCATCCTGAAGATGGACGCGGGCGTGTGGGGCGGCCTGGGCGAGGATGAAAGACGCTCCAAGCGGCGCGCTTGGGTTCGGCGCGGCTCCCAGCAGGGCGTGGGGGCGGCGTGATGGCCAAGTACCCGCATGCTCTGGTGTCCGGCCTGATCACGCGGCGCCGCGAGCTCGGTCTGACGCAGAAGGAAGTCGGCCGCCGCATCAACGTGTCACAGGGCACGGTCGCCCAGTGGGAGAGCGGCAGGAACCTGCCTCCCGTCGACCGTCTGGAGTCGTACGCCGGCGCGGTCGGCATGCGACTCGTGCTCGTCACGGTCGAGGGGGCGTCATGAGACGACCCCACCCGCTGATTGCCCAACTCGCCTGCGAGCGCACAAAGGCCGGTCTGAGCGTGTCCGCGATGGCGCGCCGGCTGTTCGTTGACCGCAGAACCTTCCGGCAGCGAGAGACAGGCCTACACGAGCCCTCCAGCCTCGCCCAGTTGGACGCGTGGGGAGCGGTGTTCGGTCTCCGGCTCGCATTCGTCCCGATCGAGGAGGAGCAGTCCGCAGACCAGCTCGGGGAGGCGTCGTGAAACGGATCCGGCGTGTTTCTGTGACCAACTTCTTTCCACAGCCCGATCTGGCGGTGACCTGCAGAAACGCATTCACCCAAAAGTTGCCAACAGGGGTATTCCACAGGCAACTGACATCCCTCCGACAGTTGCACACAGGCTGGCCACAGGGTTATCCACAGGCCGAGTTGCGGAGAACATTCGCGACGAGCAAGGCTTTCTCTAGGCCTGCCAAATCGATCTGGGGCGCAAAGGGCCGCGATTTTCGACACTCCATCCCTGCTTTCGGCATGCCCTCTTGAGGGCTGCCCTGCTGTGCCCAGTTCCTGCAAGACCTAGAGCCCAAAGGAACGTCCCGTGAAGCGAAGACAGTCCCCGCTCTCGTAGGCCCATCCGAACATCACCAAAGCACCAAGGGGGAGCGCGCACGTGGCGCGGATTCGCAGCATCAAGCCTGACTTCTTCACCTCGGAGAAGATTGCATCTCTGCCCTTGTCGGCGCGGCTGCTGTTTATCGGGCTGTGGACTCACGTGGACGACAACGGGGTTACGCCGGATAACGAGAAGCTCATCAACGCGGCGATCTGGCCTCTCGAAGAGGACCCTCTGGAGAGTCTCCGGAGGACTCGGGAGGATCTCGCGAGACTCTCCACGGCGGGTCTGATCGTGCGTTATCAGGCCGGCGGAAAGGCTCTCTTGTTCGTCCTGAACTGGGACGAGCATCAGAAGGTCTCGCACCCCGCCAAACCCCGCTACACGCGTCCGACGCCCGAGCAGATCCGCGCCAGCTTTGACGTCCTGACCAGCAATAACGATGAGATTCCAGAGTCGCACGCTGAAGGCTCTGGAGCGTCTCCGGAGGATGGCCAGAAGGCTCTGGCGATCTTCGGCCCTGAGCAGGGAGCAGGGAGCAGGGAGCAGGGAGTTCCGCCTTCGGCGGGCGCGGCTCCGCCGCACCCCGATCCGGGCAAGCCGATCAACGCGGGAGACGTCGTTGGCGCCTACGTCGACGGCGCCAGGGAGGGCAGGCAGCCGCATCCCGCCGAGACCCTGCGCAAGCGCATCGGCAAACAGGCAGGGCAACTGCTCAAGGAGAAGGTTCCAGCCGATGTGCTGCTCACCGCGGCCCGTAACGCGGGGGCCTGTGGATGGCAGGACCTCGCTGTGCAAATTCAGCGCGATGCTGCAGCCGCCAAGGACCGCGACGCCACGAACGGCAAGTACGCGCCCGGGTCTGACCCCCACCTGAAGCCCAGCACCGCACCCATCGACCCCAAGAAGGTGATCTAGATATGGCTGAACCGTACGACGATGATGCCGAACTGCACGCCGAATGGCTCGAGCAGCAGCGTGCGTTCCGCGTAGCGGAGTGGCGCAAGCGCATCCCTCAGTCGATGCGCGCCAAGGGCGAGCTCCACGTTGAGGTCGCCGCCTGGGTGACGGGCCTGGTCCACGACAAGTCCGCAGCGAACCTGCTGCTGGTTGGCCCGGTCGGGACAGGCAAGACCTGGTCGTGCTGGCACGCGGTCACGGTCGCACTCGAGGCCGGATGGCTCGGTGCGCCGGCCGTCTACGGCGCCTACGAGTGGCGCCAGTTGACCACCCCGCCCGTCAACGAGGTGGACCTGCGGGACGCGGCACGCTCCGATCTGCTGATCCTTGACGACCCGGGCGCGATGCGGCTGGGCGCGTGGGAGCTTGAGCACCTGTACGGCGTGATCGATTACCGCTGGAATCACCAGCTCCCAACCGTGATCACGTCGAATGTGCCCGACCTGCGCGGCATGCTCGGCGAGCGCATCGCCTCCCGTCTGGCGGCCGATGCCGTCGTTGTCGTCCTGGACGGCCCGGACCGCCGGCGGGAGGGCAAGTGACCGTCGAGACCTTCGTCGATGGGTGGACACCAAGCCCCGCGGTCATCGCCGCAGAGCAGGCCGTCGTGGGCGCGGCGATCCAGAACCGCGAGAACGTCGAGGCCGCCGCCGACATCGTCTCCGCTCGGGATTTCCACAGCCCCAGGCACAGCGTGGTCTTCGCAGCAGCCGTGGACCTCGCCGAGCACGGCAAGCCTGTAGACCCCGCGGCCGTCCTGAACGCGATCGCGGCCTCGGGAGACCTAGCCCGGATCGGCTCCAACGCTGGTCCTGCCTTGGCGGCTCTGATTGAGCACGCCTGCGTTGGGCCTGCGGTCCCGTACCACGCGAGACTGGTCAAGGCCGATGCGAACCGGCGGGCGATGCTCGAGGCTGGCCAGCGCATCCAGCAGCTCGCCTCGAGGGCCGGGTACGACGATGAAGCCGACCCGGACATCGCGCGCAAGATTCTCGAGGATGCCCTGTCCGCGGTGACCGACCGGCCGCTGCTGACGGCAGCCGAATTGGTCGGTCCCGTCATGGATGACCTGGCCGACAAGAGCGCCGAGCAGACCGGTGTCAAGACCGGCTACGCGGACCTTGACGACATCCTGCCGGGCATGCGCTCAGGCCAGCTCATCGTGGTGGGCGCGAGGCCGGGTATCGGCAAGACGACGATCGGGCTCGACATCGCCCGCCACGTCGGCATCAGGCTGGGCGAGCATGCGCTGTTTGTCAGCCTGGAGATGTCTCACACCGAGGTCATGCACCGGCTGATCGCCGCCGAGTCCCGCGTGGACCTTCACCGGATGCAGACCCGCGACCTGTCGGAAGACGACTACGTTCGGATGGCCAAGGGCGTCCCGCGGATCGCCGAGGGGCATCTCTCGATCGATGACACGCCCGCCGCTGGCCTGTCGCACATCCGATCCCGGCTTCGCGGCATGGCGCGCACCGCCCCGGCCCGGCTGGTGGTTGTCGACTACTTGCAACTCATGGCCACAGGGAAGGCTGAGAACCGGCAGCAGCAGGTGGCCGACCTGTCTCGCGGGCTGAAGCTGATTGCCCGCGAGTTCGAGGTACCGGTGATGGTGCTCGCGCAGTTGAACCGCGGCTCCGAGCACCGGCAGGACAAGCGCCCTCAGATGTCCGACCTGCGTGAGTCGGGCGCCGTGGAGCAGGACGCGGATGTCGTGCTGCTGCTGCACCGGGAGGCCGCGGCCAACCCGGAGTCCAAGCACGCGGGCACCGTCGAGGTGATCGTCGCCAAGCAGCGCCAGGGCCGCACCGGCTCGGTGACGCTCGGCTGGCAAGGCCACTACGGGCGCTGCGTCAACCACGTCCAGCCTTGGACCCCCACCGCGGCACTGGAGAGCCGATGACCATCCAGGCGATCGACACCAAGTACGCGGGCTGCCGGTTCAGGTCCCGTCTCGAGGCCAGGTGGGGAGTCTTCTTTGACACGCTCGGAATCCGCTGGCAGTACGAGCCGCAGGGCTACCTGGTCGGCAAGAAGCGCCGCCCGTACTTGCCGGACTTCTACCTGCCCGAACTGCGCTGGTGGGTCGAAGTCAAAGGGCCGCTCGAGCGTCTCGACGTGCCGCTGCTGCTGGACGCCGTCGACCCGGTCTACGGGTTAGGCCGCGAGGACCCGTTCTGCATGACGAACGTTCTGGTGCTCGGCGACGTCCCCTCGGGTGAGGTGCCGCACGGCCACCTGTCGATCCGCCGCTCCCGCGCTATCGGAACCCCGCTCCGCGGTCAGAACGCCATCGTCGGCGCCGGCTGCGGCGGCCACTGCACCTTCACGGGCCCGCTGTTCGGCTACCACTTCTTCGCCCCGGCGTGCGGCATCCTCCCGGACGTCGACGACGACGAGTTCAAGCACATGCTGTGCAAGGCCGGCGCCCTGCTGGTCCCGGCCTGCCGCTCCTCGACGAAGCAGCCCGCGGGCGACATCACTGAGCCGATCCCGCTGGCCGGCGCCCCGTACGCCAATTACCTCGAGTTCGCCTACGTGGCCGCCCGTTCTGCCCGTTTTGAGCATGGTGAGTCCGGATGACCCACCCTGTTCCCCCTCCCCCCGATACCGCCACCAAGGAGACCGCGCGTGAACGGTGAGGAGCTCCGCTACATGCTCAAGGTCCGTGAGGACATCTCGCGGGCGATGAGGGACACGCGGTTCCCGCCCGGGAACCACCGGCATGCGGACCTGCGGATGTTCGTCGTCACCGCGATCTGGGTTCTCGGCGTGGAGCGTGCCCCGCGAGGCGAGCGGATCAAGCGGGTGTGCGAGGTGATGGGGCTGGACAACCGCCAGTTCTGGGAGTTGATCCGCTCCGACCTTCCCCGGTACGAGCCGGACCCGGAGCCGTACGACGCCGGATGCGTGGTCGAGCTGCCGAGGGCGAAGCGTCCGTGCGGGCGCAGCCTGATGGTTGGCTTCCGCGTGACGAACCCGGTCGATGGCACGTGGCAGATGGCCCGCTTCTGCTCCCGCCACCGGCAGGAGGCCGACGCGGCGAACGAGGCCGAGAAGCGCCGCCGCGACGCCGGCCTGCCCGTGCCGTTGCCGAACCGGGGCGGCCTGCTGCCCTGCTACCTGCCGTGGGACTGGGCGAAGAACTACGCCAAAGCGGACTCCTCCTGGGAGCCGCCCACGGTGGGGATCCGCGCCGACGACTGGCCGACCCTGGCCAAAGTCGAGGCCGCCAACCCGACGCCGCCGAAGCTGCGCGTGATGCTCGGAGGCCGAGAGATCGACGGGCCCGCGCTGGCAGATGCCGACGACGACGGCCCAGACCTGCACATCGTGAAACCCCCGACAGAGGAGACCCGAAACCATGGCTGAGACCAAGACCGAGACCCGCATCCCGTGCCGCAACCCGGACCACGATGAGCGCACGCCAGCGATCGTGCGTGTGTCGTGGCCTGACGGCCGATTCCGGCCGACCACCGCGTGCCGCGAGGACCTGGAGGACACGTTCTTGGAGGCGATCGACGACCGGCTGGCGCTGCTCATCGAGCCGATCAAGCCCGAGGGTGAGCCCAAGCACCCGAAGGACTACACCGCGGCGATCCGCGAGGTCGAGAGGGCGTACCGCGACTCCTACTCCGAGCCGGTCCGGGCGATCCTGCTGGAAGCCCAAGACCATCCGTGCCTGGAGGAGCTGCCGGAGACGCTGGAGGAGCGGGAGAAGCTGCCTGCCCGCTTCCACACCCCGCACTGGCTCGGCGACTGCACGCCGGCCGCGTGGGTGTGCAACGTCTGCTGGGATGAGGGCACGGTGACGGGCTGGCCGTGCAAGGTCGCCGCTGAGCACGGGGGCGAGGTGTTCGCCCGATGAGCGACACGTCCATCGAGTGGACCGACACCACATGGAACCCGACAACCGGCTGCGACAAGATCTCGGCTGGCTGTGACAACTGCTACGCCCTGACGCTGGCCCGCCGCCTGAAGGCGATGGGCCAGGCGAAGTACCAGACCGATGGCGACCCGCGTACGTCCGGTCCCGGGTTCGGCCTCGCGGTCCACGAGGACACGCTGACCACCCCGTTCACGTGGCGGAAGCCGCGCAAGGTGTTCGTCAACTCGATGAGCGACCTGTTCCACGCCAAGGTGCCGCTTGACTTCGTTCGGCGCGTCTTCGAGGTGATCGAGGCGACGCCGCAGCACACCTACCAGGTGCTGACCAAGCGGGCGTCCCGGCTGCCGAGAGTCGCCGACAAGCTGCCGTGGCCGCCGAACCTGTGGATGGGAGTGTCTGTTGAGGACGCCTCTCAGCTCCACCGCATCGACGACCTCCGCAAGGTGCCCGCCGAGGTCGGGTTCCTGTCCTGCGAGCCCCTGATCGGACCACTCGGTGATCTGGATCTGGCGGGTATCCACTGGATGATCGTCGGCGGCGAGTCGGGTCCTCGCGCGCGGCCGATGCACCCAGACTGGGCGCGCTCACTCCGTGACCAGTGTGCTCGAGCAGGCGTCCCGTTCTTCTTCAAGCAGTGGGGTTCTTGGGCGCCGTCCGGCTGGCACGGGATCGGCCGCCCCCTGCCCGGCTCCGTCTTCGTCGGCGATCCGATCGATGAGTTCGGCCATCGCGTCGAGATGGCCCGCGTCGCCAAGAAGTCTGAGATGCGCGAGCTCGACGGCCGCACGTGGGACGAGTTCCCGCAGGAGGTGGCTCTCCATGGCTGACACCGCCTGGCGCAAGAGCTCCTTCTGCAACGGCGCCTCCACCTGTGTGGAGGTGGCCCCACTCGCTGACGGCTGGGTGGGTGTCCGGGACGCGAAAGAGCAGGACGGCCCTGTGCTGATCTTCTCCGCCGTCGAGTTCGCGGCGTTCGTCGCTGGCGTGAAGGCTGGCGAGTTCGACGAGGACGCGCTTCGAGTGCGGTCGGTCGGTTCGGGCGTGGATGCCCCTGGCGCGGGCTGTAGCGCCCCTCTCGCGGGCTCGTAAGGGTCTCCCGTCCCTTTGCCTGCCCTTTGCCTCAGAGGGGCGCCTACGACCCTCTGAGGCGCTCACTAGTCCGAGAAAGATCACAGATCAAGCCCAACAAGATCGATGTTCGAGGAAGGATTCGAACGAACCATGAGCTACTTCACCGCGAACCTGACCGACGAAGAGCAGGAAGTCCGCGACGAGCTCGCCCGCCAGAACACGAAGTGGGGCGAGCAAAACCACCCGGACGGCACCGGCGGACCCGCGTTCAACGCCTCTCGTGGAGCCACCCACACCGCCGACCTCGCCGAGAAGGCTGGCATCCCTGTCCGCCGCTACGAGAGGAGGAGCGGTGACCCCCGTTGAGGTGATCCACACGGTCCTGACCTGGAACGCGGAGGACATGTGGCCCAACTGGAAGAAGCCGGGCGGCCCAGTCGTGGTTCAGATCGGCGCATGGGACGCCGCAGAGCAGATCGTGGCCGCACTCACCGGCGCAGGAATGGTCGTCGTCTCCGCTGAAGACCTCCGCACCTACCTCGATCGCGGCAAGGACCTGTCGGCAGAAGTCGCCGCCCTTCGCCGCCTCCGCGCCGCCCTACCCGAGGAGACCCCGGATGCCTGAGAACGGGACCGTCGTCGTGGATGAGACGGACGGCAGTGCCTTCGACCGGGTCCGGCGCATCGCCGTGGGAGCTGTTGACGGCTGGATGCTAGGACCGAACGGCCCCTACCAGAACCAAGGGATGATCGGGGCTGACATGGTGCGCGGTCAGGTCAGGACGGCGCTCTTGCATCTGTTGGAACTTGGGCTCATCAGCATCGACGAGCAGCGGCTTAACGAGATGCGCATGTACAAGCCTTGGAGGGATGAAGACCGTGGCTGAGGACCTCCGCCAGCGCTACGCCGAAGCGCTGGCCGCCATCTTCGGCCCCTCCGGTGAGTGCTACGGCTCGAACCCGCTGCACTGCGAATGCGGTCCGCACGCTGGAGTACCTGCGAAGTTCGACCGCCTCGCCGACGCTGTCTTGGCCGTACGAGACGAGGAGCTGGGGCGGCTCCGCGAGGAGAACGCGACGCTCCTCATTGGGGCCGATCCGTCCAGAATGGCGGCTGGCAAGCGCATCGTGGACAGCCTCACGCGGCTCGTAAGGATCGAGCTGGACGACGCCCGAGCGGACCGGGACCGGTGGCGGGAACGCGCCGAGACCGCCGAGCGCCGCCTCGCCGCCATCCGCAAGTACATCAGCGAGGACTTCCGCTTCTGGTGCTCGCCTCTCGGCGTGGCCAAGCAGTACGCAGACGCGCTGGTTGACTTCATCGACCGTGAGGACCCCGACCGTGGCTGACCCGCTCATCGTGCTCGCCCTCGATGCTGCCGACGCCCAGCTGGCGGCAGAGTTCGCCGTCGTGGACGAGTGGTACGTGGGCCACCTGGACGACCACATCTACCCGACCTGTCCCGGCCTGCGCCGCTCCGGTCGCCCGCTCAGGCGCGGGTCGGGCAGGCTGTACCCGGAGGCCGGCGACGTCTGCGGCACCTGCCTGCGCTGGTGGAGAGCCCGCAAGGCCAAGACCGGCAGCCTGCCGCCTGAGACGCCAGCCACCGAGGAGACGACCGATGTTGACCGCTGAACAAGTCCTTCAGATCATCAACGGTGGCGAGCCGCCCAACCTCCAAGGGTTCGAACTGTGCGTCATCACAGGCGGCTACACGAAGGGGTTCGGAGCAGGGCCGATGGCTGGCCAGATCGTTGAACTGTCCGAAGAGACGTTCTGGCCGTTCGAGCGCGGCGAGATCCTGATCGTAGACCGAGACTCGGGCCGTGAGCCGTTCGGCGAGGGTCGCAAGCCCGCCAAGTGGAGCGTGACCGCCGTCTACACCGACGACTGGGACGAAGCATGGAGACTCAGACGGGAAACACTGGGGCCGTGACCCTCCTCGACCTCGACGACCCGGCCACCCGAGAGCACGTGACCCGCTGCAAGGCGTGCAAGCACACGTTGCGCACCCCCGAGTCCCGTGCTCTCGGCATCGGCCCTGACTGCGCGTCCAAGCTCGGCCTCGCACCGCGCCGGCCGCTACGGATCACAGGGCTGGACAAGTGGCGGGACTGCGTGGGGCAGATCGACCTTTTCGAGGACGACCAGTAGCCAACCATCCCGATCATGGACATGGCGTGACAGTGTGGGATAGTGCACTCCCGGAAACACCGCGAAGAGCAGGCCCAAACCCTCCAACAGCACGCCGCCCGCATCGCCTTCCCCGACTGGACACCACAGCACAGCGACTGGACCCACCTGTACACCGGCTTCCACGACGGCAAGCCATACACCGAGGTAGCCGTCTACCGCCCCAGCAACGACGGCGGCCACGAACGCATCCACAACCGGCGATACGCCGGCGACGACCTGACCGCGTTCTGGGTCCAGCTGGCGAGAGAGATCAGCCACAACACCCAGATGTGAGACGATTGTTGCCGATCCGGCGAGCCGACATACGTCAGGCTCTCAAATCGAAGGGGTTTGGATGCCGCTTTTAGGACGCCTAGGCTTCGCGATCCGCAAGCTCATCTTCGACCTGCTGGGCATCACGATCGACCAGTCGATCCCCAGCGCTGAAGTGGCCGCGCAGTTCGCCACGTCGCTGGGCGAGTTCGACGTCGCGATGTCCACCAAGTCGTCGTTGCTCACCGTGCTCGCCTACGCTGAGGGTTCATCCCCTGACGCGACCGTTCAGGCGGCGATCGATCAGATCCAGACCGACCTACAGCTCTCGCCGACTCCCTGAGCATGAAACGAGGGCGACCCTCCAGCCCCCTGGAAGACCGCCCCCGACCAACTCGCCTCGACCCGTCCCTCAACTGGTCTCCCGCAAGAGTACGACCTCGGGGGAGGCATCGTGTCCAGCACCAACGCATGCAATGGACCCTGCAACAACACCGCCCGCCGGCTGATCGCCGACTACGAACGAGCGCTCGACGGGTACGTGGAACTCCTCGACGAGTGGATCGCCGACGGCCAGCGAGGCGAAGAGCCCGCCGAACCTGCCGCGCCAGAGGTCACTGTCTACGAGGGCGAGCCTCTGTTCTGCCGTCGATGCCGGGCACTCATCAGGGCGGCGCTACTCGACGTCGACCAGCTCGCCACCGAACTATCGGCCCGCTCAGACGGGCACCGCGGCAGTCTCCCTGAGGGGCGCGTGAGCGGCTCCAGAACGTCAGGAAGCCCATCACCCACCGCCGACCTGCTCGACGCGTTGTACGGGGATCTGACGGACGTGGAAGACGAGTGGCGGCAGCGCTGGGGGTTCGCCCCACGCACGCACCGAGCCCACCGCGGCGCCGACCCGCGCTCACGCTGCATCGGATGGCTGTCCGAGCGATTGGACGGCATCCTCGCTGCGGAGGAACACATCGGGTTCGCGGCGAGAGTGCTCCGCTGGGAAGTCGTCCTCCGCGAGAGACTCCAAGAGGACTCGGTCGGCACCAAGTCGCCGATCCGCTGCCCCCGCTGCTCCGAACGCCGCGTGGTTCGGGAGCGGGAAGGCTACTGGCAGTGCGGAGCCTGCACGATGATGCTGTCCGACCCGGTAGAACGGCAGCAGCGGCACGACCAGGGCGTGGAGCTCGAAGCGGCGGGAGTAGGGCATGGATGACCTGATCGCGTTCATCCGAGCACGCCTCGACGAGGACGACCAGGAAGCCATCTCAGCCTCACCAGGACCGTGGCGCGCGAACGCGGAACAGGACGAGGTCGTCGCAGTAGATGGCGAAACCGTGGCTGATGGGTTCGCCCAGAGCAGCCAGCAGCTGCGGGGCCACAGTGCGTCACATCGTTCGCAACGACCCTGCCCGGGCGCTGCGCGAGGTCGAGGCCAAGCGGCGGCTGCTCGACCTGCACAAGCTCGGCCGGTACGGGGAGTGCGTCACCTGCGACGTGGGCGCTCAGTCGT
>NZ_JBITMP010000108.1:0-11315 GCF_044466425.1 Nonomuraea sp. NPDC049400
CTTCATGATCTCGCCTCGCCACCACGACGTTCACACCTGACCGCCACCACACCAGCCCGTTCTACCTGCGGAAACAGGATGGAACTCTCTCAATGCTGGGGCGAGGGCGGCCGCGCGTTCGGCCGCGTCGGCGAGCAGCGCCCGGCAGCGCTTGGTCAGCGTCTCCTCGTCGCCGGATGCGGTGAGCGGGTGCTCGGCCAACCAGGGTTCGCGCACATGGACGATCCGTAGCGGTAGACCTCTGCGGTCGGCGTCTCCGGTTGCCCAGGCGAGCGCGGACCACGCCGTCCGCGACCCGTCGATCCCGACGACGATCGTTCTGTCCATCATCGACCTCCTTGGAAGGCTCCGGGCGCGGGCGGGTGCCCCGTCCCCCTTCTGCGGTCCCGATTTCCCATGACTCCAGTGCACCCCCCACAGGCACTCACCCACAGAGGACGAAGTCCCACATCAATGGGGACCATCGGCACTCCCCACAGCTCTGCGCCCCATGCAACCCCCATGGTCCGCCACAGCAGAACGAGCACCGCGACAGGCCACCGCAGCACGCGCTCACTCAGCACGACCGGCAATGCGCCGACGGTCCACGCGATGTGGGAAGCACCGCCCGCAGCGCGTACGCCCGCACCAAACCGAGGAACGTGCCTTCCACGGCATCGGCCAGGACGAGCACCAGGGCTTGCGTCAGCGGCCCGAAGCCCGGCATTCCTCACCCGGGCGGCGGCCACCCGAGTCCCTACCACCGCTGGCACGGTAAACCCGGCGATCTCCCCCAGCGTGACCGCTCTTGTCCAGTGCCACCACGCCCTTGGATTCCTCTGGCGGGGTAGCCGTGGTTTCAACCGAGTGACGACAGGTGCAGGTTTCCAGCTGACAGCCGCCTCCTGCCTTCCCCCCTCCGGTGCACCACTACCGATTGAATACCGTCCCCGCAGGAGCGCCGCCGCGTGAGAGACGAGCCGGGTAGCGCCCTCCCGACAACGTGGCCGCCGCGCGTCAAGTGAGAAAGCGGCAGATCTCGGTGGCGACTCGTTCGGGGTGGCCGCGGTAGGCGGCATTGCAGGTGGCGCTGTGGTCGAGGCCCTCCAGGGCCACCCGCCGGGCATGGGGCAGCAGCCACTCCAGCGCGGTGAGCGCGGACCTCAGGTGGGCCGGGCTGCGCGTGCCGCCGAGTAGAAGCACCTCTGCCTCCACCGACCGGTAGGCATCCAGATCGCACGCCGTCTCCGCCACCACCTGAGCGTCGTAGTGCAGCGTCGGCGCCAGTTCCCGGAACGTCGGCTCCCCGTCCGCAGCGGCCTTCTCCTGACTTTTCAGCATCTTGGCCGTGAGTAGCTCCAGCAGCGCCCGTGGCATGAGGCTTAAGAACGGCGGTCCCAGCCTCGTGCCCCTCATGCCCGTGACCAGCGCGGCCGGGAGCCGTCCCGCCGCGATCTCCCGGTCGAAGCGGGGCAGCCAGTCGGACGGGTAGGTGCCGCCGAGATCCAGCGGCGGCTCGAAGAGCACGGCCTTGCGCAGGCCGGGTCGCACGAGCGCGGTGCGCAGTGTGATGATGGCGCCCGAGCTGACGCCGACGGCGTAGGGCGCTCCCGTCGCCTCGAGCAGCCCGTCGAGGTCCTCCACCTCCCGCTCGAGGCCGTAGTTCGGGCCGCAGGGGCCGCTGTAGCCCCGGCCTCTGCGGTCGGGCACGTAGCACGTGAAGTCGCCGGCGAGGGCCTGGGCCAGCTCGATGTTGCTGTGGCCGGTCTGCATGGCTCCGTGCAGGAGCACCAGCCCGGGACCGCGGCCGAGCCGCTGGTAGGCGATCGTGGTGCCGTCTTTCGACGTCACGGCGTCGAGAGTAGTCGTGGTCATTTTGGCTCCCCATGGTTGGTTGCACGAAGGGGAACCCGGCTATTGTCGCGAGGGATTCTCGCGTGTCCGGGTCCGCGCTTCGGGGTCCTTTCGGGACGAAGGTCTCTCTGTGGCGGTGTTGCAGCACCGCCGCAGGTCTTCGATCGGCCACCGCGGTATCGACCGGTCCCTCGGCCTCTTCACCCGTCCCGCGGTCAGCCTCCGCGCAGTGCGCCGATGCTCAGCACGTTGTGCTGTCCCGGGTCATGGCCAGGTCCGGTCGCGGACCTCGGGCGCGTGGTCATCATGTTCTCGATGATTTCCGCCACCGAACGTGCGGCCTAGGGACCTTGGTCCCCACCCGTGGGGTCCAAGCTCACAGAGGGATCTGCCAGCGCCAGCCGGGTTCCTCCCTGTTCCGGGCTCTCCAACCGAGCGGTGCGTTCCTCGATCTTGCGCCGGCCGCTATGGCGTCATGACATGCGCCCCTGAGGGCGGAACGCCCCGGCCAATCAGGGTCGAAGTGCCCTACCACCTGTTCGTGGTCGGCATGGAGGGTGAAGAAGGGGAAGCCCCGTGGGGCGGTGGGCACGGTGATGTACGGAGATGGCGGCGGCTGGGGCTGGATGGTCTTCATGCCGTTGTTGTGGATCGTGTTGATCGGTCTCGTCGTGTGGGGTTGTCATCGAACTTGTAGCGTCGCACGATGCGCATCATCCACTCCACCATCACATGCCTCCCTCAAGGCGGCGGGGCGTCAACGGCCACCAGGTCACCCATGGTGTGCGCGCGCCAGTGGCCCCTGGGCGGTAAAGGCGTTGCGGCAGCGGATGGAGCAGAACCAGTAGGTGGTGCCGTCGCGTTCGAGACAGGCGGCAGCGGTGGCGGGGTCGACGAGCATGCCGCAGACCGGGTCGACAGCTTCCTCTGGTTCGATGCTTCTTTCCACATTGATGGGCAGGTCGGTGGGCGGTTGCGGCGCTGATGTCAGGATCGGCGGGGTGAAGCGGCGTAGCCGGTTGGCGTTGCCGACCACCGACAGCGAGGACAGGGCCATCGCGGCGGCCGCGATAATCGGGGACAGCCGCAGTCCCAGGAACGGGTACAGGATCCCGGCGGCGATGGGGATGCCGACGGTGTTGTAGACGAAGGCCAAGAACAGGTTCTGGCGGATGTTGCGCATGGTGGCGCGGGAGAGCCGGATGGTGGTGACGATCCCTTCGAGGGCGCCGGAGATGAGGGTGATGTCGGAGGCTTCGATGGCCACGTCGGTGCCGGTGCCGATGGCGAAGCCGACGTCGGCCTGGGCTAGGGCGGGGGCGTCGTTGATGCCGTCGCCGACCATGCCGACGCGCCGGTCCTCGCCTTGGAGCCGGGCGATCTCGGCGGCCTTATGCTCGGGCAGCACTTCTGCCAGCACGCGTGTGATGCCGACCTGGCGGGCGATGGCCTCACCGGTGCGTCGGTTGTCCCCGGTGATCATCACGACCTGCAGGCCCAGCTGCCGCAGCGCAGCTACGGCGTCGCGGGAGTCGTCCTTGACGGTGTCGGCCACACCCAGCACCCCGGCGGGCTGCCCGTCCACTGCGACCATGATGGGCGTACGTCCCTGCTCGGCGAGCCGGTCGGTCGCCTCCCGCAGAGCCGTCACCTCCACTCCGGCGCCCTCCAGCAAGCGGTGGCCGCCAACGAGTACCTGATGTCCCTCGACGGTGGCCGAGACACCCTTGCCGGTCTGCGAATCGAACGCCGACGCCTCGACCCGAGGCAGGCCGCGTCCAGCCGCGCCGGCGAGGACGGCTCCTCCGAGCGGGTGCTCGGAGGAGCGCTCGGCGCCGGCCGCGAGCCGGAGCAGGTCATCGGCCGGCAGGGGCCCGGTGGGTAGCACGTCGGTGAGCGCGGGCCGGCCGCGGGTGATGGTGCCGGTCTTGTCCAGCACGATCGTCTCCAGCTTGTGCGCGCTCTCCAGAGCGGCGGCGTCGCGGATCAGGATGCCGGCGCGGGCGCCCTTGCCGGTGCCCACCATGATGGACAGCGGGGTGGCGAGGCCGAGCGCGCACGGGCAGGCGATGATGAGTACCGCGACCGCCGCGACTAGGGCGAGCGTGAAGGCGGGCGGCGGCCCGGCGACGTACCAGACCGCGAAGGTCACCACGGCGATGGCCATGACCGCCGGGACGAAGTAGCCGGACACCAGGTCGGCCAGGCGCTGGATGGGCGCCCTGGACGCCTGCGCCGCCCGAACGAGGTGGATGATCTGGGCCAGCACGGTCTGGGTGCCGACCTTCTCGGCGCGGAAGGTGAAGGCGCCGGTCTGGTTGACGGTCGCGCCCACCACCTGGTCACCGGGTTCCTTTTCCACCGGGATCGACTCGCCGGTGACCATGGACTCGTCCAACGTGGAGCGGCCGTCGATGACCACGCCGTCCACCGGGACTTTCTCGCCGGGCCGGACGATCACCAGATCGCCGGGGACCACCTCGGCGATCGGGACCTCGATCTCGCTGTCGTCGCGGCGTACCCGTGCGGTCCTGGCCTGCAGGCCGATCAACTCGCGGATCGCCTGCCCGGTTCCAGCCTTGGCGCGGGCCTCCAGCAGGCGGCCGAGCAGGATCAGCGTCAGGATGACGCCGACGGCCTCGTAGTACACATCCCGCAACTCCGCCGGCAGTAGTCCAGGGGCGAGGGTGACCAGCAGGCTGTAGAAGTAGGCGGCGCACGTGCCAAGCGTGATCAGCGCGTTCATCTCCGCCGCCCGGTGGCGCAGGCTCAGCCAGCCCACCCGGTGGATCGGCCAGCCGGTGTAGAACATCACCGGCGTGATCAGCACGAGCTGCACCCACCGGTTAAGCAGCAGATCCGGCACCCAGGCAGCGCCGAAGAACTCGTGCGCCATCACCGCCAGCGCCACCGGCGCGGTCAGTACCGCCCCGGCCAGCACCCGCCACGACAGATCCCGGATCTCCGCCCGCCGCTCCGCCGCCTCGGCATCGCCCTCGTCTGCCCCGAACTGTGAACCGGGTGTATCCGGACGGTCCTGGCTGGAGGCGGGTTCGCCGTGGTGACCGTTCGCGGCGGCCTTATCAGCCTGGATCTGCCCGTCCGGGCCTGGTTCGACGATCAGGCGGCCGCGCACCATGTTCATACCGCACGCGAAGCCATACTCGCCCGCCTTGGACGGCGTCAGCACCACGGCGGTGCGCTGAAAGGCGGGCAACGCCTGGTCGATCCCAAAATCGGGAAACACCACGTGCGAGGTGCACTCGCCGCCTTCGCGCCGGTCGAAGACCAGCCGAAGCGGCACGCCCTGGCGGACACGGACGACGTCCGGCACGTAGCCGCCCTTGACAGTGATCTCGACCTCTTGGGCCCCGTCCCCCAGCTCGGCGAGCCGGCCCTTTCTCGGTCCGAAGAAGTACCAGGCGAGAAAGGCGATCGCCGCTGTGGAGACGGCGATGATCAACCAGTCGCTCGCGGTCACGAGGCATCGGGTCCCTTCGGGCCCCGCACCTGGCCACGCTCGGCCACGCGGTCATCGCGCTCGGTGTGGTCAGCGCCCATGGACCGCATCATCCACAGCATGATCACCGGGCACACCAGGAAGACCGCCGCGAGCAGAACCGTGTAAACAGGCGCGCCGGCCCACACAGCCAGGACTGCGGCCGCGACCGCGACGGCGGCCAGCACCACGTGTTGCTTCATCATGACGTCCTCCCGATCTTTCTGGCATCGGAAAGGGAAGCTCATCGTCAAGTCTGTCCCGCTGGTGGCCCCGGCAGAAACGGCACAAGGTACCGAGCACTAGGGTCTAAGGTCCTCCGTCACAGGCGCGGGAGGACCGATAGGGACGTCGGACGATCTCCCGCGTGCGGTGGCTGCGGGAAGTGCCGCACCGCCGGGAACGCTGGAGCCCGATCCTGTCTCGCGAGACAGACAACCTGTTGACCAGCGCACATGGCCCCATGCGGCCTGGCAGGCATGGACCGGGTCTCGGACTCTGAACCAGCCTGCTCGCCGCGCTGACGCGATCGGCGGGCCGGTGCATGGTTTCTTCGGTAAAAGTTCACAGGGGCCGTGTGCGGGTCTGAGGATCGCGTCCGGACCGAGCAGGTCATCCATTCAGCAGGCCTAGGTGGAGCACGCAAGGAAGACCGGCTGCCCGATCAACGGATGGCCAGCCAGGACTGTCGCCGCAGGTGACGCGGGTAGTGAGAGCCGCTCTGGGGTAGGTGAGCCGGTCAACCACGTCTCTACACGCAGGTTGATGGCCTACGATCGGGGGTTCGAAAAGCCATGATGATCACCTCGGCGACCACTCGCGGTATCTCGCTGGCCACATCTTTGGCAGCGGGAACGGCCATTCTCGCCGCATGTGGCAGCGTAACGGCGGGCCAGGACATGTCCGCCCTGCCCAAGGCCGCTCCAGCCATGACGGCAATAAGCGCTCAGCCTAGCCCCGACGTCAACGAGGCGGACGTGAGGTTCGCACAGATGATGATCCGGCACCACCAGCAGGCGATCGAGATGGCCGAACTGGCCGAGAAGCGGGCCTCTGACAAGGAGGTCAAAGAGCTGGCAGAGAAGATCAAGGCCGCTCAGGAGCCGGAGATCGAAACGATGAAGGACTGGCTGCAGGACTGGGGCAGGCCCATGCCTACCGATGGAATGGGACCTGACATGCCGGGCCCCATGCCCACTGACGGACGTGGCCCCATGCCCACTGACGGACGTGGCCCCATGCCCACCGATGAAATGGGGCGTGGCATGCCGGGCTCGATGTCCGACGAGGACATGCGGAGATTGGAGGCGACGACGGGCTCCGTCTTCGACAAGGAATTCCTTCGGATGATGATTGCTCACCACCAGGGCGCGATCGCCATGGCCCGCACCGAGCAGCAACGGGGACGGAACCCCCAGGCGAAGCAACTAGCCGGCAAGATCGTGACCGATCAGCGGACGGAAGTGGAACGGATGCAAAAGACCCTCGATCGGCTTCAATAGCGCGACGAACTCGACGTAAGCGGGATGATGAGTGCTCCACTCGAGCACGGACCGGCACGACCCTGACACCAGCTCCCGCGTTGCAGAACGTTTTAGCCCGGCATCGTCGTGCCGAATCTGACGCCTTGGACGATCCCGTGTGACGTCGATCCGCCATGTCGCGTCCACGAGAGCCTCCTACATCCCCGAGGGGACGATGAGGAGGTCATCCTTGTCGAAGGTCACCGCGGACTTGACGTCCACAACGCCCTCGATCACCCGGATCCGTTCCGTCAAGGCGACGGCCTGTGATTTCCACTCGACCCTGCCGCTGATTCTCACCACGCCCTGGTCGATCTCGATCGTGAACGCCTCGGGATTCGGAAGCACGGCCCTGATGTCCGCATCCACCTCCTCGGCCGGACGGGTGAAGACGCGCAACACATCATGCCGGTGCAGGGTGCCGATGATCCGTCCAGAGACTACGTCGATCACGGGCAGCTGCTTGATGCGCTTGGCGTGCATCAGCCGGGCCGCGTCCCGTACCGGGGTGCCCGGCGTGATGGTGATCGCCGGTGACGTCATGAGCTGAGCCGCCGTCACCCCGGCGGCCTTCTGGTGCTCCAGCCGCCGCCTGCGGGACTCGAATATCGGCACGCTGTACCGTGCCGTGTCGGTCTCCTTGAGCAGCAGGTCGTCCTCGGAGACCACACCCACCGGCCGCCGGTCCGCGTCGATTACGGTGACCGCGCCCACCCCGAACCGCTTCATCGCCTCCACGATCTCCGCGAACGAGGCGTCCTTCAGCACGGCGATGGCCACGCGGCCCATGATGTCCTTGACTTCGATCGACATGAATTCCACCTCCACTTTCACGGTGCCCCGAGCGCGGCCTCGCCCAGCAGTGGCCAATGTCCCCGATGCCGGTGACCAAGGTCATGACCGGCGGTGGTTACGCGCGGACGACCGCCACTGGGCAGTGGGCGTGGTGCAGGACGCCCCGGCTGACGGAGCCGAGCACCATCGAGCCCAGCGCGCCGCGGCCGTGTGAACCCACCACCAGCAGGTCCGCTCGTTCCGACGCGTCGGTGAGCGCGTTCATCGGATCCGCGGACTGGACGTCCTCGACCAGCTTCACTGCCGGGTAGTCCCTGCTGAAGATGGCCAGCCGGTCGCTGACGGACTGATGCTGCGCCGTACGGACCTCGTCCATGTCGTAGGAGGCCTCCGGAGCGAAAGCGTGCACCGGCACCTGCCAGGCATGCAGCACCCGCAGCGCGCTCCCTCGGAGCTTCGCCTGCTCGAAGGCGTAGGCCAGCGCGGGCTCGCACTCCGGCGAGTCGTCCACCCCGACCACGACCTCTCCATACGTCGGCCGATGCTCGCCTCGAACCACCACCACGGGACAGCGCACGTGGCCGGCCACGTGCATACTGACCGAGCCAAGCAGCGCGCTGGCGAACCCGCCCCGCCCGCGGCTGCCGACCACGACCTCGGTGGCGTCCTCGGCCTGCTCGCGCAGAACCTCGGCAGGCGCACCCTCGATGTCCCGCGTCTCGACCTCGACAGCAGGCTGGCGCTCGCGCACCAGTGCCTCGGCCTCACGCAGGATCCGCTGCCCCTCGCGCAGCAGCAGATCCGGCATGGCAGGGGTGGGGTGTTTGCTGATCTGGTACGGCGAGCGGTCCACGGCGTGCACGATGCGCAGCGGCACCCGCATGCGGAACGCGTCGTTGGCTGCCCACTCCACCGCGGCTCGCGCGGCCACGGAGCCGTCCACTCCTACGATGATCATGGCGTGTCCTCCTTCGTCACCTCCATCGGACCGCGCTTGCCCCGGTTTCCAGCAGGGCCGGAGGTCGGCCGCGTCAGGGACGAAGGGCCCTGCCTGCTCTCGAAACACCTGGGTAGTTTCATGAGCACTATCAGCCAAGGGAAGGACACACCCATGACCGGCAGTGGTGACTTCGGACGTCGCATCAGCTATCACCGAGACCGGCTCGGCCTCACCCTCGAGCAGGTCGCCGACCGGGCGAACATGTCCACCGGATACGTCCAGTACCTGGAAAGCCATCTGGACATGCCCGACATGGGTACGGTGACTCGCCTGGCCGCCGCTCTGGAGACCACGGTCCAGGACCTGCTGGGCGGCGGGCGCGATCGCCCGCCGGGCCCCGGTCCCGCCGCGGCCCATCCCGTCCTGGAGGTTCTCGAGCCCGAGGAGTGCCTGCGGCTGGTCGCGCCTGGCGGCATCGGCAGGGTGGCGTTCAACAGCCCAGACGGGCCCACTGTGCTGCCCGTGAACTACAAGCTGCATGAGGGTGCCATCGTCTTCCGCACGGCTCACGGCGGTCCCATGGACCAGGACCTGCGCACCGGCGTGGAAGGGGTGGAGATCAAGATCGGCTTCCAGGTGGATCGGATCGACGAGGCCCAGCGGGCGGGCTGGAGCGTACTCATCCAGGGCCCCGCCCATCACGTACCGGAGGACGAGGTGCAAAAGGTAGCCAACGCCGGCGTCACCCCGTGGGCGGGCGGCGAGCGTCACCTGTACGTCCGCATCGTCCCGCACCAGATCACCGGCCGCCGAATCCACGGCCTCTGAGAATTCTGCTATCTGACGTGGCATGTCGCGGTGCTGCGGTGGCACTCGGCGCGGCTACGGGAGGCTTTCACCGCCGGCCGCGCAAGAGGATCCGTTCGCCACGGCAGCGTCTCAACCCAGGTCAGCAGGGCCTCCTCGTGCTCGTCCACCTGCGCAAGGACGAAACGCTCAGCTCGTAGCCGGGCTCGCGATCGTTGAGGGTGGTAGTGAACGCCATGGCACGACGCGTCACGCATGACCGGGTTCCCCAGGTGCGAGGTGGTGGCCGAACATGACGAACGCACCGCCGCTGTCGTCGTAGGTGTTGGGCACCACACGGTGTTCGGCGCCGAGCAGGTGCCCGAGGTCCTCGCGGAACAGGACGGCTTCGATGAGCCCGCGGTCACGGGCGTCCCCAGTGCGGGCGAACCACAGCCCGACGATCTCGCCGTCGCTCGTGCGCACCCGAGCGAAGTTGCCGCCGCCGCCCTGCGGTGGTGCCGGCCCTGGACGCTGCCCGGCGACCAGGTCGTGTTCGTCGAGCGGCGCCGAGATGAGCACGCAGCCGTCGTTGCCGGCGCTGGCCACCCGGGTCTTCCCGTCCGGGCAGGCGATGCTGGTAACGGCGTTGATCGTCGCGCCGCCCAGCCTCGGATCGCCGAATGCTGGCCCGTGCCGGTTGAACACCGCGCTGAGCGCGGCGGGGTCCTGTGGATCCCACAGCTGCACCCCGCACTCGTGGTGGTCGCGAAACGCCGCAGCGATCACTGTCTGCTGACCGAGCTGAACTGGCGCGAGTACCTCGAAGGGCGTGTCCAGCTCACCCCGGGCGGTGCGCTCACCGGTCTTCAGGTCCCACACCTCGACCCCGCGGCGGGCTGTGATCGCGAGCCGGGTGTCGAATGCGGTCAGCACGCCACGACCGAGCACACCGAGCGAGAAACTCCGCTGGCGCCAGACGTTCCCGGCCGGCTCCCACATCTCAAGCGCACCGCCGTACCTGGCAGCGACGAAGCCGGCCGTCTCGTCGTCGAAGCGGACGCCAGCCAGCCGATAGACCTGGTCACCGATGTGGCCCTTGGGATGTGGCGGCTGCGGGAAGCTGAACACCTCCCGCCCGCTCGCCGGGTCGATCACTGTGACCGCTGTGACGCCGGCGAGCACGATCAGCTGTGGCTCGCTCGGAATGACCGCCAGCGCCGACGTACCGGTGTCGAGGAGCCGCCGTGGTACGTAGCCCGGCTGACCGATACGGCGCGGGTCCCACAGGGTGACGCCGTCGGAGCCGCAGCATGCCAGCGCCCAGCCGTCGGCGCCCAGGTTGACCGCAGCCAGGTCCGACACGGTGACGCCGTCGACGGTGACCGGTTCAGTGAGACGCTCGCCGGTCTGACCGTCCCACAGCAGTACGCCGCCCTGGGTATCGCCGCTGGCCAGCAGCACCCCGTCGGCGGTCGGCACGGTGGCGAGGCGGTACACGATCGAGCTGTGACCGCGCAGCTCGCGCTCGCCGCTTGGGCGCATCGTGCTGCTCGGGTCCGGGCGTTGCGGCGGTGGCGCCGAAGACCGACGCCGCCGGAACGGGTTGGGCAGTTTCATGCCCGCTTCCTAACATGCTTCGGCGGGACCGGTCCCGGATGTACTACTCCGCGTTGCCGTCTGGGTGGTCGATCTGCTCAGGCACTACCTGGGGCTGTGCTGTCTCAGGAATGGAATCTCTGTCGCACCTCGGTGGGTGTCCGTCTTCAGGATCGTCGCGGGGGTCGTGTACGGGTAGGGCCGAAGGTGCCTGGTCATCGAGATTTCCGGCCGATCCGCCGGGCCAGGTCGCACAGCGGCGGGGTCAAGGCGGCCGCGGCGAGTGCCATGGCCCAGCCCAGCGGGGGGATCGTGGTGAGGGCGAGCAGCTCGCCCAGCG
>NZ_JBITMP010000109.1:0-11234 GCF_044466425.1 Nonomuraea sp. NPDC049400
TCGCCTACGAGCACCTACACCAGCAAAGATCGACTAGCCTGACACTGGCCGCATGACATACCCCACCGCGTGTCCACTTCCGTGGGGGAAGGCCCGCCCCCTAATGAGCTGAGGGCGTACGCGTTCACGCTGCCGGAGGCGAACCAGCGCCAGAAGGCCAGACAGAGGCCCAACGTCCGCCAGCACCAGAACGCCCTAAAGCCTCCCAGCAGGCAGCCAACCGGTACGGAGAGCTGACCCGGCTCAACCTGAGTTCCCCGCACCCTAGACACTTGCCCTGAGGTCATCCCCTGATCGAGTGCGAGCCCTGGCTGGCGCGTCTGTCGTCGCGCACCGTGCAGGGTGGAGGTGGGACAAGTGGCAAAGACTCGTGTGCAGGTCAGCAGACGATGCGGCTGCGTGGATGCGGAAACGGGACGCCAGCGAGGGATGACGTGTCCGCGTCTGCCACTAGATGACGACCACGGCAGCTGGTACTTGGCGGTCCAGGTGCGCGGCCTGGACGGGCAGCGGCAGCGCGTCCGCCAGGGCGGCTACGCCGACCCCGAGGAAGCTCAGGCCGCTGGCCGAGCCTTGGCCGCTGCCGACCACGACGGCGCAGGGGCCGGATGCACGCTTGGGCAGTGGCTGGCACGCTGGCTGGCCACCAAGAACGCCCTGCGTCCGTCGACTCGGCAAGACTACGCCACACACATCCGCCTCTACCTCATCCCGCAGCTGGGACGGATCCTGCTCCACCAGCTCACCTCTCGCGATGTCAACGGACTGCTCGCGACGCTGGCGTCCCGTCCCTCGCCGACCGGGCGCCGGTTGTCGCCAGCCACCGTGGTGCGGATCCACGCCACTTTGCGGACCGCGCTGAACGCGGCGGTGCGTGCCCGGCTGATCCCGGTCAACCCTGCCAACGGAGCCGAGCTGCCCCGGCCGCGGCGACCGCATCCAGCGATCTGGACCACAGGGCGGACGGCCCGCTGGCAGCAGGCGGGAGAGCGTCCAGCGGTGGCGGTCTGGACCGAACAGCAGCTCGCGGCGTTCCCGGCCGGCGTGGCTCAGGATGGGCTGTACGCCGCCTGGTGGCTGGCCGCGCTGCGCGGCCTGCGCCGGGGTGAGCTGGACGGATGTCGACCTGCAGGCCGCGGAGCTGACGGTGGCGCAGCAGCGGGTGCACGCCGACGGCCAGGTCGTGACCGGGCCGCCGAAGAGCGCCGCCAGCTGCCGGTCCGTGGCCCTGGACGCGGAGACCGTACGGGTGCTGACCCGGCACCGCGAGCGGCAGGAGCAGCTGAGCGCGACGGCGGGCGCACGCTGGCGGGACTCGGAGTACGTGTTCACCACCGCGGATGGGGCGCCGCTGCGGCCGGACTACCTCACCGGCCGGTTCCGCCGGCTGGTGGCTGCCTCCGGGCTGCCCCCGGGTCCGGCTGCATGACCTGCGGCACGGCGCCGCCACGCTGGCTCTGGCCGCGCACACGGATCTGAAGGTGGTGCAGGCCATGCTGGGGCACGCCAGCATCGTGCTGACCGCCGACACCTACGTCTCGGTGCTGCCGGAGGTGGCCCACCATGCTGCCCGGGAAACGGCCCGGCTGATGCTGAGCGCCGCATCCGCGCTAGGACGGGATCTCAGCGTGTGACTCAGCTTTGCCTCACATCTGCCCCATGCCGCCACCGAGCGCGGCTACGGCGTGGGTTTCCGCAGGTGGAGAAGCGCGCCCTGCAGGATTCGAACTGCGACCGTCGGATTAGAAGGCGCTATACCAGGAATCCTGCACCCCCACAGCACGTCGGCACTACACATAGATGCGGGTCACCGTGCTCGGCACGTGCTCCAACGCCCCGAACGCTCCCTCAGGTCCCCCATGGGCAGCTATCTTCCGACCTTTCTGCAGGAACCCGCAGCTTCATCACGTCACCGGTTCGCGCTGCTCGGCCGCCTCAAAACAGTTAGCCATGGCAGACCACGGAGCCAGCCTGCGGCTCCGGCTCGAACCGGAGATCGAACGGATACAGCTCCCTGGCGGCGCCCTTCTGATTGATCACCAGGTTGTCGGCGGTGTCGTTGACCACGGTGGCCGCGTTGACGGCGTCCCATCGCACGCCGTCGAAGGAGGGCCGCTCGAAGCGTCCGGCGAGCATGCAGCCGATCTGAACCCGGCCGTACGCGTCGACGCGGTCGGTGCGCAGCACGAATCTGTTGATAGATCTTGAAGATGCGGGCTGCCGGACGCGCTTTTTGATCCGAGATCGGGATGGGAAGCTTCCTGCTTTCGTGGAGAAAATCCTTGCCACCGCAAGTATCCAGACCGTGCTCACCAGTATTCGGATAGCCACGGACGACTCGATCATGAAGCGGTGGGTACAGTCCTGCCGCCGCGAACTCCTCGACCGCTGCCTCCTATGGAATGAGCGCCACCTACGTCACGTACTGCGCGAGTACGAACGGTTTTATAACCAGCACCGAGCCCATCAAGCCCTGGATCAAGCAACCCCGCTGCGCGCCCTCCCAATCCGTTCACGGATCCAGAGCGGATCATCGACCTGAACATGTGCCGACAAGATCGGCTCGGCGGAATCTTTCACGAGTACTCACATGCCGTTTGACCTGCATGGACGTAGTTATCGGCAGGCGCACAGCCGCTTGCCGGTGGCATCCATCAACTCCACATCGTGGTGGTCTTCGGCCCAGTCGTCTCCCATGAACAGTCGCACCCGCACTCCCGTCGATGTCTTCGTTTCTACTGGTCAGCAGCCCGCGAGAGAACCATCGGCGACCTAATGAAGCAGTGCTCACGCCGCATGCGGGCGGGCACGACATCCAGCGATCAACCCTCCCGACCAACCGGCAGGGGCACGGTCTTCGTCAGGACTCAACGTCCAGGAAACCCGAGTGCTCACCTGCCGGCGGCCACTACTCCACCACGGAGTCTGCCGGATGGCTTACTCCCAGAACTCATTAGGGAAAGCCTGTGATGAACGGTCAAAACGCGGGCAGCGATACCAGCTCGACGGTCGCCGCCGCATCTCTGCGCTTGCGTACCGGCACCAGGTTCATGAGCCCGGGCAGGCGTAGGTGAGCCCGCACCGCCATCGACGCTGTCACCGCCTGGCCGACGGGAGCGCTCACCAGCAGCCGCAGTTCCCCGTTGGTGTGGAGGTAGTCGCCGCCGTGCGCGGTGAAGTCCCAGTACGCCTTGCGGAACCCGATGCCCGACGCGGTCATCCTGGGGAGGAAGACACTGCTCTTCCTGGCGAGCTCAGGATTGGCCTCAAGGTCCACCGTGCTGAACACCGCGGCGAACTTCAGCCCGAGGCCGACGCGGGTTTCCACGTCCACGGCCCGGCCGTCGACTTCGTGGGGAACCATGTCCTCGATGATCGCATCAGGTGTGCTTGACAGGTCCACCAGGAGACGCGCCCAGGCGAACCGGCACCGGGGATGCGGATGCAGCGCCAGCATCAGGCCGATGTCGTAGGCCGCCCGCCCCGGTTCCTCGGTCTCGACGGTCCGGGGCTGGCGTAGGGAGATGGCCACCCGGTTGTCGCGGCCGAGCAGGCGCAGGGCCCGGTCCTCGACCGGAGTGTACTTCGACCGATCGTCTTCGTGATCGTCCAGCTCGAGCTCGAAGTCCGCGATGACGGCGACGTCGTTGTCCATCCACTCTCCTACCCGCGTCAAAGCCATGATCCGACAAGCGTGAAGCCGGCCCACCGGTCCAACCGGTCGTCCTGGGCGCGGACCTCCAGTGCCGCCCGGCGCAACGCCTCGGCCTTCGGCTCACCGCGGCGCATCGCCGCGTAGAACCGCCTCACGAGGTGATGCGCCCACACGTCGGGGACCTTCCACAGTGTGGCCAGGACGGAGCCCGCACCCGCGAACAACAGCGCGCGCGGCAACCCCATGACCTCCTCCGCGCGCTCAGCGGCCGACACAGCGCTCTCGCAGGCGGAGAAGACCACCAGGTCGAGCTGCGTGGCCCGGATGGCGAGGATCTCGCGGGCGGCCAGCTCCCTGTCCGCCATGCGCACGTGCGAGGCCATGGGGTCGGCGGCGTTGAACTGCGCGTGCGCGGCGACATGGACGGTCTCGACGGATCCGAGCGCGGCCAGCAGGGCTCCGGCGGTGGCATCGGCGCCGAGGCACGGACGGACGTTACACTGGCCGGCTTGCTCGATCGCCTCCTGCCGCGCCCCGGCGAGGTCGCCTGTCGGGTCCCCGAACACGGCCGTGGTCCCGAGCCCGCTGCGCCTGGGGGCCAGCGCTCGTGACCGGATCAGGGACGCGCTTGGGCTGATCACCACTGGATTGCGCGCGAACAGGACATCGCCGCCGAGCTGGACCGCTCCCAGCGGAACGTGGTGGATCGGTCCTGTCGGGGCGACGACGAGGGTGTCGCCCGGCTCGCACAGGTCGGCGAGCGGCGCCACGACGTCACGGAACTCGTGGTGGAATAGGTCCTCCAGGTCGAGGGCGAGTTGGCGCACCTTGGAGTCGGCACCGAAGTTCGCGGCGGTGAACCTGTCCAGCCGTCTGCGATCGACCCGGGAGGAAGCCACCCGCACTTGGGTGTCGCCTGCCCCTACCGCGAGGAACACCAGAGTCTCGTCGTCGGGAAAGAGCAGGTTGACGGCCACCGCTCGGCCGCCGCTCAGCGCCGAGGAGACCTCGGCCCGCGTGGCGGGGCGCGCCTGCCGTACTGCCACGTACTGTTCGGCCTCCGGGGAGAACGGGATCATCGCCCGCCAGACCGCCGCCAGCTCCGCCTGGATGGCTTCGTGCGCGGTCCAGAATCCGGTGCCGCGGCCAGGCGAGGCGCGCAGCCGTCGCCGGCGGTCCAGGAGGTCCCTTTCGCGCGCGACCAGGTCAGCGGGAACGCCGGCCGATGCCACCAGCCTCTCCTCGCCAACCATGTCCAGGAAGGTGCGGGCGCGGAGGGTCTCGACGGTCTGCCACGCGTCGTCAGGGTGGTCGAGTTCCAGGTCGATGGTGGCCAGGGTGATGAGGGCCTGGCTGTGCTTCTCCTGGACCGCGATCCTGGTCTTCTCGTCGATCGCACCGCTGCGGATGCTCTCGGCGTTCGCGGCCGCCAGTTGGAGGAAGCCCCTCGCCTCGGCACACCTGCCGGTGTCTCGCAGGAGCCCCGCGACGCCCAGCAGGATGTCCAGCGCGCTCTCGAAGTCGACCAGGCGCAGGACCCGCCCGTCGGCCGTGGTCCAGGTGTGGAGGACTTCCGGCCCAGCCGGAGCGCTGAGGTATTCCAGTGCCAGCAGGAAGTGCCGGAGGGCGTCGCCGAGGCGCGGGTTGGCGCACAGGATCTCGGCTGCGGTGCGCTCGATCCTGGCGAGGAAGCCGGACTTGTCGCTGTCGGCCATCAGGCTTCTGGCCTCGTTCACCATGTCCAGCGCGCCCCGGGGCAGGCCGAGCCTGCGGTAGGCGTCGGCCATGCCGCAGTAGGCGTAGGCCGTCGTTGCGGCCATGTGCGGATGCACACCCTCGGTGGTGGCGAGTGCCAGCGCGGCTTCGAAGGAGGCCAGGGCGTTGTCGGGCTGCTGCATGTCGAGCCAGTACTCTCCCCGCAGCATCAGCTCGTGAACCTCGCCGTCCGTCGTGGCGGTTTCGCTGTGATCTACCGAGAGCAGGTGCCAGCGCCGTGCCTCAGCCTCATCGCCGATCCGCCACGCGGCGTGTGCCAGGCTCTGGTAGAGATGCTCGGGACCTCCGGAGATACCGAGGATGCGTTCGGCAGCGGGACGCTCGACGACCTGCTCGCTCCTGCGCCTGTCCTGCTCGGCCTGGTAGCGGTCCAGGGCCTCGAGCAGCAGGTCGTACTCGCGCTCCACTGCCCCGTTCATGCCCTCGAGCTGAGCCAGCCCGCTCAACGCGGCATACAGGTAGTGGTCCCTGCCGTATCCCACCCGGCTTGACGAGGGGCCGAAGGAGGTAGGTAGGGCCCTGGCCAGCCGTACATGCGTGTTGGCCCATCGCAGGGCCTCGGCGAGATTTCGATCCTGATCGCGGTAGGTGGCCGAAAGGGCCTGGACCGCGACGAGCACCAGCTCGCGTTCGGGCGGCGCCAGGGTGACGATCCGCGATTCCCAAGCGTCCGTCCCCGCGAGTTCGAAGACCTCCTTCATGTCCGGGCGGGCGCGGATGCTCGCCAGCAGCTGGTCTCCGTGCTCACTGCTCATGGTCGCTCACGTACTGCAGCATGTCCTGGGCGCCGCGGTAGTGGGGGTCCAGGGCCAGGGCCTGCTCGTAGCAGCGCTTGGCCTGCGGCAGATCGTGCTTGTCTTTCAGGATGGCGTCCCCGAGGAGCCGCCAGGCCTGAGGCGTCGGTCGGATGGCGATCGACTCCCTGAAGTGCGCGATCGCGAGGCTGTACTTGCCGAGCATGAAGTAGGTGCTGCCGAGGCCGAAGTGGCCGGTCTCGAGGTCGGGTTCCATCGCCAGCGCCGCCTGGAACTCCTTGATCGCGTCCTGGTAATGGCCCTGCCGGAAGAATCGCTCGGCCTCGACCAGGTGTTTCTGCTCCGCCGAGAGCGGACGTGCCTGTGCGGGAAGCAGCTCCAGGACCTTCGCGTGCAGGTCGAGATCCTTCACCTGGAGGTCGTCACGGAAGGCCGCCCCCTCGTCCGGCCCGAGCCCCAGGATCACGGCGGCCATGATGTGCTCCTGGACCTCGCCCGGTGGAATGGACGGATCGACCGTCAGGGTGCCGTTCTCGTACCGGGCGAAGAGACGGCGTTTGGGCAGTATGCTCTTCAGCTCCTCCTCCATCTGGCTGGGAGGTGGCATCGCCAGGGGCGATTCACCGCCCGCCGCATCCAGCGCGCGGACCCACGCCGGCGTCTCCAAGTCTCCCGCCCTGAAGCCCATCATCACCGTCGTCTTGAGCAGCTCCACCCGCTCCTGGCCCGTTCGAACGAGCAGCCTGGCCTTCAACTCGGCCTTCGCCTCGTCCCAGTGACCGAGTTCGTGGAGCGTCCTAGCCAGCTCGACAAGGGTTTCGTCACGCTGGTCCCCTTTCGCGGTCATGTCGCGCAGGAGTGCAAGCCGCGGGTGCCAGTCACGTACGTCCCCGAGCATATTGACCAGCATGTCCAGTTCCTGGGTGGCGTCGCCAGGCAGGCCGCGTAGCCGCTGGATCCAGCGCGCGATCGCCGCAGCGTGCCCGGGCCGCGGCAGCGCTCCCACCATCGCAGCGCGCAGGACGGTGAGACCATCCTCGCTGACCGGGAACCGCAGCGACGGAATCCGCCCGCCGGCCATCAGTTCTCTGGCCACCTGCACGAGCGCGATGTGGTTCTCCACTGCATCGGAGATCCGTCGCCCGCAGCCGCTGTCGGCGCTCTTCACCTGCGCGACCGCCTGCCGTAGCCCGTCGACGTCGGCCCCGTCGCGGAGCTGTATCGGGTCGATCTCGCTGATCGCGGCCGCCAGAGTGGACAGGGCGGCCGGGAGCGGGGAGCGGAGATCCCGGTACGCGACGGACGCGCGTCCGAAGTACCGCCCGCTCTGATCGATCTTCCACCGCAGCGCGTATCCCACGAGGAAGTACCCGGCGGCCTGCGCCTCGGGACTGAGATGGCCGATCGCGATCAGTGCCTGGCCGATCCACTCCACATCGTCGCGGCCCGCCAGCACCTCGGAACGAGCGACGCCCAGCAGCCGCGCCCAGTGCAGGTAGAGATCGACCTGCCGATCGCGGACGAAGGCGCGCAACTCCTCCGGCGATCGGATGGCCTGGGCCTCCCGGATCACGTCGTCGACTGCAGTGTTCTGATTCTGCGCCGCCAGGTTCAGGCTGCGCGCCCACTCCTGGCCGATCACCACGAAAGGCATCGAACACCCCCATGCCAGGGTCCGGATCATCAGGGTAGCCAGCGGGTCAGGCGTTCTGCGGTCTTTCTGATTAATCACCACGACGACCGCGAAATTTGGCTCTGGTGCACTCCCTGGAGAGCGGTTACCCGCTGTAACATCTGATGTCGGTGGTGAATCTGGGGAGAGTGCCTGGTTGGTGGAGATCTCGTAACTCGGCGCACATGGCATCCCGCTGGACTGGCTCCATATGACGTTGCAGGGCGTGGGGTTCACCGACGAGGTGAACGAGGAGACCCCGAACATGATTGCCGCGGCCGTGAGTGAGCGCGTCGCCGAGATCGGGTCCGTGCAGGTCACGTTGGGGCCCCCGTCGTGGACCCTGAAGGCGTCAGCCTCCCTGTCCGTCCCGTAGAAGCCGTGGCTGCGGTACGACGTGCCGTCCGCAACGGCATCGCCGACGTGTGGGGCGCCGCCCGGGTGCCCGAAACGGAAGACGGGTTCGTTCCGCACGTGAGCCTCGCCTATTCCCGCATCAGCGGGATGCCGCTTGCGCCGATCCGGGACGTACTCGCCCTGTGGAGTGCCAATATCCCGTTCATGGGTCTGACCTGCGAAGTCTAGGCGATCGGCCCACCAGCTTTGAGCACCCACTCCAACCCGCTTAAGCGTTTGCTCAACAAAATTTGGGCGATCGCTCAGGTGGTGATCGAAGGATCGTTGGAAGTACCTGGTCAGCGTGATGGCGCAATTGTCGGCACCCACACGATCCACAGCCGCGTAGCCCGAAACAGGGTTACGCCGTCATCCCGTACGTGATCGCCTTCACCAACGAGCTGGTTGCAGATCGGATCAGCTTCGAGCCGTATGCGGGCAAACTGCGTCTGACCTTCGAGAACGCCAATGCCGGCGATTGGGTCAGACGTCCATCGGCCAAGGCGTGGGAACCCGGCATCCTCAGCGCCCGCGTTCACGATCTACGCGATAGTCCAGCCCGTTGCGGCCCGGAACGCATGCGGACGCTGCACGTACGTCGGCAGTGGCTGTGTATGGACAAGCTGCTGTGCCAGGTGTGCGCCCGTCCTGCGACCGACCCCTCTGTGTCACCCTGACGGCCGATGGGATCGCGGTGGCCACCCTGGTGGGGATGTCCCTGGGCGAGGGTGAGCTCGACGACCGCTGGCTCCACGCCGTCTACCTGCCCGCGCAGGCCGTCAGCGAGAGGCTGGCCAGGCTCCGCGGATGAGCGTCCCGCTCACCCGCTGCGGTGATTCGGCATGTTCCTGTTCATCTACGGCTTCTCTCTCGACCTGCTCGCTTCCTAGGCCATGCTCCGAGGCCAGGGCATCGGCGACGACAGCGCTAACGACCTGCCTTCGAACCTGGCAGGCCACGCCATGACGTCGAAGCGCTTCAGCATCGACCGGGGTACCCCACGTCAGCGCCTTGCGATGGACAGGGAACGCATAAGGGCTGAAGATTGCCGGGTGCCGTCACCTCCGCGCGGACGCGTGTTCAACTGGATCATCGTCGCCTCAGCCCTTGCCGGTGTGGTTGTGGTCGTGGTGCCGGCTCGCCATCAATGGGGTCTGTGGCTTGCCGGCAAACCGGTTGATACGCTGCCGCTGTTTTGGGACATGCCCGTTCTCATATGGGGCCGGATCGGCAAGGTGCTGCAGTTCGCGGCGGGTCTGGTCGCCATTATCGATCTGCTCGATCACCACAAGCTGCGCGACACGGGACGGCAAGCCGGTCGGCGGCTGCGGGAACGCAGGGCGCAACAGCAGCTCAAGCTCCGCTCCCAACGGCTGTTGGCTCTGCGGCGCAAACTCTACGATAGTTTTATCGACGTCCAGCCTGTGGGGGGCCTATTCGGGGATCCCGTCCTGTTCCTCAATACCCGCCCGCCGACCGACTTCGGCCCAGTAGCGTTCTTCGCCCCCAAGGACTACCTCGGCTTCCGCGAGCGGGTGCTGGCAGGGTTGGACGTCCGCACCGGTGGCGGACTGTCCAAAAAAGAGGCCGAGCAGATCCGCGAGCAGGTCGACGTGTTTCTCAAGGAGCACTTGCCACCAGAGGACATAGCCCTGTCCGAGCAGAGCGAAAGAAAATGGGGGGGATTGACCACGCTGGTCTGCGCGGCCTTTCTAGGCAGCGTCGTCTACCACTGGATGGCTGGGCCCATGCTGGAGTTGATGCTCCTTCATGGCGTGCTCATAGCGGGCGTCTTGACGCTCCTATCGCCGGCGGGGCCCTACGTCGCAGCCCTGCCCGGCCTGGCCCGCGAGGTGCCCGCACTGCTGGCCGGATACCTCGCCACGCACCTGCTCGACCGGACCCACCCGCTGCACGCCTTCCGCAAGATCGCCGTGGTGTTGTTCATCATCGGCTTCGGTCTGGACCTGCTCGCCTCTTGACCGGCACGCGCCTCCAAAGCCCGAGGCCATGCTCGGCGTCACCTCGACTAGCCACCCGGCATGCTCACATCGATCTCCTCGACCACGTTCCCGTCCAGCGTCCAGTTACGGCCTGTGCGGTGCCAAAACTCACCCATGGCATCTGATCTGGCCTTCTATCCTCGGCACACGTGTTTCTACGCCTGCTGTATCTGCTCATGGTCCGGTTGTTCGGCTGGTTGACGCTACTCTTGCGGGGCGACACCTACAAGGACGTGGAGATCTTGGTGCTGCGTCATGAGGTCGCCGTCCTGCGTCGTCAGGTCGCCCCGCCACGACCAGACTGGGCCGACCGGGCGCTGCTGGCCGCGCTGGCGCGACTGCTGCCCACGCGGCTTCGCCTCCATCGGATCGTGACGCCGGGCACCTTGCTGGCCTGGCACCGTCGCCTGGTCAGCCAACGCTGGACCTACCCAAACGCGGCCGGACGTCCACCGATCCCGGATGCGCTGCGTAACCTGGTGATCCGAATGGCCAGACAGAACCCACGATGGGGGCACCGGCGGATCCAGGGTGAACTGCTCGGCCTCGGCCATCAGATCGGGGAGGGCACCATCCGCCGCCTCCTCACCGCGGCCGGCCTCGGCCCAGCGCCACGCCAGATATCACCGACCTGGCGACAGTTCCTCACCTCCCAAGCCTCCGGCATCCTGGCCTGCGACTGCCTGCACGTCGACACTGTCTTCCTCAAACGCCTGTACGTCCTGTTCGTCATGGAGATCGAGACACGCCGCGTCCACGTGCTGGGCGTCACCTCCAACCCAACGGGCGCATGGACCACCCAGCAAGCCCGGAACCTGCTGATGGACCTGCGTGAACGCGCCGGCGCCTTCAGGTCTCTCATCCGGGACCGTGACGGCAAGTTCTGGCCCGAAAACACGGCGTTAGCCAACGCGTGGCAACATCTCAGCGGCGTTCACGCCGCTGAGATCGGGGTCTGGCTCTTCGGTTGGAGTGCT
>NZ_JBITMP010000110.1:0-11062 GCF_044466425.1 Nonomuraea sp. NPDC049400
CCGTGCCGGCTTTCTCCTCCTCCGCAAACGAGTGCTCCTCACAACCTAACGATCATTACGCACCGTCACCGCTTCACGGACTTTGCGCCAGATCCGCTAGTCACGAGCAAAACCAGTCCACGCCGTAGGTGAACGACCTGGCTTCGTGATGAGCGCTGTGGGTCGTGTCGTGGCCCGTGGTCTCGGCGGACGCCGTTCCGGTCACACCGGTGATGGCGGCGGTTCCGGCCAGGACGGCTCCTGCTACGGCAATGCTGACGCGCTTGTAGTTGGGCATGGGGGTGTTGACTCCTTGCTTCCATGCCGCCTACCGGGTTAGCTGACGGGTTCGGGACTGGAAGTGCCCTAAGCTCTTCGCGGAGCAGATGATCGCCCATCACAAAGGGGCGATCGAGATGGCCCGGACCGAAGAGACAGATGGGGCCGACCCGCAGGCCAAGGAGCTCGCGAAGACCATCATCGCCACCCAGCAGGAAGAAGTGAAACAGTTGGAGCAGATCCTCAAGCGGCTCTGACCTGCCCTCCTCGCCGCATGTCCGTTCCTCTGGGCGGGCCCGGCGCGGCAGCTCGGTCGGTGACGGAAGAAGCGTCCCGTGTTGTGGATTTGGTGGCGAAAGAAGCTTTCCATGCTGATGAACCGGATGGAAACCCTGGTGGTCAACAGTGCCATCCGCCGGGTTCTGCAGCGTTGGTATGAAGCGCCGTTGCTGATGAAGCTAGGCGGTCGGACGCCCGGAGGCAGGGTGGTGGAGATCGGCTGCGGCAGCGGATACGGGACCAAACTGGTCCTGGACAAGTTCGGTGCCGTACGCGTCGACGCGGTCGACCTGGACCCGGCGATGATTCGCCGGGCCCGGCAACGGCTGGCACGCCAGGCAGGGCGCGTGCGACTCGCGGTAGGCGACGCCACTGATCTGCGTGCCGCCTTCGGAGCCGAGGATGGCGACTACGATGCTGTCTTCGACTTCGGGATCATCCATCACATTCCCGACTGGCGGGCCGCATTGCGCGAGGTAGGGCGAGTCCTGCCCGTGGGCGGCAGGTTCTTCTTCGAAGAAGTGACCGCGACCGCCCTGGCTCGTCCGTTCTTTCGCGTCCTCTTCGATCACCTGAAGAAAGACCGGTTCACAGCAGGAGAGTTCCTCGCCGAACTGCCTCGCCAAGGGCTGCGTGTAGACGATCGATGGGTTACCCGGATCGGCGGCGACTACTTGTTCGGTGTCGCGTGGAGGGTATGACGATCACGGGCGGACTGCGCCGAGCAGGCGGTTGCGCCAGTAGTCGTCGAGGTCGACCCCCTTGATGACGTCTCTGGTCTGAGGGGCGTGCACCATCTTCCCATCGCCGGCGTACATGCCCATGTGCCCGAGTCCTTTGCTGAAGAGCAGGTCGCCGGGTTGCAGCGCGTCCAAGGGGACGCGGCGGCTGGCGCCCCAGGACCACTGGGTCCAGGTCGTCCGGGGCAGTTCGACGCCGCCGGTACGCCAGGCGGCCTGCGTGAGGCCGGAAGAGTCGTAGGAGCCGGGGCCGGTGCCGCCGTACCGGTAGGGCTTGCCCACTTGGGCGAAGGCGAACTGGAGCGCGCGTCGGGCGTTGCCGGAGGTCGGACCGGTGTACTGGATGCCAGGGCTGTTGGGATCATCGGTCTGGAAGGTGCCCAGCCGTCGCAGGAGCTTGGTCTGCTCCATGACCAGCTTGTCCACCTTCGCCTTCTCGTCGCGAACCTTGTCGCGAGCGTCATCGGCTTCTGTCAGGACTCGCTGCGCTTCGGCACGCCGAGTGCGCAGGTCCTTTGTCGCCGCCTCGTAGGCGAGGATCTCGGCCGCTCGGTCCTGCGCCAGTTGCTCAAGGGAGGCCATGCTGCTCAGGGCCGTCTCGGGGTTGCCCTGCAGTGGGAACGCCGGCCAGCCTCCGAACGGTCCGGCTGTCTCTGAACCTGGGCCGAAATAGTACAGAAGGCGTGGAGGTTGTTGCCCTGTTCTGCGCAATTTCGCTAGGCAGGCCGACTTACTATCGGTGGTAGCTGATCTGGTCTTACGTGTGGTTACGCGGGCGGTAGGCGCCGGGTTCAATGGACGCGTTCGCGCCCCGGCTCCACGGATGGTTCGGGAGCCGGGGCGCGTACGTCTCAGCGTCCGGCACCTGCTCTGCCGGCTCGGCGAGCAGCGGCCAGGGCTCCGGAGGGGATGATCAGCGTCGGCCTGCCGGTGGAGTGCATGACCCGGGTGGAGGTGCTGCCCGACAGCAGTGCCGGCAACCCGCGGCGCCCGCGGGACCCGAGGACGATCAGTGATGCGTCGATCTCCTCCGCCACGTCCACGATGGCCTCGGCGGCCGTCTCCTCCGGTACGGAGGCCACCCGAGGTTCGGCCTTAAGGCCGAGGGCTCGAGCTCGCTCGGCGCCTTCGGCGGCCAGTTGCTCGGAGGCGTCCAAGGTTCTGGCGTCGAGGTCGCGCAGGTCCTCCAGGGCCGGGTGGCCTTCCAGGTGAGCGGCGAGGCTTTCCAGCGGTTGGCGGGCGTAGAGAACCACGGTGGAGGCTCCCGGGAAGAGGCGTGCGGTCTCCTCGATGGCGTGCTGGGCATCAGGTGAGCCGTCGTAGGCGATGAGGATGGACATGGGATTCTCTTTTGGGTGCGGATGGGTCAGCCGCGGGAGGCGGTGATCTGATCGGTGGGCGTGCTGGTGCGGGTGCGCAGGGTCGCGGCGGCGATCAGCGCGCCGGCCAGGGCGATGGCGGCGGCTCCGATGAAGGCGGCGGAGAAGCCGTCGGTGAGGGCGGGCAGGTTGCCGAGCTGGTCGGCGCCGTTGGCGGCGGCGACGGCGGTTATGGCGGCCAGGCCGAGTGCGGAGCCGACCTGGTAGCTGGTGTTGACGATGCCGGAGGCGAGGCCGCCTTCCTCGGGGCGCGCTGAGGAGATGGCGGTGCCGAGGGAGGGGATGAAGGCCAGCGACATGCCGAGTGCGGCGACGAGGCTGGCGGGCAGGACGTCGGTGGCGAAGCTGCCGTCCGGGCTGATCAGGGACAGCCACGCCATCCCGGCGGTGAGCAGGACGAGGCCGGTGACCGCCGTGGCCTTGGGGCCGAAGCGGCCGATGGCCCGGGGTGCCAGGACGATCATGCCGAGCATGATGAGGACGGTCATCGGGACCAGGGCGGCGCCGCTGGGGAAGGCGCTGTAGCCGAGGACCTGCTGCAGGTAGAGGTTGAGGAAGAACCACATCGGGATCCAGGCCCCGCCGAGCAGCAGCTGGGTCAGGTTGGCGGCGGCCAGGTTCGGGGTGCGGAAGATGGACAGCCGCAGTGGCTCCTGGCGGCGGGCCTGGATCGCGACGAACGCCCCCAGCAGCACGACGGCGGCGGCGAGCACCAGCCACGTCTCAGCCGACCCCCAGCCGGCTTCGGGTGCGCGGACGATGGCGTAGACCGCGGTGCCGAGGCCGAGGGTGACGGTCAGCGTGCCCAGGACGTCGATGGAGCCGCGCCTGGCAGGGGCGGCGGGCATCAGCGGGCCGGTGGCCGCGAGCGCGACGAGCGCGATGGGGATGTTGATGTAGAAGACCCAGGGCCAGCTCAGGTATTCGGTGATGACGCCGCCGAGGAAGACGCCGGCGGTGCCGCCCGCGGGCGCGGCGGCGCCGTACAGGGCCAGGGCCTTCGTCAGCTCCCTGGGGTCGTGGCCGAACAACATCATCAGCAGGGTGAGCGCGGACGGGGCGATCAGCGCGGCGCCCACGCCCTGGACGGCGCGTCCGGTCAGCTCGACCCACACCTCGGGCGCGATGCCGGCCAGAAGCGAGCCGGCGAGCAGGACGATCCAGCCGGCGCTGAAGAGCCGGCGCGCGCCGAACAGGTCGGACAGGCGGCCGCCGAGCAGGAGGAGGCCGCCGAAGGCGACGACGTAGGCGTTGAAGACCCAGGACAGGTTCTCCTGCGAGAAGCCGAGGTCCTGCTGGATGCGGGGCAGGGCCACGCCGATGATCGACGTGTCCATGATGACGATGAACTGTGCTGTGGCGATCAGGGCCAGGGCAGCCCAGCGCCGGGGGATGGTGCGGACATGGGTTCTCTCCTGTCGAAATCGATACCCATAGGGGGTATTTGCGAGGGACAATAAATACCGCAGGGGGGTATCTGTCAAGCCTGTCGGCTCAACGTCCGGCTTCCGGGTGCCGTCGCAGCACCGCTAGGACGATCAGCGCCGCGGGGCTGGCCAGCGCGAAGCCGACGGCCATTCCGCCACCTACGCCGATCAGTTCCTGGAGCCAGCCCAGGGCGACGTACAGGGCGCCTGCCAGGGCGGCCGACACTCCCAGGACCATGCCGGCCGCACTTGCCGGCGCGCCGGGCGCGAGGTCCTGCGCGAGGACCACGGTGATCGGGCTGCCCACGTACAGGAGGGCACCCGCCAGGATGGTCGCGACGAAGTAGGGGACGCCGCCCGGCTCCAGGCCTAGGACCGCGATCAGCGGGACGGACGCGACGCCCAGGGAGCCCGCCAGCACCGACCGGCGGCCGAGGCGGGGCGCCAGCACGCCGCCGAGCAGGGAGCCGAGCCCCGCGGCCAGGGAGAACGCGGCCAGCGTCCAGCCGATGAGCCCGTCGTCGGTCGGCAGGCCGTGCTCGTTGACCAGCCAGAGGGGGACCGAGCTGGTGAAGGTGACGAAGGCCAGGCTCGCCAGGCTCGCCGCGAGCGTCAGCCCGCCGACGGGGCCGCGCAGCAGGCGCAGCCGGAAGAGCGCCCGTAGCGGCCTGCGGCCGTGGGACTCCCAGTCGGGCAGCAGCGCGAACACCAGCGCGGCGAGCACGATGCCCGGCACCATCAGCCACGGGGTGGCCTCCACGCCGAAGGCCGAGACGATGGCGAGGATCAGCACCGGCCCGAGGGCGAACCCGACCATCCCGCCGGCCGTGAACAGCCCCACGCCGAGCGTGCGGTTCGGTACGGCCGGGCCGCCGGCCACCGCCGTGCCCACGGGATGCAGCGCCGCCGACCCCATACCGCCGATGATCAGCAGGGCGAAGACCGCCACCAGAGCGGGTGCGACGCCGATCAGGCTCAGGAACAGCGAGGCCAGCAGCACGCCCACCGCCCCGACCAGGCGCAGGCTGCGATCCTCCGCCACCGCGCCGAAGAACGGTTGGGTGACCGATGACGAGATCGAGTAGACGGCCACGATGAGGGCCAGCAGAACGGGCCCCAGATCGAAACGGGCCTGCAAGGTCGGCAGCAGGGCTCCGAGCATCGCGGTGATCGCGTCGTTGACGAAGTGCACGATGGCCAGGAAGACGGCCAGCGACGTCCCGCCAAGGACGCCTGGCCTGCGGATCACGTGGGGCATGTCGAACTCCTCAAGTCTCACCGGGCGGCTGATGGGCCGCCGCCTGTTGCCAGGAATACCATAGGGGGGTATGGTGTTATTCCGAGCGGCCGACCTAGGAGGGGTGAACATGGCCGGATACACCGGTACGAAGCAGGATCACGCGATGCGCCTGCGCCGCATAGAGGGGCAGGTTCGTGGCCTGCAGCGGATGGTCGAAGACGACAAGTACTGCATCGACATCCTGACGCAGGTGTCGGCGGCGACCAGCGCGCTGAAGTCGTTCTCCCTGTCGCTGCTCGAAGAACACTTGGCCCACTGCGTCGCCGAGGCCACGCAGAAGGGCGGTCCCGAGGCGGAGGCCAAGGTCAAGGAGGCCTCCGACGCCATCGCCCGACTCGTACGTTCCTGACCCACGGATTGAAGGAGAGATCGATATGAGCACCGCCACCTACACCGTCAAGGGCATGACCTGCGGCCACTGCGTCAGCTCCGTCAAAGAGGAGGTCAGTGAAGTGGCCGGTGTCACCAACGTCGAGGTGGACCTGGCGACCGGCCTGCTGACCGTGGACAGCGACGGCCCCATCGACACGGCGAAGATCGTCGCCGCCGTCGAAGAGGCCGGTTACGAAATGGCGAACCAGTGAACACCGCGGTGAAGCTCGGCTCGTACGTGCTGGGACTGGCCGTCGTCTTCGGCGGCGCCCTGGGCGTGGGCAAGGTGGTCGGGCCGGTCGGCACGCAGCCGGCGGCCGAGGACCACGCCGCCATGGCGGCGCCCACCACGAGCGCGAGCGCGACACACGGGGAGCACGCCACTGCAAAGGTGCAGGACGATACCCCTGGGGGGCTCCAAGTGTCCGAGAACGGCTACACACTCAACCCGATCACCACGACGATCAAGCCCGGCGAACCCACCGACTTTCGCTTCACCGTAACCGGCCCGGACGGTAAGGCGGTCACGGACTACCAGGTCGAGCACGACAAGAAGCTGCACCTCATCGTCGCCTCCCGCGACCTGACGACGTTCCAGCACGTGCACCCCGAGATGGCGCCGGACGGCGTCTGGTCGGTCAAGCTGACGCTGCCCAAGGCAGGCCCGTACCGCGCCTTCGCCGACTTCGCTGCGACCGGCGGCAGCGCCCTGACCCTGGGCGCCGACGTGTCCGTGGCCGGCGACTACCGGCCCGAGGCGTTCCCCGAGCAGAGCCGCACGGTGACGGTCGACGGGTATGAAGTCACCCTCGACGGCGACCTGACGCCCGGACAGTCCAGCAAGCTCACCCTCAAGGTCAGCAAAGACAGCAAGCCCGTCACCGACCTGCAGCCCTACCTCGGCGCCTACGGCCACCTGGTGGCCCTGCGCGCCAGAGACCTCGCCTACCTGCACGTCCACCCCGACGGAGAGCCCGGCGACGGCAAGACTCAGCCCGGCCCTGAGATCGTCTTCTACGCCGAGGTGCCCAGCACCGGCGACTACCGCCTCTTCCTCGACTTCCAGCACGAGGGCGAGGTCCGGACTGCCGACTTCACCCTCGGCGCAGGCGAGCGACCGCAGGCCCCCGCGTCCGAACCCACGCCGACGCCGACCGGCCACGGCGACGACGGCCACAGTCACTGACCGAGAGAAAGGAGAACGGTGATGTCCCAGGTCACCGATGACCGGCAGAATGCCGTCGAACTCTCGATCGGCGGCATGACGTGCGCCTCCTGCGCCAACCGCATCGAGCGCAAGCTGAACAAAATGGACGGCGTGACCGCCACGGTCAACTACGCCACGGAGAAGGCGAAGGTCGCCTTCCCCGAGGGCATCGACCCGCAGCAGCTCATCGCGGAGGTGGAGAAGGCGGGGTACACGGCGGCCCTGCCCGCCCCGCCCAAGACCGAGGGTGGGGGGCAGGCTGAGCAGGAGCCGGAGGATGAGCTCCAGCCGCTGCGCAACCGCCTCATCACCTCCGTGGTGCTGGCCGTACCTGTGATCGCGATGGCGATGATCCCGCCGTTGCAGTTCACCAACTGGCAGTGGCTGTCGCTGGTGCTGGCCGCGCCGGTGGTGGTGTACGCGGGCTGGCCGTTCCACAAGGCCGCCTGGACGAACCTGCGGCACGGCGCCGCGACCATGGACACGCTGATCTCCATCGGCACGCTGGCCGCGCTGGGCTGGTCGTTGTGGGCGCTGTTCTTCGGCACCGCGGGCACGCCCGGCATGACGCACCCGTTCGCCTTCACCATCGAGCGCACCGACGGCTCCGGCAACATCTACCTGGAGGCCGCGGCAGGCGTCACGGCGTTCATCCTGGCCGGCCGCTACTTCGAGGCGCGTTCCAAGCGCCGCGCCGGCGCGGCGCTGCGGGCCCTGCTGGAGCTGGGCGCCAAGGATGTGGAGCTGGCCGACGGCCGCCGCGTCCCCGTAGAGCAGCTCAAAGTCGGCGACCGGTTCATCGTCCGGCCCGGCGAGAAGATCGCCACCGATGGCGTTGTCGAAGAGGGCACCTCGGCGGTGGACGCCTCGATGCTCACCGGCGAGTCCGTGCCGGTCGAGGTACGGCCCGGCGACGCGGTCACCGGCGCCACCGTCAACGCGGGCGGCCGGCTGATCGTCCGCACCACCCGGGTCGGCGCCGACACCCAGCTCGCCCAGATGGCCAAGCTGGTCGAGGACGCCCAGACCGGCAAGGCACAGGTGCAACGCCTGGCCGACCGGATCTCCGGCATCTTCGTGCCGGTCGTGATCGCCTTGGCCCTCGGCACGCTCGGCTTCTGGCTGGGCACCGGCGACGGCGTGGGCGCGGCGTTCACGGCTGCGGTGGCCGTACTGATCATCGCCTGCCCGTGCGCGCTGGGCCTGGCCACGCCGACCGCGCTGCTGGTCGGCACCGGCAGGGGCGCCCAGCTCGGCATCCTGATCAAGGGTCCCGAGGTACTGGAGTCCACCCGCAAGATCAACACCGTTGTTCTGGACAAGACCGGCACCGTCACCGAAGGCAAGATGACCCTCACAGCCGTGCACGTGGCGGAGGGGGAGAGTGAAGAGGGGGTGCTGCGCCTGGCTGGCGCGCTGGAGTACGCCTCGGAGCACCCGATCGCCCAGGCCATCGCCAAGGGCGCCGCCGCCCGCGTCGGTGACCTGCCCGCGCCTGAGGACTTCGCGAACGTCGAAGGGCTGGGTGTGCAGGGGATCGTGGACGGGCACGCGGTGCTGGTCGGCCGTCCACGGCTGCTGGAGGAGTGGTCCCAGCACCTGCCCGCCGACCTGGAACGGAACCTGCACGAAGCTCAGGCCGCCGGCCGTACCGCGGTGGCGGTGGGCTGGGACGGCCAGGCCCGCGCCGTGCTGGTGGTGGCCGACGTGGTCAAGCCCACCAGCAAGGAGGCCATCGCCCAGCTCCGCACTCTCGGTCTCACGCCGGTGCTGCTGACCGGCGACAACGAGGCCGTGGCCAAGACGGTGGCGGCCGAGGTGGGCATCGATGAGGTGATCGCCGAGGTGCTACCCGCCGACAAGGTGGACGTGGTCAAGAAGCTGCAGGCCGAGGGCAAGGTGGTGGCGATGGTGGGCGACGGCGTCAACGACGCCGCCGCGCTGGCCCAGGCAGATCTGGGGCTGGCCATGGGCACCGGCACCGACGCCGCCATCGAAGCCTCCGACCTGACGCTGGTACGCGGCGACCTGCGGGTGGCCGCCGACGCCATCCGGCTGTCGCGGCGTACGCTGTCGACCATCAAGGGCAACCTGTTCTGGGCCTTCGCCTACAACGTGGCCGCCCTGCCGCTGGCCGCGCTCGGCCTGCTCAACCCGATGATCGCAGGTGCCGCGATGGCGTTCTCCAGCGTGTTCGTGGTCAGCAACAGCCTGCGGCTGCGCCGCTTCAAGTAGCAAGAGCGGGATGGCTCCACGTCGAACGGCGTGGAGCCATCCCTTCATGGCTGGGATGCTGCGGTCCTGGACGCGACGAACCTCATCCGGCCACGCGGCTTGAACACGGCCAACAGTGTGGCCAGGAGCAGCAGCACCACCGCCAGGACGGAGTGGATGAGAACGGAAGGGCTCCGCAGCCCCTCAGGATCGGGCTCCGGGGCCGCCGCGACGCCGGCCAGATAGCCCAGAGTCTGGGTGTACATCAGCAGGACAACAACGGCAGCCACGTTGATCAACAGCTTGAACAGCACCCAATAGTGCCGGAACAAGCCCCACGTGGTGCCCAGGGACTGGATGAGTCCGGTGAGCAGCGAGGTTCCGGCCAGCGGCACGAGGGCGTACCAGGCGGCCGGCTCCATCGCCAGATAGACGGCGCGGACTGTCCGCGCGTCCGGGCTGGCCAAGCCGACGACCGCCAGCGCCAGAAAGACCAGTACCGCGCCCAGCCATCCCACGGAGGCGCAGACGTGCGCCGTAAGGGCCAGTTTGCGCAGGCGAGGCGCCATGGGGCTCATGCGGCCAAGGGATTCGTGGCGACCGCAGTGGCCTCGCCCGAGGCCCCCATGTGACGGCCAGGCCCATGGCCCCCCATGAGCATCAGGATGACGAAGAGCAGCACGGCAACGGCCGTGATGATCCCGGCCACCTTCACCCAGCGTGGCATGTGTTGCTCTGTCATCTGTCTGACCTCCATGGTCGTTGCGACTGCATGCGGACCATGTTTTACGAAACAGGCTGTCTCCGTCAATACATCGTGTATTGATCCCTCATCGCATATGCTCAGACCGTGCCGAGGCTGTGGAACGAGACGATCGAGGCGCATCGCCGCGACGTACGCGAGGCGATCCTCATGCACACGTCGGTGCTCGTGGCCGAGCACGGGCTGCGATCGGTCACGATGTCCCAGATCGCGGAGAGGGCCGGCATCGGCCGCGCGACGCTGTACAAGTACTTCCCTGACGTCGAAACGATCCTGCTCGCCTGGCATGAACGGCAGATCACGGGTCACCTCGAACACCTGGCGCAGGTACGGGATCAGGCCGGCGAGCCCGCCGCGCGGCTGCGGGCCGTACTGGGGGCGTACGCGCACATCTCGCGGCAGTCCCGCGGGCATGGGGATGGCGCGCTGGTGGCGTTCCTGCACCGCGACGAGCAGGTAGGCCAGGCTCAGCAGCAGCTTCACGGCATGGTACGGGACCTGCTGGCGGAAGGCGCCCGGACAGGCGCCTTCCGCGCGGACGTCGTCGCTGACGAACTCGCGACCTATTGCTTGCACGCGGTTACGGCGGCCAGGGAGTTGCCGTCCGAGGATGCCGTTCACCGCCTGGTCATGGTGATCTTCGATGCGGTCTCACATACCGCAGATGGGTAAGGTCATGGGCGGTGGCGCCGATGGAGGGGCGGATATGGCCGGATACAGCCATGGCAAGAAGAACCACATCACCCGGTTGCGCCGTGTCGAGGGGCAGATCCGTGGCCTGCAACGCATGGTCGAGGAGGACACGTACTGCGTCGACATCCTGACGCAGATCTCCGCGGCCACCAGCGCGCTGAAGTCGTTCTCCCTCGCCCTGCTGGAGGAGCACCTCGCCCACTGTGTCGCCGAAGCGACCCGACAGGGCGGCCCGGAGGCCGAGGCGAAGGTCAAGGAGGCCAGCGACGCCATCGCGCGGCTGGTGCGTTCCTGACCTGCGTTCCGTCATGTACTCAGCAGGCGTGGTCGGGTGCCGGTAGGTGTCAAGTCAAGTGCGACAGGGACTCTGCCGAGGTGATCGCTAGGCGGCCTCCTGGGTGGGTTGGGATGCGCCGTTCTGGTCTTCTTC
>NZ_JBITMP010000111.1:0-11007 GCF_044466425.1 Nonomuraea sp. NPDC049400
CACCAAGCCCGCGCCCGCAGCAGCCACTACTGGAAACGCTGGCTACGCCACAACAAGATCCAGCTATAGATCACGAAACATGACTGTAGTACTAGTTGGCGTGGCTGCCTGATCACGCACACTCGGTGTCTCATCTAGACGATCAAGTCCGATGTGTTCAGTCGTCGTAGGCGATCAGGGATCGCATGGTCGGCTGGCCGGTCTTGTGGTTGCGCCAGATCGCCGTGGCCAGGGCGAGGATGCGCTGGGCGGCGCGGACTGCGACGCCCTCGCAGCTGCGGCCGCCGTGCTGTTCCAGGTCAAGCTAGCCCTTGCGACGTTCCGGGATGCCGACGAGAGCGAACAACTGGCGAACGTGCGGACGATCGTCTCTACGACGCATCATGTCCGGGCCACCTCGTCCAGCAGCCGGACCAGCTCCGCAGGCGCGGTCATCATTGGCCAGTGCCCCGCCTCCAGCGTGATCAGGTACACGCCCGGCAGGCTCGGCGGGCCGCCCGGGTCACCCCGCGCAGGCGATGTAGGTGCGGGGCAGCTTCAGCACCGCGCTCAGGTCGGCAGGTGCGGGGTCCTGGTAGGTGCCGATCGGCTGGCCGGCGCCGCGAGCCCGCAACCACGCACGGTCCTGCGGGGTGAGCCCGTGCTCGCCGAAGCCAGCGTCGATCACCTCGTCACTCATGACGGGATCCGCCCGTCCCGCACGGTCCGCGTGATCGCCTCGACGACGGGCGCGGGCGTGATGTCGAACAGGCTCTTGCCCTGTTCGGGCAGCAGCGCGGCCAGGTAGACCACGCGGGCGAGCCGTTCGGGGATCGTGCCGGCGGCGATCGTGGCCGGGGCTCCGCCGTAGGAGTGCGCGACGAGCACCACCTCGGTCAGGCCGCCGTATTCGATCGCGGCCGTGATGTCGCGGGCGTGCGTGGTGAGCGTCGTGGCCGGCGGGCCCAGATGCTCGCGATCATGAAACCGGTGAGCATCAGCGGATGCACCTGGTGGCCGTACGCGGTCAGCAGCGGCGTGACCCGCTCCCACGCCCACGCGCCCAGGAACGAACCGCCGACGAGAACGCTGGTCGACACCAGCCGACTCCTTTCGGATCGCGATCAGTCGCGGCGCAAGGCTAGGAGGGATTGTGGACGTTTTCTGCCCTCATGAGGATCGTGTCCCGTCCGGCGACCCGTCCTCGCGCTGCTGGAGATCCTCCAGGACCGCGGCCTGGTACCCGCCGACGAGCTGACGCGGCGGCTGGGCGTCGACGCCCGCGCCGTCCGCCCGTACGTCGCCGCGCTGCGCGGCATGGACACCCCGGTCGAGTCGGTCGGGGAACGTCACGGTGGTTACCGGCTCGCCCGCGGCGTACGCCTGCCGCCACTGATGCTCGCCGACGACGAAGCGGTCGCCGTCGCGCTCGCGCTGGCCTCCGGCAAGCACGAGCAGGTGGCGGCGCCGGGTCCCGACCGACCGGGCGCTGGTCAAGCTCAACCGCGTCCTGCCCGCACCGCTGCGCCGCCGCGTCACCACGCTCATCGCGGCCACCTCCGCGACGGCAGGCACGTCGCCGCCCTCGCCCCGCACCCGGCCGCCGCCACGAGCCAGGCCGCAGCCGTCTGCCCGACCGGCTATCTGTGCCTGCAGCCGAGCGCGTCGTCGGCCCGGCCCGTGCTCGTCAAGGAGGGGGACAGCCGGACCTTCTCCGGCGGGCTCAAGGTCACCCAGGTGTCCAACCAGACCAGAGTGGCGTACTGCGTCACCAGCACGCCCTACAACTACGCCCTGTCCTCCAGGCAGTCGGCGACCCGCGCGCACACCGTGCTGTCGGTCCGGCCCGCCGGTGTCTGCCCGGCCTGATTTCGCATCTCGTGAGGAGGAGGGCGAGCCGGCCTCGCCCTCCTCCTCGATCGCTCAGTACGGGCGCTGCAGGTAGCGGCCCAGCGACGGGTCGTACACGCGGCCCGACACCAGGACCGTCCCGTTCAGTGTGGTCGGCCGGAACGCCCCGCCCAGCCAGCCGTAACGCACCGGCTGGGACGGCACGCCGTGCTCGTCGTACCCGATCACGGTGGCGAGGCCGGTGTCGAGCTCCAGCTCGGTCCCGACGCTGCCCCCGATGGTGAGCAACTGGACGCGCACCGACCCGGCCGCCCCGGTGAGCGCCGCCAGCTCGCCGCCGATGCCCGCGACGTTGCGGACGATCGTGCCGTTCGCGGCGGTCCAGGAGGGCTTGTCGCCGTCGGAGCCGTAGTGGTGGACGGTGACCGCGCCCGCCTCGGTCGTCTCCGAGCGGATCCGGCCCGCCGGGTCCCGGGTCCAGGTCAGGCTCTGCTCGCCGGCGGTCTGCCTGGCGGGCAGCCCGTCCGCGAAGTAGCCGATGGTACGCCCGCCGGGCAGCGAGGTGGTGCGGCCCGCCGCGTCGTAGGCGTAGCCGTCGCCGGTCAGCCTGCCGTCGGAGGCGTAGCCGTACGTGGTGATCGCCGAGGCCGCGTCGTCGGCCACCGGGCAGTCCTCGTCCGACGACTGCACCGCCAGCCGGGTCCGGTTGCCCGCCCCGTCGTGGTCGTAGCGGCGCAGGGTGCACTTCGGGAACGCCATGTCCAGCGCCGAGGTGAGCCGGCCCGCCTTGTCGTAGCCGAGCTGCCGCTCGGCCATGAGGTCGGTGCGCATGCTCAGCACCTCCTGGCCGTGGACGTTCCGGCCGACCTGGTCGATCATCACCGGGCCTTCCACGCCGTCCCGGGTGTAGATGCGGGCGTAGCTCTGGCCGCGCTCGTCGTAGCCGGTCTGCAGGTGCAGACCGCCCGGCAGGTCGCCCTCGATCTGGCGGCCCTCGGCGTCGTAGCGGGCGGTGAAGGTGCCCGCGACCGAGTCGGTCACCGAGGTGGCCAGGCCGCGCGGCTCGGCCTTGGCGTCGTAGGCGTAGACCTTAGTGGACGGGGAGGAGTCGGTGACCTTGACCGGGCGGTCGAGGTCGTCGTACTCGGTGCGGGTCTGGCCGCCGTCGGCGTCGGTGTGGGAGATGACCCGGCCCAGGCGGTCGTAGGCCGTGACGATCTTCTCCGTGCCGCGCCACCGCTGTGCCGGCCGGCCGGTGGCGGGGTCGTAGCCGATGCCGATCTCGGCCTCCCCGCCCGCCTTGGTGGCGGTGAGGCGGCTGGCGGCGTCGCGCTTGAGGGTGGTGACCGTGCCGCCCTCGGTCACCGTGGCGGGCAGGCCGGCGGCGTCGTGGGTGTACGTGCGCCCGCCGTCCTGGCACACCAGGCCCGCCCATTCGGGCCGCCCGCCGCACGGCGCGCTGCCGGTCGCGGTGTAGAGCACGGGGTTCGCGGCCGGGACGGCGACCGCCTTGCCGCCGGGGTCGCGGACCGTCCCGGCCTGCTGTCCGGTGGCCCACTCGTAGGCGATCGAGGTGGTCCTGACGTCCGCGTCCGGCTTGGTCTCCCGGCCGACGATCACCGCGCCGGTCTTGACGGTGGTAGGCAGGTCGCGGGCCGTCGCGCCGGCCGGGCGTCCCTCGTCGTAGGTGTAGACGGTGCGGGTTCTGGCGCCGATGGCGTACCCGGCGGGCAGGTCGTCCACGTCGGACTCGAGGTTGACGATGTGGACCGGGCTCAGCTCCGTCAGCTTGCGCCGCCCCGTGGCGTCGTAGACGGAACGGGTGGACAGCAGCTCGGCGCGCTCCTCGGGGTCGTAGCCGGTGATGGCGAGCTCGGCGAGCCGATAGTCGGTGATGTCGCGCTGCGACAGCTCCCGGTTCGCGGCGGTGAGCACCCGTACGGTGTGGCCGAACCGGTCGTAGTCGGTGGCGGACAGATGCCCGCCCGGCGTCAGCACGTTGACCGCCCTGCCCGACCCGTCCAGGTACGTCACCGTGGCGGCGAGCCCTGGCGGCTCCACCGACGTCGCGGTCACGGGGGCCACGGCCTGCCCCCACGCCGACACCTCCTTGGCCGTCACGTCGGCCGGACCGCCGCTCGCGGTGGTGAGCGGCACCCCGTAGGTGACGGTGGTCTTCGCCTCGCCGGCGATCTGGTCGGAGGTGCCGGGCTTCAGCGTGGCGCGGGTGACGGTGCGCAGCCGTCCGTCGGCCGCGTAGACGAAGGTCCATGGCAGCTCGCCGGGCGGGGTGAGGGAGGCGACGCGGCCGGCGGCGTCGTAGCCGTAGAGGGTCTTCAGCGCCGGGCTGATCCGCGGGTCCCACGCCTCGGCGAGCCGTCCCGCGCTGTCGTAGCCGTACTGGGCGATCACCGTGCCCTGGAGCGAGACGGTGGTGAGGCGCCCCGCCGAGTCGTAACCGAGGTCCAGCGTGCGCCCCGACCTCGTGATCGACTTCAGCCGGCCCTGGTCGTGGACGTGGCCTTCGGGGACGTACAGGTCGCCCTGCTTGGTGAAGGCGGTGACCTCTCCGCGGGCGTCGGTGAGCGTGTAGGCGCCGGTAAGGGTCAGGTGCTCGGCGCCGGGCTCCGGCTTCCAGCCGTCCGCCGTCCTGGTGAACTGCACCGGCGCGCCGTCGGCCCGCGTCACCTCCACCGAGGTGGGCGAGGTCTCCTTGAGCGTGGGCAGCGGGAGCGACCAGGCGGCGTCGCGGGAGGAAGCCGTGCGGGTGAGCGTCAGGCCGGAGGGGCCGCCCGCCGTGGTGCTGAGGCGGTAGTCGCCGGTCTGGAGATTGAGCACGCCCGGCCCGACCTCTTTCGTGGCGGCCCGGGTGGCGCGGCGGTCCACCACGACCTCGACCGGGTCGGACTGCGCCGTGGACGCGCCGGACACGACCGCGCGCACCTGCACCGCGGCGTCGCCGAGCTGCGTGCCCGCGTCCCAGGTCAGGCCGGACAGCTTGCCGGGGGCGGGGACGGGCCAGGCGGTGAGCGGCTTGCCGTCCACGCCGGTGACGTTCGCGACGGGCAGGTCGGCCCAGGCGTCGGTCGCGGAGCGCCGGTACTGGAACGTGGCCTGGGTGAACGCCGTGCCCATCACCGCGAGGGGCACCTTGCCGGTGCTGCGCAGGCCGTCCACGGGCGCGGTGAGCGAGGCCACGGCCGCGCCGGAGCCGACGTTGAAGGTGTAGGACGTCGTCGGGGAGGCGTTGCCGGCCTTGTCGATGGTGTAGACGCTGAGCGTGTGCGCGCCCGTCGTCGCCGGGGTCACCTTGGCGGTGACGGCCGGGCCGACCGTGGTCACCTTCGTGGTGGCGCCCGCGTCGAGCTTGTAGGCGATCCAGCCGGTGTCCGTGCTCGCGGGGGTGAGGGTGAACGTGCCCGCCTGGCCGGCGTCACCGTGCCAGCTGCCGTCGTTCGGGTAGTCGGCGGAGGCCACCTTGGGCGCGGCGGGCTTGACGGTGTCGACGTTGAACGTCGCCGTCTGGTACGCCTTCGAGGTCAGCGAGCCGTCATGGGCCCACGACCGGATCGTGTACGTCTTGCCCGTGGCCAGCTTACCCGCCGGCACGTTCGCGCCGGAGAAGCCGTTGCTGGCCACGTACGCGCCGTAGAGGTCGTCGATCAGCATCGTCGAACCCTGGTACAGGTCGAACTTGCCGCGCACGTTGCCGCCGTCGGGGTCGCGCACGTGGTTGCGCAGCTGCGGGGTGAGCGTGTTGGTCCAGCGGACGCCGCCGTAGTCGCTGTACGGCGCCAGCCACGTGGAGACCGGGGTGCTCGGGTAGGAGTTGTACGTCACCGAGATGACCGGCACGTGGGATGATGCATTGCCCGAGTTGAACCGCTTCCAGGCGTACTCGTCCGACTCGCTGGTGGCCCGCAGGCCCATGCCGGACTCCTTGTAGCCCTGGTCGGCCCAGTACTGCGCCAGCGAGGTGACGTTGGCGGTGACCCAGCCGTCGGCGCAGCCGCTGCCGTGGCCCTTGGTCTGGCTGGAGGAGACGTACTCCTTGACCAGCGCGGGGCCGGGCCAGCGCGAGGCCGTGGAGGCCTTGTTGGCCGACCAGACCTCCCACGAGCGGGCGTTGCAGGACCACGAGTGGTAGTTCCAGAGCTTCAGCGTGGCCGAGATGATCTTCTTGCCCGCGAGGCCGAGCGTCTTCCACGTGATGAACGAGCGGGCGACCTGGCCGCTGCCGTTGTTGCCGATCTTCAGCTCGTCGGCGCCCGACTGGTCGGTGCCGTAGCCCTCCTGCACGAACGTGTCGAAGACCTGCCCCAGGTTGAGCGAGGGGTCCACAGTGACGGGGTACGTCGTGGCGGGGTCGTTCAGGAAGGCCGGGTCAGGGGTGAGGACGAGGTCGCGGCCGGAAACCTTCATGTCCACCGGAGCGCGCCGCAGGTGCTCGCCGGAGACCGGGTGCGTGGCGGCGTCCCACATGACCGGCGCGGGGATGGTGACGGCGACCTTGCCCTTGGCGTCGGTCAGCTCCACCCCGCCGTCCTTGGCCGCGCGCGGCGTGAGGCCCGCCGCCTTCAGCCGCAGCGTGTACGTCAGCGGCGCCGCCGGGCGCGACTTCAGCACCAGGAACTGCTCGGCGCCCGTCCGGGTCGCGGTGACGACCAGGTCGGCCCCCGGCAGCACGTCCGGGTACGTGGCCGTCTCACCGGACAGGCTCGGCGCCGGCAGCGCGCCCTTCCACTGCATGGTGACCTTGCTGTTGCCCTCGCCGATCGTGATCAGGTCGGTCAGCGCGGCCGCGCCGGCCTGCCGGGCGCCGGGGCCGGGCCGCCCGCCGCCGAACCTGAGCGCCCTGCCGTGGCCGCGCGGCGCGATCTCGCCCGACGCGGTCCTGGTGAGCGCGATGTCCACCGGCGCCCACGCGCCGTCCCTGCGGAACCTGACCGGGCCGGCGAACGTGTCGACCGTCAGCGTGCCGTCCGGGTTGGCGTAGGTGGTGGTCGTCTCGGTACGGGCGTCGGCCACCTCGACCCGCCCGCCCGTCAGGCGGGCGGACAGCCGGGCGGAGGCCTCGTCGGGCGCGCTCGGCTCGGCCGCGACGCGGGCGGGGTCGCTCGGGTCGGCCGCCGCGGAGGCGGGGTCGCTCGGGTCGGCCGGGTTCGCGGGGGCCTGCGAGGCGGCGGTGGGAGCCGGGGGTTCGGCGGCGGCCGGGGGCGCGGCCAAGGGAAGAAGCAGGAGGGCGAGGCCACCGGCGAGGGCCCGTGGCGTACGAGCAGGCATGAGAGCTCCGGAGGTGTGCGGGTAGGGCGACGCCCCCGCCGAAGCCCGGCGGGGGCGTCAGTTCGAAGCGGGGGTTACTTGCTCTGGCAGCTCTTCTTGCGGACCTCGTACCAGACGATGCCCGGAGCCTGGAACCGGATGGCAAAGCACTGCTTCTTGTTGGCGGCCTCCCGAATCTTGTAGATGACGGACGCGCCACCCGCCGTGTAGGCGATCTTGCAGATCAGCTTGGCCTTGCCCTTGAGCTTGTCGCAGGCGCCCTTCAGCGCCTCGATGGCGCCGGCGACGCCCGCGACAAGCCAGACGTTGTAGATCTTCTTGGTGAGGCTCTTGGAGAAGATGAGCCGGCACATGGCCTTCCACCACTCGCACTGCAGCTTGAGTGCCGGGTCGGCGACCACGGGGTAGGCGGCGCCCGCGTGGTTGACCGTCTGGATGAGCGTCATGCCCTCCACCCGGTAGCTGGTCGGCACCGGGTTGCCGTTGGCGTCCTTGGCCCAGGGCAGGTCGATCTCGGCGAGGTAGAAGTCGTTGTTGTAGATCAGGACGGTGCCGTCGTCGTCCTCGACCTCGAGCATGCTGCCCTCGGGCGCGCTGATCGGGAAGCGGTACTCGGTCGGCGCCGAGGCGTCGTGGATGACGGTCAGCGCCCGGGCGATCTGGCCGGTGCGCTGGTGGGCGAAGGTGACGCTGGGCTGCCGGGCTGCGTAGGTGACCAGGCCGGGCAGCGGCTGGTTGCCGGCGCCGGTGGCGTCCGGCATGCCGATGCCGATCGTCTCCTCGCTGACGTTCACCGACAGCGTGTGGCCGGGGTCGGTCGCGGCGGCGAAGGGCCGCTGCACATCGCCGTCGGGGATCTCGGTCGGCGGAACGGTCTTGGCCTCCTCGACGATCTCGGGGACGACCTGGGTGAGGGCGGCCAGTGTGGCGTCGCCGTCCTGCGCGAAGGCGGGGGTGCCGGCCACGTTCGCGCTGCTGAGTGCCAGGGCGGTCGCTAACGCGACGATGAATGCCCGAGCGGAATTGCGCATTGATGTCCTTCCACATGCGGTGGGGGGCAGTGCACAAACGCCGCAAACGTAAAGATCGTCGGCTGCTATTGGGGTGATCTCGGATTGATGATCCGTAAACGTTTCCCGTCTTCGAGATGTCGCCCGTCCAGCCTGGCACGACCGTTCCGTTAACGCAGCGCGCTCATACCTTGAGGTAGGCGCACAAACACGATCGGTGTTTGCCGCACCGGAACGGTCGGCCTGTCCGACGACGTCGAGGATCCCGGCCATCCCCCTGTCCGGCGTCAAGCATGGGGTGGCGGAGGTGGCCGCGTTCTTCACCGAGTTCGGCAAGGCCGGCTTCCAGGCCGATCCGATCTTCCTGCGGTCCGACGAGGAGCACGTCGTGGACGTCCACCGCGGCTGGACCACGCGAGGCGTCGGCAAGGTGGACACCCTGTGGGCGCTGGTGTGACGCTGGAGGACTTGGCCATGCTGCTGAGCGACCGGAAATTGTCAGCGTTAAGCAACATGAGGTGTCAGTAACTCAGGGTAGCGGCCAGTCTAGATCCTCCCAAGTCCAGGGGACAGCGACTCTTCCATCACGGGCCAGGCGGTAAGTGCCGGTCGGTGGTTCGCGGCCTTGAAGGAGACGGCGACGGTAGCCGCGGCCTCGATGAGTCACGCCTCGGCGCCCGGGCCGAGGGCCAGGACCTCGCCATTCCACGATCACACGCCAGGTGATCTGAGACGTTCACTGCTGGACGCCATGATCGTTGAGACACTCACATTCACGTTGTCTCAAATGAGTTGGCGAGCCGCAGGTCAGAGTATCGCTGCTACGCCAACTCGGTTGAGACGGGACAATTGCCACGAAGTTGTCCTGGGGATATGCCGCTTGGTGTCAGTGGGAGTGCCACAAGGTGTCAGCAAGATCCTCTGAGTAGGCCGCTTCAAGGGCCGCGCCCTCGCGGCTCCTGGAGGCCCTTTTCGCAGGTGAGTGCCATATTCAGGGCGAATTCGCGCCGTAGCCAGCCCTCCGTGTCGCCCGTCTGGCACCTGCGTCAGTAAGCGATTCTCTGGCAGTCCTGAAGCGTTTCGACAGCTAGACCTGCGCGAAGAAGGCCTTCGCTCCCCTGACACGTCGTGGCGATAGTGCCATCTGCTGACGGGCAGATGACCTGCAGTTCTGCCATGGAATGTCAGCGTCGGGTGCCGGCGGATGTCAGTACGGATCCACGACATCCAGCAGAGACCCTACCCCCTCGAGAGAGGGCACTGCGTGGCATCAGTCTGCCGTGCGGCGGTGGTCTCCAGTCGGGTGTCGGCGGTGACTTGACAGGCGGGCAGGTCCCGCTGGGTCTGGAGCCGGTCGCGGTCTTCGTCGTAGCGGCGCTGCCGTTCGGCCAGATCATCGCGTTCTGCGCGGCTTTCGGCGCGGGATGCTCGGCTGCAACGCGACGCAGCCCTCCTTGAGCTCGACCGGTCTCGTGACGGCGTGCAAGTCCTAGCCGATCATCGACGCACCCGCCGGGACGACGGAACCATCACCTGCTCCTGACGGTTGTCACGGGAAATCTTCACGAACTCGGTGTCGACTTCGGAAGCGGCGTCGAACGCCTCACTCCATGATCGGGACATGAGGCCCCCGAAACGCATCACACTCGACGACATGCTGCTGCGCTGCTGGACACCCACCGACGCCCCGGCCTTGCACATGGCCGTCCTGGAGTCCTTCGAGATCCTGCATACGTGGATGCCCTGGGCCGCCGAGCGGCCACAGCTCAGCGACCAGAAGTCCTTCATCACATCGACGATCAGCCAGTGGGACACGGGTGAGGCCTACGTCTACGGCATTTTCGCCCCGGACAGCGAGCGGCCACTGGGCACCGTGGGTCTGCATGCCCGAGTCGGGCCAGGCGCCCTCGAGCTCGGCTACTGGCTTCACGCCGACCACACCGGCAAGGGGTTGGCCACCAGAGCGGCCAGGGCTCTCACCGAGACCGGACTCGCACTACCCGGGATTGAGCGAATCGAGATTCGCTGCGACGAGGCCAACACCGCCAGCGCGGCCATCCCCAAGCGGCTCGGCTACTGCCTGGACCGCATCGAGGACTACAACCGGGACGCGTCCGCAGAGACTGGTCGCAAGATGATCTGGTTCAAGAGCCACGCCGAGGCTGGTGGATCGCAACACGGCTGAACCGGCGAGAGAACGATGCCGGGCATGCCGATGAGGATCACGCCGATGCCGGTGCGGTCGTGGTGATCGCGAAGCTGTTCCGGCGGTCTTGAGCGGGACTGTAAGAACAACAACATCTAGACAGTCCCCGTGAAAGCGTCCGGGACCGGCCTTAATCGCGGATGGCGTACGAAGAAATGCCGTCAGCGAACGGTCAGGCCCACAATGCCCATTTCGGCCCGTAGGTCTCCATGTAGACGCAGCTGTAGGAGGTCCACCATCCCCACTGAATGCCGAGGTTCCCGCCATTGATGCAGTCGGAGTAGAGGTAGTAGACGTACCTGATGCTGTCGGCCTGAGCGGGGGCCGTCCCCACCGATAGTGTCAGGCCAGCAGCCAGCGCCGCGGTGACGGCCAACGACCGAGCTTTGCCCATTGACTCTCCTTCGGGATTCGCGACGACATCTCAAGAATCATGACAGCACTGCCCGGCTCCGACGAGCCCCGAAGTTCTCACGGCGCTCTCACGAAATCGTGAGCTTGCCATAGATACCCAGAAGCTTTCGAGATCTCTGAAACTTTCACGTGTCGAACGCCGCCCTGCCGCGACGATTACCCGAGCCAACCTCGATTCGTCAGCGGGCTGTGTTGTGTGAGTGGCTCCGCGGTTTGCCCGTAATGTCCCCGATGCGGTTGGGGTGGGCCATCGCATGACGCTGC
>NZ_JBITMP010000112.1:0-9923 GCF_044466425.1 Nonomuraea sp. NPDC049400
GATCGGGCCACCAAGCTCGATCACAGGCCCGGCTCAGCAGATCGCGATCGAGATGCAACCGGCCGGGATCGACCGCTTTACACCAGCTACCTAGGACCTGTATGAGGTTTGAATCATGAGGTTGTTCAGCGCTGATCATTCAGCTTGGTGGGTCATCGCTGGATCAGAGCCTCCCGCGCCCCAGCTCGTTCCCCTATGGGATGCTCTGCGCCATGGAGATTAGAAACGGCACAATTGACGACGTTGTCCCTATCGTTGCTCTGCACGTAGACAGTTGGCGTTCGGCGTATGCGGGGATCATGCCCGACAGCTTCCTGAACGGGCCCCTGACCGATGACCGGCTCACGCTGTGGCGGGAACGGCTGGCTTCGCCTGTGCAGGGTTCAGGGCTGTTCGTCGCTCACGACGATGGAGAGCTGCTTGGCTTTGTCTACCTGTTTCCGGCTCCCGATGAGCGGATCCTGCTTGACAACCTCCACGTGCGGCCGGTGAGCATAGGCTCAGGCATTGGAACGCAACTGCTACGGCGGGGGCTGGCGTGGGCGGCGGACGAGCACCCCGGCAGGGAGGTCTATCTGGAGGTACTCAGTGCGAACACGCGCGCCATCGCCTTTTACGAACGACACGGCGCACGCCGCACGGACGAGCGGATATGCCGTTTCCAGCAGGGTTTCGAGCTGCCCGAGTTCGAGTACGCCTGGCCGATGAACTGATCGGTTGGATGCACACCTCGGGCCTGCACGGGACTTCGGATCTTCAGATGGGTTGAAGGCTTCGGATCCACAAGATGGCTCCGCGTAGATGAAGGCCGGCGAGGTAGCTTTCGGGGGGCTTGTCGAAGCGGAAGGCCAGTCCTCGCCACTCCTTGATCCGATTGATGCAGCGTTCCGCCGTGTTGCGCTGCTTGTAGAGATCTGGATCATGGCTGATCGGGCGGCCACCGCGGGAGCCGCGCTTCTTGCGGTGCGCCGCCTGGTCGCTCTTCTCCGGGATGACCGCCTTGATGCCGCGTCGGCGCAGGTAGGCGCGATTGCCGCGGGAGGAGTAGGCCTTGTCAGCGGCCACCGCTCCCGGGCGGGTGCGCGGGCGGCCGACAGGCAGGCGGACCCTGATCCGGGACAGCACGGCGCGAAACTGCGGGCTGTCGCCGGCTTGGCCCGGGGTCAGCACTAAGGACAGCGGACGGCATCGCCGGTCGGCGGACAGATGGACCTTGCTGGTCAGCCCACCCCCCGACCGGCCCAGCTCGGCCGCCTTCAGCCGTATTCTGCGCCGCAGTCGTAACCGCCGGCGTCCGCCCCCATCCCCGTCCCGGTCTTCGTCGGGTCCGCCGCCCCGGCCGTCTTGGGGGTTTTGCCCCTTTGGCGTAGCCCCTTTTCCTGCTTGGTGGCCTCCTCCAGCGCCTTCACCAACTCTCCGTCCAGGACCATCCCGGCGGCGTGGTGGTGGGCACGGGCGGTGGTGGAGTCCACACTGACCAGGTCAAGGTCGACCTGCCCTCGGGCAGCGGCCTCGGCGATCATCGCCTGCATCAGTTGCTCGACCCCTTTCGCGCGGTGTTTCCCGGAAGTGAATCCCGGAGGGGCCGGCGCCGCCCTTCCCCGTGGCAGACCAGCGGCAAAAAGCGCAGGACCAGCCGATGGCCCTGCGCTTTCCGCCGCAGTGGTGCTTTGTGATGCGGTTGTCTTATGCTCTCCGGATGGCGGCGCGAAGGAGACCCCCATCACGGCCTGTCAGGCGTTCTTGGTCTCCCAGAAGACCTTGGCAATCTCGTCGATCTTGGCCAGCAGCCGGTCGGCTGCCTCGGCGTCGAGCGTGCCCTTGGTCCCGGCCGCGCCGGCGAGCTTGGTCGCCTCGTTGAAGAGAGTGTGGAGCTGGGGGTACTTCTCGAAGTGCGGGGGCTTGAAGTAGTCGGTCCACAGCACCCACAGGTGGTGCTTGACCAGCTCGGAGCGTTGCTCCTTGATCACGATGGCACGGGTGCGGAAGTCGGGGTCGTCGCTGTCCGCGGCCTTGGCGATGATCGCCTTGATCGACTCGGCCTCAATGCGCGCCTGCGCGGGGTCATAGACGCCGCAGGGCAGGTCGCAGTGCGCGGAGACCGTCAGAGTGGGCGCGAAGAGGCGCATAACGAAATTTCCTTTCAATGATGGCTATAGGGGCGGATCAGAGGGGCCGCAGGGTCTGGGCGGGTCCGGCATGGACGGCGGGGCCCAGCGCTTCGCCGAGCGACCAGAAGCGGCGGTCGTGGTGCAGAAGGGGTGCAGCGCCGTCGCCGAGGCTGACCTCGTCGACCTCGACCAGAACCAGCCAGGCTTCCCCGGCCGCCAGCACACGCACGACCCGCCCGTAGAAGCCGGCCATGGCTCCGTCGAGAACCGGTGGATGGCCTGTTCGTACGATCCAGCCCTGCTCGGCGGTGAAACGGGGAGCCGAGCGATCGGCGAACGCCGCCGCCACCTTCGCCTGCGATGCCGCCAGCACGTGAACCACAAGTCGCGAGCTCTCGACCAGCTTTGGGCCGGACCTGCCTGACCGGGACATCGAGAAGGACAGCATCGGCGGACTCGCGCTGACTGACGTCACACTGGAGACGGTCGCCCCGACGGGCCCGTTCTCAGTCGAGGCGGCAACGATCGTGACACCGGCGGCGTGCCGTCGAAACCCCGCCTTGAAGCGCTCGGCGAACTCGCTGGTCACCCTTCGCCGCCCGGCGAGCCGTTGTTGTCGAAGAACCGCACGTTCACACGGTCCTTCACGTCCACACATGGCTGGGCGACGACGTAGGTCATGACGCTCCCTTCGACGAACTCGACCGTATGCCCTAAAGCGCACTTGAGGTCCAGCTATGCGACCGTCTCGGCGCTGTGACCTTTGACACACGGCCTCACACGACAGCGGCACGCGATGGCCGGCTGACGCCTGTACGCCGGGGGCGGCCGTGACCGTCTGCCGTGATCCGCGCGGGGTTGCCGGGAAACCTCGTGGAGTGAGCCGTCCTCGGCCACCGAGAGCAACTAATGCTTCCAAGTCACCGAGCTGGACAGGCCGGCACCGGGTGACGCGCCTATACTTCAAGCCCACTTGAGATTTCTGGCTGAGAAAGCAGAGGAGGGGACGTGGAACCGACGCCGTCGGCACAAGGTGTAGAGGAACTGCTGACGATCGGCGAGGTCGGCAGACGCAGCGGGGTTGCCGTGTCGGCTTTGCGCTTCTACGAGGATCAAGGGCTCCTCACCTCGACGCGCACCGCGGGCAACCAACGCCGATATCCTCGCCATGTCCTGCGGCGGGTCTCCCTCATCAGCGCGGCGAAGCGCTTCGGGCTGCCCCTGTCGGACGTCAAGACGGCTCTTGCCGCGCTTCCGGCCGACGGTGCGCCGACCGCTGATGACTGGAAGCGGGCTTCACGCGTCTGGAAGGAGCTCTTGGAGGAACGCCGCCGGGCACTGGACCGGCTCATCCACGAGATCAACGGATGCATCGGTTGTGGCTGCCTGTCGATGAAGGCGTGCGCGTTGCTGAACCCGGGCGACGTACTCGCCGAGACCGGCCCGGGTCCTCGCAGGCTCTGAGCCTTCCCCCACGGCCGTTGGTTTGAGCTCAACCTCGGGGACGGCCGCTCAGATCCCCCTGCCGTGGTGGTGCCCGCCACGATCTCCAGTTCAGCGTTGCCATCGTCGTGGTCGAGATAGCGGCGGGCGTAGGAGACGGGCGCGATGTCGTCCGCCGCCAAACTCCGGGCTATCTGGACGAAGGAGCGGTTCTCCATCCGGTTGTTGGAGAATCCGTGCACGAAAACGACCACGGGCTGCCTGGTCTCGCCGTCGGGGCCCCGAGGAGTCGGTCGCTACAGGTGCCTGTCGAGTAGGATGCGCCCGTCCTTGGTCAGCCGAACGTCGATGCTCCTGATTTGCTTCTTGGTCAGCCCGGTCGTGCCGACGGGCATGGTCGTGGTGTCGGGCGACGCCATCCAGGTGGCCAGCCTGGTGCTGCTGCCCAGAAGGTCGGTGACGTACATGGCGTACTCGAACGTCTTGGGCGGGGCCGGGTCGGCGGGCATGGCGTAACGGCAGGTCACCTCCACTCGGGTGCCCCAGGGTTCCTGGATGACGCGCACCTCGGCGGTGACAGGGCTGGGAATCTTCTGCAGCATCGGCAGGGCGGCCTCCTGCCGCTCGGGCAGGAGCGGGGACGCCATCACCCCGGCAAGGGCCGCCGCGATGGCGAGCGCGCCGGCACGTATTCGGCCCCACCGCCGGGCCCGCCGGCTGGAGTCCATCAGCTCGGGCAGCAGACTCGCCGGCACCTCGGCAGGCGAGGGGTCGGCTTGCGGCGGGCGCAGGGCGCGATCCGCCGGGACGGCCGAGAGGATGCCGGGTATGCCGGCGAGCGAGGCGACCGCCTGCGAGCAGGCGGCGCATCCGCTCAGGTGCTCTTCGTACTCGAGTCGTTCGCGGGGTGACAGGGCCCCGAAGACGTACGCCGCGTCCCATTCCGCGTACGGATCCGTTGAGGACATCAATGGGTGGTAACCCCCCTTTCCTGCAGCGCGAGTCGCAGGGCCCTGAGAGCGTAGTGCAGTCTCGACTTCACCGTGCCGGGCGGCAGGTCGAGCCTGTCGGCGAGTTCGGCGACGGATTCGCCGCCATAATAGGTGCGCACGATGACGGTTCTGTGGTTCTCCGACAGTTGCGCAAGGGCGTCGGTGACCAGCCAGGCGTCGAGTGTGGCGTCTATCTGGTCGGCGCTGGACGTTTCTGGGAGCCGGTCGGTGCCGACCTCCCGGCGCACCTGAGCGCTGCGGCTATGGTCGATCACCACGTTCCTGGCCACGGTGTACAGCCAGGCGCGCGACGCCGTCTCACCCTTGTGGAAGACCTCCGGACTCTTCCAGGCTCGTAGCAGCGTTTCCTGGACGACGTCATGGGCGAACTGGTTGTCGCCGGTCAAGCGGACAACGAAGCGCCACAGCGCGGGCGCGTGCTCGTCGTACAGCGCCCGCAGGAGTGCCGCATGCGCGTCGGTCATGTCCACACCTATGTGAGTAGGGGGTTACTTTCCCGGGAAAACGGGCCTCCGCTTGCTCAAGAAGGCTTGCGTGCCCTCGCGCATGTCCTCACTGGTGAACGTGCGGCGGAAGGCGCGCGCCTCGATGTCGAGCGCGGCGCCGATCTCCCGGCCGCGCGAGTCGTTGACGGCCTCCTTGCACAACGCCACGGCGATCGGCGAGTTCGCTGAGACCAGCGCTAACGACTCGTACGCCGCCTTCAGCATCTCCTCCCTGGTCACGAACACCCGGTTGACCAGCCCGATCCGCAGGGCCTCCTCGGCATCGACGTTGCGACCCGTGTAGATCATCTCCTTGGCCCGGCCGGGGTGGACGTGACGTTGCAGCCGCACGCATCCGCCGAAGGCGGGGATCAGCCCGAGCCGTACCTCCGGCTGGCCGAATACGGCGTCCGCCGTCGCGTAGATGTAGTCGCAGGCCATGGCCAGCTCACACCCGCCCCCGAGCGCGTACCCATTCACGCAGGCGATCACCGGGAACGGCACCGCCTCGATCAGCCGGGTGACCTCCTGGCCCAGCCTGCCGAATTCCTCGCCCTCCTCCGGCGTCATCGCCGCCATCTCCCGGATGTCGGCACCGGCGACGAAGGCGCGTTCTCCCGAACCGGTGAGGATCATCCCGCGGAAGCCGGTCAGGCCGGTGAGGAAGCGTTGCAGCTCGGTGAGGGTCTGCCGGGACAGGGCGTTGAGCACGCTGGGCCTGTCAATGGCGAGCGTGACTATCTCATCATTGTCGTCGACCGTCAGTGTTCGAAAAGCCATGGATCGTCCTCCAGAGATCACGCGCTGTCAGGTCAGGAATCCCAGATCGCTCCGTACGCGGGGACACCCCGCATCTCAAGTTGTTCGACGAGGTGCCATGTGGTCTTCTTGTTGGAGATGCAGATGATCGCCTCGGCATCGAACTCCACATACACCCGGTAGGCCAGGGCCAGAAGGTCGGGCTTGCCTTTGGCATCGGTGTCCCAGACGACGGCGTCCGGCTGCACGGCGAGGATCTCCTCCACCAGTTCGTCGCCGTATGTCGTGCGGGGGTGCCGTGTCGACCAGACCAGCCGCGACGGCGTGTCGCGGGACAGCAGGTGCGGCAGGCACGGGCCGATGCCGCTGCCCGTGGCCACCCAGACGACACGCGCGAACAGCTTGTCGATGTTGCCGACGCCGGCCGTCGGTATGCCCTTGACCCACAGGTGAGAGGGACCGTCGTCGATCAGTGACCCCGTCCAGTCGCCGGCCCGCGAGACGGTGAGCCGGAAGCCGTTCCTGCCGGGGGTGGGCACATTGGCGAAGGAGTGCCACTCAAGCAGCGGGTTACGGCTCACGGTGGTCGACGAGCCCGCGAAGGGCGTGACGCCGTAGTCGAACCCGAGCAGGGCCACGTGCGACGACGGCCTGGAGATCCGGACAGGCACGCGCCGCAGGCGCAGCCACGGCAGCGCGACGCTGAGGGTGATGGCCGTGAGCGCCCAGAACGTCGCCTGGTGGGCCGCAGTCAGCAGCGCATGCGCCCAGAACAGAGCGAGCACCGTCCAGCCCCCGAAGCGGTGCACGACCTCGAACACGTTGTGGAGCCGCGCCCGCAGCGAGGGCAGCGCGAAAACCACCATCGCGACCAGCAGCGCCAGGATCGCGTACGCGAGCGTGAGCAGTCCCGCGGAGACCCCGGCGGGGCGCACGGTCATCACCCCGGTGAGGAAGGCGAACCACAGGGTGGCAGCGACCGCCCCGCCGACGTGTAGTCCACCGAAATGGTAGACCTTTCCCAGAATGCGCCGGACCGCCAGCGGCCAGCGGACGGGGGCATCGGTGGCCACGTGAAAGAGCAGGTTGATGACGTACTGCTGGCGGATCAGCACGGCCAGGGTGACATTGGCGACCACCAGGAGGGACAGGGTGCTCGGGTCGGCCCACCAGCCGGCGGTGATCGCGTGGACGAGGAATCCCGTGTTGACGGCCAGCACGACGGCGGCGAGCCGGTTGTAGTGCATGCAGCGCCGGCCACTGCCCAGGCTCCTGATCGCCGAGCGCGGCGGAGGCAGTTCGAGCGCATCCGGCAAGGAGCGCACGACCGTCATGCGACCACGTCGATCAGCGGGTCGATCAGCGGGTCGATCAGGTCGGGCAGGGCGTTCTTATCGACCTTGCCGCGATCGGTCATCGGCAGCTCGTCCACGGCCACGACGCGGGAGGGCACGCAATAGTACGGCAGCGACAGCTCGACGGCCTTCCTCGCCGCCTCGACGTCCACGCTCGCCGGGCTGACGAAGCCGATCAGCTCGCCCTCGCGCAGGACCGTGGTGGCGCGGGCGCAGTCCGCGGTCAGCTCCAGTGCGCTGGTGACCGCGTCCAGCTCGACCCGGAAGCCTCTGACTTTCACCTGGTCGTCGGTGCGGCCGTGGTGTTCCAGCTCACCGTCCGGTGTCCAGCGGCCCAGGTCGCGAGTGCGGAACATCAGATGGCCGCCGCCACGGAAGGGATCGGGCCGGTACCTCTGCATGGTCACGACGTCGTTTCCAAGATAGCCCGCGGTCACGCAAGCGCCGCCCGCCCACATCTCGCCGATCTCGCCGATCGGGCATGGCCTGCCGTTCTGGTCGAGGATGTAGACCGTGGTGTTGGGCAGCGGTCTGCCGATGGTCAGGACACGGCGCCGCGGGTCGTAGCGCTGCATCGTGTTGACGATGGTGACCTCGGTGGGTCCGCACGCGTTGTAAAAGGCGCTGAAGCTAGACCAGGTGTCCGCCAGATGCCGGGGGCAGCGCTCGCCCGCGACCGCGACCACCTTGACGTTGCGGCACCGAGAGGCGTCGAGGGAGCCCAAGATTCCCGGGGTGGCGATGACGACATCGACGTCGCGCACGGTCTCCTCGATGTCGTCGCCGCGGATGACGAGCGTGGCGCCGTGCGACAGGGCTCCAAGGATCTCCCAAACCGCCATGTCGAAGGCGATGTTGAGGATCTGGGCCACCCTGGTGCCAGGACCGATTCCCAGGGAGCCCGGCTCGTTCAGCAGGATGTTGCACAGGTTGGCGTGGGTCACGTTGACCCCGTTGGGATGGCCGGTCGTCCCAGAGGTGAAGATGACCACCGCCACCTCGCCCGACCCGCCCGGGACTCGCGAGGACCACTCGCCCGAGCGCGGGACCTCGTCCACCGCGATGACGTCGTCCACCGCGATGACCTCGTCTACGGCGATGATCTCGTGACGATCGCCGGCGGGAATCCTCGGCGCCGGATCAGAGGAGGTCAGGATCACCTTGACGGAGGCCGTGTCGACAATGTGGCGCAGGTGAACGGCCGGGGTGATCCGGATATCCTGCGGCACGTAGGCCGCGCCGACCTTCAAGATCGCGAGGATGCCCACGACCATCGGGATTGACCGTGTCATGAACAGGCCGACGCGGTCGCCAGGACGAACGCCACGGTGGGCGAGTGACGCGGCGAGGCGGTCGGCGTGGCGGTCGAGTTCCTGGTAGGTCATGCTCTCGCCGAGATGAGTGACTGCGGTCGCGGTCGGCGAGGCCTTGGCGTGGGCCTCGAAGGCATGGTGAATGCGGTCGAACGCCGGGGCGGCCTCCGGGCCGGCGCCGAAACTCTGGAACAGGATCCGATCCGCAGAAGGAAGATCGACGAGAGCAGAGCAATTCAGACGCAGTGTCACTGGAAGTCTCCCGCTGAGTTGACGTGAGCTTGCTGTCCGCGTTTGGCTGATCTTCGAAACGATGTAGCCGCCGACCCGGTTCAACGATGGGGTGAACTTTTCGCACTCGATTCGCCCTGGCTACGATGGCGCCTCGGTAACCACCCCCGACGCCTGCCGGGTGTCACACCGCTTTCACGCGGGCCTCGCCGACCAGGACGTCCTGTGGAGTACTCCCGATCCTGTAGACACTCTCTCCACCAACGGATGGGCAACCAAAGAAGAGGGTGGAAATGGAAGCAGCAGGCAGGAGGAAGTACTCCGACAGCTTCAAGGCCGAGGCGGTAGAGTTGGTGATCACTTCGGGCCGTAGTACACACTGTGCAATTGGGTGAATATGGCGAAGAAGCGGGCGGGTCGAGAACGAGGAGAAGCCGCTCACCGCTGAGGTCCGCGCGGAGCTGAAGGAGCTTCGCGTGGAGGACCGGCGGCTGAAGATGGAGCGGAGGTTCTAAAAAGCCGGGGCGTGGTTCGCGAAGGAAAGCCGGTGAAGTTCGCCTTCATCCAGAGTCTGGCGGAAGGCGAGCGCCGCTGGCCACGCGCTGAGCAAATCCCGATTTCGCTGATGTGTAAGGTCTTGGAGGTGGCGCGGTCGGATTATTACGCCTGGAAAAGCCGCCGGGAGTCGGATCGAGTTGATGGGTGTACGCGCAAGGTGGTCGGCTGTTCCGTGGCCGACCATATGCGAGCCGAACCCGTCACGGAGGCGCTGAAGATGGCCATCGAGTGCCAGCGCCCAAAAGTCGGCCAGACGATCATTCATTCCGACCCCGGGCCGCAGGGCAGTACATCGGTGGCGCGTTCAGGGATCTCGCCTTGGCGATGGGCATGCGGAGATATGTTTCGACGATGCGATGTCGGAGTCGTTCAGTGGGCCCATCAGCAAGGAACTGATCTACTTGCACACGTGGCCGACTCCGGAAAAGGGTTCAGCGCGAGGTGTTCAAGTACATTGAAATCTATTGCAATCGCAAGCGTCCGCATCCTGGGACAGAGAACTCCGCACCGTCTCAGTTTGAGATGGACTTTCAGTTTGAATTTGACAAGGAAATGTCCCACTTAGCCTGGATTCACCGCTGAGGATCTGACAAAAGAATCGTGAAATAGGGCGAGGTGCCCTTTGACCTGGGATGATGGGAGTTCTCTACGCTTC
>NZ_JBITMP010000113.1:0-9796 GCF_044466425.1 Nonomuraea sp. NPDC049400
TCCTCCGGCGTCCTTCCCGCGCGCACCAGCTCCACCATCTGCCGGCGAAACTCCGGCGGATAGTTGTTCGGCACAGCAGACTCCTTCTTCCGGGGACCAGGGTTCCCCAGAGACCAGGCGTCCACCAAACCGGGCCAACTCCACTGGACAGGCTCCGCGGCAACCAGTGGGACGTTGTTGTTGATGTGGCGGGTGCCATTCCAGCTTTGGTACGGAACGTGGCTCGAGCTGTGGCCGACGCAACCTCGTACTTCGTCTTTCTGTCCACCATTTCGGTCTATTGCGGGTGGCCTTACGAGCCAGTGGATGAATCATCCTTACTGTGGCATGGCGATCCTGATCTCGATCCTGGGACGCGTCGGTGGGACGCGGATGCTTACGGTCCGCTCAAGGTGGGGTGCGAACTGGCGATTCGTCGAGAGTTCGGCGAGCGCGCGTTGTTTCTTCGCTCACATGTGATCTTGGGGCCGGGTGAATACGTCGGGCGGTTGCCATGGTGGCTGCGACGCATCCGCCGCAGTGGATCCGTACTAGCTCCCGCTCCAGCGAGTCGATCAATTCAGCCCATCGACGTGCGTGACGTTGCCGGGTTTGTGCTTCATCTGGTGGAGCGCGGTCGCACGGGGGTCTACAACGTTGCTGCGCCACGCGGGAGGGAGTCCTATGGCGGGATGCTGCGTGCATGCCGCCAGGTAACCAGTTCCACGGCTGAACTGGTGTGGGTGGATGAAAAGTGGCTGGTCGATCAAGGGGTACGTGAATGGACAGAGCTCCCGCTGTGGCGCACGTTGCCTACAGCCTGGGAGATGAACGTAGACAAAGCCCAGGCCGAGGGACTGGCGTGCCGGCCGCTCGCCGAGACGGTGGGGGATACCTGGCAGTGGATGGCCTCAGGAGGGATCGCGGTCCCGCACGAGCGCCACGCCGAACACGGGATAGACCCCCAACGAGAGCGCGATCTGCTCAACCGCTGGCGTGCGTCAGGTCTTTGATGAACGCGCGGTTGATCGCCGGATCCCGGCCTGGTATGTATCGGTCGGTTGGCTGGTAGCCCAGCCTGTCATACAAGGCGAGCGCAGCGGTGTTGCGGACCCCTGTTTCCAGGATGGCCCACTGGGCTCCGTGCTCGACAGCGGCGCGCTCAAGTGTCTCCAGCAGGCGCTGCCCCAGGCCTCGACCGCGATGAGGTGGCGCTGTATACATCTTTTTGATCTCCACGGTGGCTGCGCGGGGAGCGTAGGTTCGGAAACCGCCGCAGGCTGCTGGGACATCGTCGACGTAGGACACCAGAAACAGTCCCTGCGGTGGGACGAACAAGGCTGGCGGGGCCTCGGCCGGGTCCGCATAGCCGTAGCGCTCCATCTGGTCGTCATACAACGCATGCACTAAGGCGAGAGCATCGGGGTGATCGTAGGGCAAGGCCCGGACATCAGACTGGTCTGAGGTGAGGCCAGCCATGCGAATACTCATGCTTGTGATATTGCCTGATCGAAGTGGGGTAGGAACTCAGCGACGCTGCGGTTGTGGCGATGCTGGATAAAAAGCGGACGCAACTGCCGTAGTTGATCTAGCCCGCGCAGCGACTGTACCTCATCAAGGCGCGACAATGCCGCACGTGCGGCCTGTACGGCCAGTTCCGCCTCATCCAGCAGAAGATATGCCTTGGCGAGGAATGTTCCGTGCACTAACGCTGAGCGTGGGAAGTGGGGGCGGGCGCCTTCGCCGGAGATGGGAGCGAGTAGATCGACCGCTTCGGTCAGGAGCCGCTTCCGTGAGGTGGTGAGGCGCTCGCCCAAGACGACAAGGCCTTGACCTGCTTCGGCATCGAGCTGTTCGGGCTCCAGATAGTACAGATAGGCAGGCATGTTGGTCGCCGAGTCCAGGAGCTGCTTAGCTTGCTCAGCGGCCCGTCGGAAACCGGCCTGATCCCCCGCCGCCGCTGCGGCGGTGGCGATGCGGCCGACGATGCGGGCACGCAGGACAGGATCGTCTGTGCAGCATTCTTGGGCTGCTTGGGCGATGTAGAGGGCCTCGTGTCCGTGCCCAGCGAAGGCGGAGATGTAGGCGAGCATGCCGATGGCATTGGCCGTCCGGCCCATATCGTCGAGGGCGCGTGCGGCTCGTTCGCTGAGCAGGATGTAGCGTTCGGCGGCGCCGTAGCGGTGCGCATCGAAGTGGACCCAGCCGACCAGCTGGGCGAGATCGCTGACGATGGTCAGCAGAGCTCGCCGTATCGTCTCTTCCTCGCATGCGGCCGCGTGCGTCAAGTCCAAGATGTTGCGGAGTTCGCCGGTGAGGTATCGGAGGTTCAGGGCGCCGCCGCCATGGAGGTCGTCGAGCCGGCGCAGCTCTGTCACGTGCGCGCTGATCAGCTGGACCTGGGCAGGCAGAACCCGTTCGCCGCCGCGGCGAGGGTGCTTCCAGCGCACGCTGGTGTGCAGGCCCGCGAGGACGGCTGCAGCCAAGTCGGCCCCGGAAGCTGGCGTGACCTCAGCCTGTACACCGGCGCTTTGTGTGGTCAGCGCAACGAGTGCGGATAACACTTCCTCGACGCACGTACCCGCGTCGAGGTCGGCGACGGCAGTGAGCGTGGTTGTTAAAGTCGCCGGTCGGCGCTGGGGCCACAGGTCGGTTTCGGTGATTGTAGTGCCGAGCCGCTCTGACAGCACGAAGGCGGCCACGGCGGGGAATGGCGGATAGGGGCGATATCCGTGTTTCACCCACTTGTGCGGAGAACTGGGGTCTATGCGGTGATTTGCCTGACCGCGATCGGCCAACCAGGAATTGATGGCGTTGCCGAACTGGCGCGGACTCATATTGGCGCGGGCCAGCATCTCTCGTAGCGGGGTCGGTTTGTCTGTCATCGCGACGCCTCCTGGCTACGAGTTACGGGTGCTGCTACCCCTATCACAAGTCCGCCCTCCGCATAGGAGAGGTTGCAAACCTTCACAACCTTCACGGTCTGCGGCCAACCTTCACAACCTTCACACCCGAAACCCCTTCTTTAGCAGCAAGCGATTGGTGTGAACTGGGCGCGCCAGCATCCCCGCGCTCTCGCAAGCAGAAGTTCTCTGGAGGTATGGCGTGCCGACGCCCCTCATGCTTAGCGGCCTTCGCGCCCAGGTCAAGCCCCTCAGGCCTGATCGGGCCACGAAACAAGCCCGCTCGTCGCTCGCCCAGGTACTGAGCGAAGCAGGAGTGGTCGATGCGATGGTGGACGACGCGCTTTTGGCGGTGTCAGAGGTAGCGGGGAACGCAGCGAAACATGGCAAGCCACCGTACGAAATGCGAATCTTTTCCGTGCACGGCTGCCCTGTCTGGTGTGACATCTTCGATGGCGGCGACTATCTGAACCTTCCCGAGGTCTTCGCAAACCTTGGCCAGGGCATCTCCCAAGGCATTGACGAGATATCTGGGCGAGGGCTTGAGCTGGTGCACTGGCTGACCCATGGCCGATGCGATTTCTACCCTGCTTACACCTATCTTGAACCACGCCTAGGCAAGGCCGTCGCTTTCGCTCTACCAACACGCTGCAGCTCACCTGTGGCCGCTCAACGCCCCAACGAACTAATCGCACTGCCGGCCGAGGTGCCCGCTGCCGGGGTCGCGTGTGGCATCGCCTGACCCGATCTACACGAATACCGCTCTGATGCTCAGGGGAGGAGCCTGTGAGCAGCGAAGAACAAGGTCTTGGTGCCGCCCAGTTGGCGTCGGTGAGGCCAGTCGACGCACACCTCACTCTGCCGGCAGACTGTGGTGGCCAACACGGCAGACGGTCTCGTGTGCCCAGCGCTGGGCACACGAAGCGGCCAGGTGTCAGCATGCGGCAGTTTAGTTCCGAAGACTGCAGCGTCGCGATCGCGACCTTGGCTTCGTTGATCCTTACTCACCTGGGTGCAGTGCCTCTCATCGTCGGCATCGGTAGGAGAGGAGAGGCTCCTGCTCGGAAGATCGCCCACCGCCTCGGCGCTCCCGTAGTCATCATCACGGCCAGGCGCCAAGAGTCCCTCGCCCACACTCGCTACACGGGCACGGTCTCCTGCGACCTCACCGCACTGCATGCGTTCCGCCGGCACGAACTACTCGCCGGTCCTATTTTGCTCGTCGATGACATCTGCAACAGCGGTGCGACTCTCACTGCTGCCCTCGCGGCCATACAACCGCTGACCAAGCCGGACACCCACATCTGCACTGCCACCCTGTGCCGAACCTCCGACGCCGACCCTAGACTGCCGGATCTGCACGTCTGGGATGTGCCAACCCCTCTGGTTGCCTTTCCCTGGACCACTTCTCCCTCCACCCCTATTCGCAACGTGCCATCGCCTGAGCAACCGCCATGAAGCTGACGCTGTCGTCGCGCTGGCCCTCCTCCCCGCCCTGTCCGTCACGACAGGGCGAAGACCGCTTGAGCGGAAGCGCGCCTCTCACCTCGGCGCGGGACATGTGCACCCGTTCATCACCAAGCCCCCAGCCCGTCGCTGAAAGGAATTCAGTGTGCGGGCTGGGCCTCCCAAGCCGGGCAAATGCGCCTGGTATCCCTCTCAATCGCAAAGGAACTGAGCGACATTGATACCCACACAAGGCACGACGCGTGACCTGCACAAGTACGAAATCGCCGATGAGGAGTTCCAGCCCGTCAAGGGCACGCTGGAACTCGCCTTCTTCAACGACAACGGCGTCGCCCTGCGCCACACCGACCGCCCCGATGACGAGCCGTTCCGCGCCGACCGCAGTGACCTGCGCGAGCTCATGCCGCACCTCTAAATCCCGGCAGCCAGGCCCCATGAGGCAAACGCAGCGGCCACGTACGGTCGAACAGGAGTCTTGCGGGCACCCACGGGTCCCGTCGGCGCGGCGGATTCTCCGCTGGCTGTCCAGCGTTCCCGCCCATGAGTCCGGGTCCAGGCATTAGGCCGTGAACCGGAATCCTTCGGTTCACGGCCAGTCCACCTTCATCGCAGGCGACCTCACCAGTCCGAGCGGTCGCAGGCGAACCCCGTCACCTTGACCGTTCCTCACCGCTCCGCGTCCCCAGCGCCTTCCTTGGCGCGCCCTTTCCTCAGCTCTCAGGTGCACCATGACGATTGATCCCCGGCTGCCAGCTCTCCTGGAGGGTCTGGTCAACACCTTGGTCCAGGAACGCGTGCTCAGGCCCGATCGCCCGCAGGGCGACTGGTGGATGCAAGGCATCAGAGCGGTACCGCGCCACGCCTTCCTACCCGCTCGAGCCTGGGTGCCGCCCCATGATGGCCAAGGCGGCCACGATATCGATCGGAACCAGAACCCTCATGACTGGTGGAACGCCGCCTACCGTGACTCCCTCGTGGTCACAAGGCGTGAAGGCGATGATGTCGCAGACGTCTCCTCCCCACCCACATGTGTGCTGTCGCGCCCGTCGACAGTGTTTCGGCTCCTGCGCCTGTTGGACCCCATGCCTCACGATCGGGTCATGGAGATGGGAACGGGCACCGGCTACACCGCGGCGCTCCTGGCGTGGCTGATCGGTGGCGATCAGGTGACCACGATCGAAATTGACCCAGGACTCGCAGCCGTGGCTCGGCAGAACCTTCAACGCACAGGATTCAACCCCATCACCCTCGTGCGCGACGGAAGCCTCGGCAGCGGTGTCCGGGAACGGTTCTCCCGAGTCCACATCACCTGCGGAGTTCCCAGCGTGCCACGACGACTGCTGGAGCAGACGAATCCAGGCGGAGTGATCGTCCTGCCGTGGATGCCACCCCACGGGCAGCGAGGCGAGATGCTGCGGCTGACAGTAACCCAGGACCAGCACGCGATCGGACACTTCCATGGCGCCACGACCTTCATCCCGATGCGCACCCAAATCCAGGCCAATCGGCCCGCCTCGCCTGCTGGCTCCCTCGAAGAAGGTGAGGGCGACGTGTCATACCCGCGGCTCCCGCCCAGCACGGTCCACGAGGCGATCCCTCACGGGTTTGGGATCTGGCTGACAGCCCAAGCACCGCATGTGGCCATCACAAGCACCGGCTGGGAAGACAGAGACGGGAGCCGTCGGTGGGTCATGCGGTTGCGTAGCACACGTGACGACAGCGGCGCCGTTGTGGTCGCCGACCCTCTCGGCACCCTGGACGAGGGAAAAAGGGAGGTTCGGGTCACGCAATCCGGTGAGCGCCTGTGGGACGACCTGGAAGCAGCGTACATGTCATGGCAGGAGGCTCAGCGCCCCGGACGTGATCGGCTCGGGCTGAGCATCACCTCGACACACGAAACGATCTGGTTGGACGAGCCAGGTCGGTCCGTGGCATGAAATCTAGCTGGCGGCTCCGCCGGGCTCTCGCCGGCATCAAGCGTCTGCGCGACCAGGTGATCCTCGTGATCACAAGCCGAAAATCTGTGTTGACCTTCTTTGGTGTGCGGGGCCTGCAGGGCTGTGAGGAGTGTAAACGCGCCAAATGGGCCGCCTGCGCCGCTGCGGAGATGCCTGCGGTGGGGCCGGGGGTCAGTGACACGCTGCCTGGCTTACCCGGCCGACGGCGCGCCTGCGCAGCTTCGAAGCAGTCCGCTGGACACCACTCCTACATCACCATCACTTTTGACGGGTTTCGAACTTCTCTACAACGGTCGACGCGATTCGGCCTCGCTCGCTGACCGGCAGACCGTGGGCTTTGGCCCATTGCCGGATCTCTGCACTCTTCTCACGGCTCATCGTGCGGGCGCCGCCGCGGCCACGACGGCGCGCGGACACGGCGCCCGCGCGGCGCGCGTTCTGCACAAAAGGCGTGAGCGCATCCCTGAGCTTTTTGGCGTTCAAGTCGCTGAGATCGATCTCATAGGAGGAGCCATCGATCGCGAAACTGACCGTTTCATTGGCTTCTCCACCATCGACGTCATCGATGAGGATCTCCTGAATCTGTTTAGCCATTGACTGTCCCATCGGAAGGCGTGTGTACATGTTCTGGATACCACAAACATAGCGGACATTGGGCCAGCATCGCGAAGGACGTCAGAAAAAGGGCAGAAATATTTTCGGATTGACGTCTAACGCCGGACATTATGAGCGTTGCCGATCGGGGATGCTGCGTGCAGGCACCGCAAGGCGGAGGTCGAGAGGCCGGGATGTAGGAGAAGCCCCGGGCCCCGCCTCGCCGCGAAGTCAGACATGTGCATCCAAAATACCCCTACAAGCGGGCCTAACGCGGGCAGAGCTCTACCAAATCTTCACAGAACCGAGAGGCGAACAATGACCACCCACGTGTTCCGCGAGCCGCAAGAATGGACCTTCGAGAAGCTAGGGCATCGCGGTAAGGTTTTCGACTCGAGTGGCTTGTTGCGGAGCGGCAATCATCTCATCGTCGAGATCGACGGCCCGCTTGCCGGTTGGCTCTGCCAGCAAGAGTGCGATTTCGTCTACTACGTGCTCGCAGGTCACGGCTGGTTCCACATCGATGATCGGCAGCAACGCTGCCAACAGGGCAACCTCGTCATCGTCCCCAAGGGCTCGACATTCACCTACGAGGGCGCCGGGCTGAGGATGTTGCTGACCTCTACACCGCCCTGGCGACCCGAGCAAGAGCAAGTCTCCACCGAAGAGTGACGAACATGGAGGCTGTCGAACGTGTCGGCAAGCGAACGAGATCCGATGCCCACATGGGTGAATTGACCGCCACGGTGGGTCATTCCCATGGTTCGGCCTATCGCTGTGACTGTGTCTATACGCCTCTCCCGCTTGGGTGATAGGTCATGCAGGCCACCGGCCTGATAGTGATCTCGCGCTGGTTATCGCCCCCCTGCGGTGCTCCATCCGAGAACTGTCTCAAGGAAGTGACCTTTTGGAATACATAAGCTTCGGCCGGACCGGCATGCGCGTCTCCCGGCTCAGCCTCGGCTGCCTCGCCTTCGGCTCCTCCGAATGGCGGCCCTGGGTGTTGAACGCCGCCGAGTGCACGCAGCTCATCCAGGCCGCCTACGAGGCCGGGATAAACTTCTTCGACACCGCCGACGCCTATTCCGCCGGGCAGAGCGAAACCGTGCTGGGCAGCGCGCTCAACGACATGAAAGTGCGCGACAGCGTCGTGATCGCCACCAAGATAGGTCTCCCCATGGGCGACCGGCCGCACGAACGCGGCCTTTCCCGCAAGCGGATCCTGCGCGGCGTGGACGACGCGCTGCGCAGGCTCGACACCGACTACATCGATCTGCTCCAGTTGCACCGGCTCGATCCCGGCACGCCCATCGAGGTCGTGCTCGAAGCGCTCGACGACGTGGTCAGGAGCGGCAAGGTCCTCTATGTCGGGGCCTCCAGCATGTTCGCGTGGGAGATGTGCCGGGCGCTCTACATCGCCGACCGCGAGGGATGGACCCGCTTCGCCAACATGCAGGCCCAGCTCAACCTCATCTACCGCGAGGAAGAGCGGGAGATGCTGCCGCTGTGCGCGGCCGAGCAGATCGCCGTGACGGTGTGGAGCCCGCTGGCGCGCGGATTCCTCGCCGGCAACCGGCGGCGTGGGGACGACGGCACCCTCCGGGCGCAGACGGACGGGCTCGCCCAGAAGATGTACTACCACGACAACGACTTCGACGTCGTGGACCGGCTGTGCGAGGTGGCGCGGGACATCGGGGCGCAGCCCGCTCAGGTCGCCCTCGCCTGGGTGATCCGCCATCCGGCGAACGTCGTGCCGGTGATCGGCGTCTCGAACATGCGGCAGCTGTCCGAGGCCGTCGAGGCCATGGACATCGCCCTGTCCGATACCGATCGCGTCCGGCTGGAAGAGGCGTACCGCCCGCATCCGGTTGAGTGGGGCGTTTGACGAGTGACACGTCTCTGCTCACCACCGTCGAGCCACCGAACCTGCGCCAAGGGCTGACAGGGCCCAGCCCGCCTCGGTTGGGCAGGCAGCACGCATGTGCTCGTCGACCGTCGGACTCGCGCGCACGTGCGACGGCAGAGAGCATGCCCAATGTCCTCCGTCCGCCGTCGACGCTCTTATGTCCGTCCCGCACGGCCCGCGTCCGATGGGTGGGTGGAAGAGGGCAGCACGAGCAGCAGTGAGTCCTCGCCGATGGGCACGAGCGCCATTTCCCTCCGGCGCTGGCCGAGCGTAACCGCCGGCGCTGGGAGGAACATTTGGCTCCTACGCCCTCACCCACGGGGTGGCGTCCCAGAGAAGCACCACTCCGCCAGGGCTCGATTCAGGCTCGGGGGACTATTGCAGGCGGTCGCGGCCTCCATGCGCGCCGCGATCTGGATGGCCTCAGCCGACGACAGGATTACCGAGCACAACTGCCTGGCCGTTTTCACCGCCTGCTCCACGCTGATCGTGTTGTCTCGCTCCCACTCGCCCAGCACCGCAGGCACCGCCCCCGCCAACGCCTCCACGATCAGCCGTGCTTCCGTTTCCCGCCATTCCAACCGGCCCATCAACGTCTCCTTGAGGATCATCACCAGCGGATCTCCCCATGCTCCCCGCCCCGCGAGGTGACGCATCTCCACGTGAAGCAGTCGATACCTTCGCCGATCGCTGGTCACGTGCTCGGTATACGCCCGCACTGCCGCCTCGGCCAGCGCGTACCCTTGGCTGGGGGTGTCTCCAGTCGGCGCGCTACGGCTGTGACCACATCGTCCAGGCATCGGCTTATTACGGCTGCGAGCAGATCTTCCTTCGTCTTGAACACCTGGTAGAACGTCCTCAACGACATGTGCGCCCGCGTGCAGAGGCTCCCAATGAGAGAGTTCCATCCTGTTTCCGCAGGTAGAACGGGCTGGTGTGGTGGCGGTCAGGTGTGAACGTCGTGGTGGCGAGGCGAGATCATGAAGGTA
>NZ_JBITMP010000114.1:0-9759 GCF_044466425.1 Nonomuraea sp. NPDC049400
AAGCTCGCCGACCGGCGACCTGCACAAACACCAGGAACAAGCGAATCGAACCGAAGGGGTGCAGTGTGAAGCCAACGTTTTGCCGGTGGGCCGGTGCGCGGCCAGCACGTCGATGTCGAAGCCGTAGTGGCCGGCGAAAGCGACCGCTTCCGGGTGCAGCGGCACCGCTTGGCCCGGGGCGACGTGCTGACGCACCACCGTCTTGGTCCGGTCATAGACGATCACGCCCGGCACCCCGCCGTAGTGGTCGAACGCGCGGCGGTGGCATTCCCAGAAGGTGGCCAGGTCGGTGCTGGTGACAAAGCAGGAGAACGGATCCCGCGAGTACGACAGCACCATGTGGAAGGAGTAGACCTTTTTGATACCGGCGCCGCTGAGGATCTGGCCCTCATCACCCCAGTCCACCTGGGCTTGGGCGCCCGCGGTCACCTCGAAGCGGCGGTGCAGCCCGGCCAGATCGTCACGACCCAGCCCGAGCTCAGCCCTGATGCGCGGCCTGACCTCGGCGCAGAACATCTTGACCCGCTGATAGTGGCCGTCCCAGCCGTACTGGTCGACCAGCCGCTCGTGGATCACTGAGGCCTTCAGGCTGATGTCGGCTCGCAACCACGCCTCCACCACGGGCTCCAGCGGCTCGAGCTTGCGCGGCTGCGTCCCCTTACGCGGCGGCGCCGACGGCGGCACCGCCCCTTCGGCCTGCAGATACTTCTTGACGGTCTTCCAGTCGTGCCCGGTCTCCCGGGCAATCGCGGCGATACTCACGCCCGCCTGATGCAGGGCGCGGAAGCGACGGATATTCATCCAATCCCTCGGATCCAGGATCATTGAGCGCGGTCATCCTTCGATCTCGTCTGCTTGCCGGCTGACAGATCGAAGGATGATCACTAACTCAGCTCGAACACGTCAACGACGTGCCGAACCTCTGGACGTGAGGTCGTACCTCGTTCGGGAGATGAGGTCGTACGCGGACACCACCCACGGCAACTGGAACTACACGCTGCACCCCGGACCCACCGACGCATCCAGCCCCGCCCCACCCGCCGGCGAGGCCCACGGACCCGCACAACGGCGCCAAACCATGCTCATCCGACTGGCCGACCCGCGACTGACCGGCATGAGCCCGGCTCAGCTGGAGCAGTTGGCCACAGCACTCGCTCCGGCCCAAGCCGCCCGCACCCAGGAACGCCACAGCCAGCAACGCGGTGGCCGCGCCCGGCGAGCCACCGGCAACCTCCGCGCCAAGCCCTTGTTCGACGATCCCGCCCGCCTGCTGCTCACCCTTCTCTATCAGCGGCAGGTCTGCTCCATGAAAGTCCTGGCCGACCTGCTGGAGGTCACCGACGTCTGCATCGCCGATCTGGTGAAGGAGACCCGCAGAGTCTTGGAAGACCACGGCCACCACGCCGGAACCGCCCAGGTCCGCTTCGCCAAACCCGCCGCGCTCCTCGACTTCTTAAACACCGATCAGCGTCCCGCACGAGCCGCGATCATCGACCGGCTGTCCCACCCAGTTCTGACCGGGCTCACCCGCGACGAACTCCACTCGCTCATCCAACGCCTCGCCGCATCGCAAGTCGCTCAGGGGGAGCGCCTTGGCTACCAGCGGCGCGGCGGTCCCCGCCAATCCGGAACCCGATCTGGCGTCTTCCCCCAGAAGATCAGCAATAGCGAACGGGTGTTGCTGACGATCCTCTACCAGCGGAAACTCTGCACCATGGAGGTCCTGACCGATGCCCTGGGCGATGTCTGCAGATCCTCCATCGGCAACGTCATCCGCGAAACTCGGCCCCTGCTCCAGCAAGCAGGTCACATTCCCACCACCGCGCCCATCCGATACCGCACGGCGGCAGATCTGCTTGCCGCAGTGCCAAACGATCGCGACACGCCGACAAGTTGATCTTTTACGGCTTCACTACCTGCGCAACCTGTTCACCTGCGTCCCGAAGTCAGCGCAGCCGTGGGTGGCCACGCTGGTGCGCACCATCTTCGACCAGCCCACCGCCGAGCAAGTGCGCACCCAGCACGCCTGGGTCATCGACACCCTGGAGGCCAAGTATCCGGCCGCGTGCGAGCATCTGGACGCCGCCCGCGAGGATCTGCTCGCCTTCGCTGCCTTCCCGCGCGAGACCTGGCGGCAGATCTGGTCGAATAATCCGCAGGAGCGGCTGAACAAAGAGATCCGCCGTCGCACCGATGTGGTCGGCATTTTCCCCGACCGGGCCGCGATCATCCGGCTGGTCGGCGCGGTGTTGGCCGAGCAGACCGATGAATGGACCGAGGCCCGCCGTTACATGGGCCTGGACATACTCGCCAAAGCACGTGTTCGGCTCATCACCAGCGACACACCGACCGCGAACCCGCTCCCGCAGACACTTACCGCTTAACCTGCAGAAACAGGATCACGCGAAGATCGATTCATACACCACGTCCGTGGACGTGACCCCGCGAGACCCAACTCCATGATCCACGGGACACTCCCCAGCACCCGCCTGATTCCTGCTACCGACCACGATGACTCGCGGCCAAAGACGATCACACCCAACGATCATTCAGCACCGGAATGCGCAGGGCGTGAATGCGTACGATACCGCCTCATGCTGCGGCGAGGACGCGATTCATACGCTCCACGAGCAGCGAGATGCCGTCCATGCGCAGAAGGTTTGTCTGGAACCTCAGGATCGGTTTCCTCGAAGCGCCCATGACCGCCCCGACACCGAGGTTGAGGACGGCAGGGTGGTGTGTAATCTCTGACCAGGTTTCGGTCATCACGGGCTTGTCCGAATCTACTTCTGCCCGAGGCTCCGCCTGTTGGACCCGTCCCGTCAGCCCGTCCATGGCGACGACCGAACGCACGTCGTTGAACTGAATGAACGGTGCTTCTTCCGGGTTCAGACCTAGACGGGAGAGGAACAACTCGCCGGGGGATTGGGCGTTGCGATACGCCTTGAGCGAATCCCGGAACACCTCACGTACTGCGGACCGAAAGTCAGAGCTGCCCGGCGAGTATGCGTAGACTGTCACGTTTTTGAGACGTGTGACCGAGGCTTCGCGTCCCAGGCCGGTCCTGTTAGAGCAGTGGAGGTAGCAGCCAAGGCCATCCAGGCAGAGGGTTTGTGCGGCGGCCTGCAGGAAAGCCGTGAGAATTACTCCAGAGGAGCTGGTCCCGGACGTCCGTGCAACTTCATCGGCAGCGATCAAGACTGATTCGGCGGGCACCGTGAAGGAACGCACGGTCCCGCTGTCGAGAATGGCGGGCCAGGGCAGAGCTTGAATGGCCGTCATCTGCTCCCGCCAGTAATCCATTGCTTGACGGTCGGCACGAAGCCCATGCGCGGAGGCCTCCCACTCGACCTGGTCGAGTTGCTGGAAGACTCGTTCCGGCCGACCGTTAGCGCCATTCTTGATCGCCGAGAGCTCCGAAACGAACGACGAAACCACATTTTCGCAGGCACCGGCGTCCGCGATGAGCGACGAGGCAGCGAATGCTGCATGAGTCACTTCTCCGTCGGCAGCCACGAATCCTGCGCGGAACGGAAAGCCCTTTTCGATATCGAGCAGCTTTTCGCCGAGCCGACTTCGGAGGAGCTTATCCGTAGGGGTGTGGCCGGCGCGGACCCGATATCGGATGACATCCACGTCGCCACTGCCGACGGCTTCTTGGCGCACAAGGCGGCCGTCGACACGTTGGAATCTTGTGCGCATGGATTCATGTCGGCTCACCATGCGACCGATGGCCGAGAGGAAATCGTCGATGGTCGTGCCTGCCGGGACGTCCGCACTGAAGCATATGTCCTCGCTCATGCCGCGGACTTCGTACTCCCATCGGACCTGCTGTGCCCAGCCGATGTTTCCGGCGCGTTGCGAGCAATCTTGGAAGGGGATCAGGCAAGGCTGCGGCATGAGTACGGTCGATGACTCGTCATCGCTGCTGGGGTTGTCTAGGGTCATTTTCTCTGCTCGCTGCATGGCGGCTTCGGCTCGGAATGAGCCGGAGAAGATCGGGTGCGGACACGGTAGAACTTCAGAATCTGTGACGTCTCCGTCGGAGACCTGCTTAGCTAGCCGCCGACAACAGTCACTGTAAACGGCAGGATGGTTGCTAACGATCTGTGCTCGGAGTTCCAGGTCGCTGGGCCTCGACTTGGTGTAGTGCTTGCCGTCCTGGCGTATCTGGTGGTTCTACAGGTTTCATCGAGGCGTTCCATAGAGTAGTCGGCTTCGCCAGGTTTCACCCATAACCCCCCGTCCGCGTAGCCAGTCATCTCCTTGGACCGCCCCGGGAATCTTGGAGGCTACGATTCCTGCGAACTTGCGAACGATGTAGTAGATTCCTGCGCCTTATAAAAGGCGTCCTCGTACTCCTTCGGCGGAATATTACCACAGAATGAGTGGAGCCTCACCTCGTTGCACCAGGCAACCCATTCCATGGTTTCCAGCATCACGTCGGCGATGCCGTGCCAGCCGCCACGAAAGTCGATGAGCTCTTTCTTGTACAGGCTGTTTAGTGATTCGGCGATGGCGCTGTCGTAAGAATCACCTTTGCGCCGATCTCCGCCAGACATTCATTATAGCAGATCGACGTATATTGAACACCCCATCTGAATGATGCACCAGATCGCCATTCAGGTCAGGGCTGAAGGGGTTCTCACATTGTGAGACCGAGGGCGGTGAGCGGATTGCGGAAGTCGTCTCGGGCCCAGCGGATGCCTTCGGCGATGTTGGTGTGGTTGAGCAGGCGTAACGCGCCGATCGCGTAGCTACGCATGGTGGCCAAGATGGACGGGGCGGAGGCAGTACGGACCCGGCAGCGGTCCTCACGGTTATGCCAATATCGGCATAACCGGGATTATCCCGAGGTTCGGATTATGCCGAGTCGTGAGCTTCCGTCCGGTGTCGCAGCTGGTCACCGCGGCAGACTGTGCCCGTGACCTCGGGATAACGACAAGCACGGTGGATGCTCCTCTCAGGACGTTCTGAGAGGAGGCAACGATGAGTCACGAATGGGCCTGGGCGGCCAGTGGGCCGCTCGCTCCGTACGCTTCGGGCTTTCGCGCGTACCTGGTGGGGTTGGGGTTCCGGTCGGCAGCGATCCAGCATCGACTGTCTCAGTTCGGTGCGCTCAGCCGCTGGCTGGCCGCCCAAAGGCGGGGAACTGGTCCAGGTCATGGAGGCGGATCTGGAACGCTTCGCTGCGGCACGGTTCGCTGCGGGCGGGGTGACCTGGATTTCGTTGGCCAGCATCACCCTGCCGCTGGAGTACTTAAGGACGGTCGGGGCGGTGCGCAGACGGCTCGAGTCGCTGCCCACCGGACCCTTCGCCGAGGTGCTCGGGGCATATGGCTCTGGCGATCTTTATGTGGTGCCGTTCACGGATCGTGAGCACGTTCAATGGACACAGAGGATGATCTTCCTGGGAAGATCGAAGTTGGCTCGGCCGTACGCGCCGGGAATCGAGGCAAACTGCGAGCAGGTCACAGGCCCGCTAGCCTTTTCGCTGTGAGTGCCGCCGTCAGCATCGCTTTGCGCTGGGCGGCGCTGCCACCGAAGGGGGAGACCGTGAGGGTGGTGACGCCGGCCGCCGCGAACTCGTTCATCCGCGCGGCGATGCGCGGCACCGGCCCCAGCAGGGACGTGGCGTCGATGAACTCGGCGGGGACCGCGGCGGCGGCGCCCGACAGGTCGCCAGCCAGGTATCGCCGCTGCACCTCGGCAGCCGTCGCAAAACCCATCCGGCACGCTAGCTGGTTGTAGTAGTTGCTGTCCGCCCCGCCCATCCCGCCCAGGTAAACGGCAGCGTACCAGCGGACGGCGTCCGCGCAGGCCGCCACATCGTCACCCACGACGAGCGGCGTCATCGCCACCACATCGAAGCTGTCCGGGGCCGGGTCCGCCCCGCTATCCGTCATGGCGGGGCGGCGCGCGCGGCCGGCCTCGATATCCGCGAACAGGATGCCAGCGTGCTCGGGGGAGAAGAACGAGGCCAGCCAGCCGTCAGCGATCTCCCCTGCCAGCGCCAGGCTGCGCGGCCCGATGGCCGCAAGATACACCGGGATGCGCTGCTGTACGGGGCGGAGGCTGAGCCGCAGCGGCTTGCCGTTGTAGGGAAGCGGCTCCTGCCGCAGCGCCGTGCGCACGATGGACACGTAGGCACGGGTGCGTCCCAGTGGCTTCGCCCAGGGCACGCCGTGCCACCCCTCGCTGACCCGTGGCCCCGACACGCCGAGGCCGAGCCGGAACCGGCCGCCGGACAGGGTGTCCAGGGTGACAGCAGTCATCGCGGTCATGGCGGGGCTCCGGCCCGGTATCTGGAAGACTGAGGACCCGATGCCGATCTGTTCGGTGCGCGCCGCCACCCAGGCCAGCACGGTCGCGGCATCGGACCCGTGGGACTCGGCGGCCCAGCATACGTCGTAGCCGAGCCGGTCGGCCTCCCGCGCCAGCTCTAGGCCATTGGCGGCGAAGCCCGCCCCGAGGTAGCCGAGGCCAAGGCCCAGTTTCATTCGTCCGGCCCTGACGTCACGGGAGCGGAGGATGAGGTGGTAGCCGCCGCCAGGATGCGGGTCATACGCTTCAGCAGCAGGGCGATCCCGTCCATGCGTAGCAGGTTCTCAAGTCTCAGGATCGGGCTCCCCGCGCCCTCCAGCGGCCCCGCGCCGACGAACAGCCCGACGTCGAGAGCGAGCACGGCCACCGGATTGTGCGCGTCCTCAGGTGGGATCTCAGTGATCGCGGGCTCGCCGGGAGCTGCCAGCCCCGCGGTAGCTGCCTGTCCGGCGGGTTCGGAGGGACCAGAGGGTTCAGAGGGACCAGGCGCAGCAACGAACGGGCGCACGTCGTCGAACTGGACGAACGGCGCATCCTGTGCCGCCACGCCGAGCCGGTCGAGGAACAGCCCGCCAGAGGAGTGAGAGTGGCGGTATGCGGTGAACGAGCCCCGGAACCCCTCACGTGTCGCGGCCCGGAAGTTAGGGCGGCCGGCGGAGTAGCTGTAGACGGTCATGCTCTTCAGCCGGGTGACCGAGTCCCAGCGTCCCGGATCGGACCTGTTGGCGCAGTGCAGGTAGCAGCCCAGGCGATCCAGCCGCAGGACCTGCGCGGTGGCCAGCAGGAAGGCGGTGAAGATCACTGCCGATGAGCTGGTCCCTGATGCCAGCGCGACCTCCTCGGCGGCGGTTAGGGCGGGCTCAGCGGGAGTGATGACGGCACGCATGGCCCCGGCGTCCAGCACGGCGGGCCAGGGTAGTGCGGCAATGACCAGCATCTGCTCCCGCCAGCACTCCAGCGCCTGTCGCCCGTCGGCGGAACTCTCCCACGAGACCTGGTCAAGTTGCTGAGAAACGGGTCCTGGCGGTGCTGTCGCGCCGCTCCTGATCGCCCCGAGAGCTGCGGCGAATTCCGAGATAATGTCGTCGCAGGCAGCCACGTCCGCGATGATCGGCGATATGGCGAACGCTGCGTGGGTCACGATTCCAGCGTCGGCCACGAAGCCCGCGCGGAACGGGAAACCGTTCACGATATCGAGCATGCCGGCGCTGGTCAGGCTCCGGAGCAGTTCGCTGCGGGGGTCCTGGCCAGCGGGGACCTGGCCAGCGTGAATCTGGTACCTAGTGACGTCCACCGAGCCGTGGCCAGCTACCTCCTGGCGCAGCGGGCCATCGCCGGTGCGCTGGAACCTGGTCCGCAGCGTCTCGTGCTGGCGTACCAGGGCGGCGATCGCCGCCAGGAAATCCGCCACAGTGGTGTCCGCCGGGACGGGCACGCTGAAGCACAGGTCGTAGTTCAGGCTCCGGCCCTGTTCCAGGCCCGGTCCGATCCCCTCCCAGACGTATTGCTGTGCCCAGCTCAGCGTCCCGGAGCGGTGTGAGCAGCCGATGACCGGGACCGGGCAGGGTGCGGCCATGAGCACGGCGGACGGGGAGCTAGTGTGCATGTCGGGAGCCACCTCGTTCTGTCGGGCGGGAGCAGGTGCCGGGCGCGCCCGGGTCATCGCAGCAGGACTTCGAGCGCGTCTAGGCCGAAGGCCAGAGAGCCGTCGCGGTAGCGGATGTCGACTTGGGTGTCGATCCTGGCCGCCGGGAAGGCCGCGAAGAACGCCGGCAGGACGGTATACATCTCCAGTCGCGCCAGCGGCGCGCCTAGGCAGTAGTGGATGCCGTGCCCGAAGGCGAGGTGCGGCGCCGCCTCGCGCAGCGGCCGGAACTGCCCAGCATCCTGATACCGGCGCTGGTCCCAGTTGGCAACCGGGATCGAGCAGAGCACCCGGTCCCCGGCTTCGATCACGGTCCCTGCGATGGTCACCCGGAACACTGCGGTGCGCGGGAAGGAAAAGTGGAAAACAGTCAGGTACCGTAGCAGCTCTTCCACCCCCCGCGTCAATGATTGCTCGTTGTGCAGCACCTCCGCGCGCAGCGCTGGCTGCCCGAGCAGCAACAGCAGACTCTGCGCGATGAGGCTGGCAGTAGTCTCGTGCCCGGCCAGCAAGAGCATGTTGCCGGTCGCGACCAGCTCGGCGTCGCTCATGCCCGCGCCGTGGCGGGTGATCAGCGCCCCGAGCAGCCCAGTACCCGGGTCGTCGCGCAACCGGGTGACGAGCCGCAGCATGTAGGCCAGCATCTCGGCCCTGTTGTCGGCCCGCGTCAGCGCGGGCAGCCGGGTGTCGAGGGCCACCGCACTGCGGTGGCAGAATTCGCCGCGGTCGGTCGGTGGCACACCGAGCAGTTCGGCAATCACCACCGCCGGGATCGGCTGGGCGACGGCGGCGACGAGATCGGCGCGGTCCTGGCCGCCGATCGCGGCCAGTGCGTCCGCTGTGGTGGCCTCGACCGCTGGGCGCAGGGCCGCGACGCGGCGCGCGCTGAACTCGGCCGAGACCAGTCGGCGCAGCCGGGTGTGCAGCGGCGGATCGAGCCCGGGCAGCGATCCCTGGCCGGTGGGGGAGATGGTCCCGCCGGGCCCGCCATCGGGCAGCCGCAAGACATTGCTGAACGACGTGGGGTCCCCGAGTACGGCACGCACGTCGTCGTACCGGGTGATCAGCCAGGTCCGTCCGGCTCCGGGCGTGGGGACCGGCATGGAGATCTCGGTGATACCGCCCGCCGCGTCGACCGCCAGCAGGTCAGGCGCCGGACGCAATGGCTGGCGGGGGTCGCGCCGCATCGCCAGCGGCGCATCCGCGTGCGTGTCCGGTGCCGCCATCAGCTAATGGCCAGCTTGGTGGCCAGCGCTGAGGACAGCGCCGAGACGGACGGGTAGTCCCACATTATGGTCGCGTCGATGGCGATACCGAGATAGTTCTCGATCTCATCCACGATAGCCAGCGCGTACAGTGAGTCGAGGCCGTAGTCGGCCAGCGGGGTATCTGCGTCGATGGCGGACGGCTCCCGTTTTAGGTGCCTGGCCAGGCGCTCGGTGAGCCAGGTGCGGAAGTTGGCCTCGTCAAAGGGCGTTGACGCCATGGTGTCTCTCCCGTGCGTCTAGGCGTGAAGTGGTTGAAGATCAGTTGCGTAAGCTCGTCGTCGCTTGCCAGCGTAAGTCCGGTCCGGGTAGCCGTCAGGGGGCGCGTTGACTCATCAAAAATGCCCGCGTCACTGAGGTCTATTCAAAAGCGTGAAGGTGTTCTAGTAGGAGATTGCGCCATCGGCGCTCTCGGAAATCCACAGCCTGTGAATTAAGCGAAACTCGAGACAAAACAACGGCTCCTGTCGTGGAATCTCGAATCACCACAACACGAGAGCCGCAGAGGAACCATTAGACCTGCAG
>NZ_JBITMP010000115.1:0-9712 GCF_044466425.1 Nonomuraea sp. NPDC049400
TACGTGGTCGCGGGCGACGCCGAATCGGCCGCCGCCGTCATGCGCGAGCACATCGACACCAGCCTCGGCGCCCAAGCCGCCTGGCGCCTGCGCAATCAGCACACCGGATCAGACTTCCCCGGACAGGGCGAGGGAGATGCCTGAGGCCTGGCAGCGGCATGGCTCGGCGTGCTGACCATGTCCTGGCTGGCCGAACCGGCGTCGCCGCCCGGTGACTTCCCGTAGATCCGTAGAAAGGTTCCACCATGACCGTTGTCACCGCAGACCTGTACGACGAGCGCGGCGACCAGCTCGACTCCTGCGACCTGCAACTCCGCCAGTACGGCGGCCGCCGCGCCTTCGCCGGCACCGTCGTCACCGTCCGCTGCTTCGAGGACAACGTCCTGCTCAAGTCCGTCCTGGACGAGCCCGGCGAGGGCCGCGTCCTGGTGGTGGACGGCGGCGGCTCGCTGCACACGGCGGTCATGGGCGACGCCATCGCCGGCATGGCGGTCGCGAACGGCTGGGCCGGTGTGGTCATCAACGGCGCGGTACGCGACGTCGCCGCCCTGCGCGAGCTGGATCTGGGCGTGAAGGCCCTCGGCTCCAACCCGCGCAAGAGCGGCAAGGAGGGCACCGGCGAGCGCGACGTCCCCGTCACCTTCGGCGGCGCCACCTTCCGCCCCGGCGCCGAGCTGTTCAGCGACGACGACGGCATCCTGGTGACGCGCTGAGCCACAGCCCGGTGCGCCACTTCCCGGTGCGCGTTGAGCAAACGCTTGGTAGAGTCAGGGCGTGCTGCTGGACGGCGAGGTCGCGGTCGTCACCGGCGCCGGTCCCGGGCTGGGGCGGACTCTGGCGCGGTTGCTGAGCGAGGAGGGCGCCAGGGTCGTCGTGGCCGCCCGCACCGCCGCCACCGTCGAGCAGACCGCCGCCGAGGTGCCGGGCGTGCTGGCCGTGCCTGCCGACGTGACGCGGGTGACGGACGTACGGCGGCTCGCCGACACCGTGATCGACCGGTTCGGCCGGGTGGACGTGCTGGTCAACGCCGCCTTCCCCGGATCGCACCGCAAGAACGTGCTCGACATGTCCACCGGCGATCTGGAGGCATGGCGCAGAGCCGTCGAGACAGGCGGCTACGGCACACTGCTGGCCTGCAGGTTCATCGCGCCGCACATGGTGGCCCAGCGCTCCGGCTCGATCGTCAACATCACCTCCATGTCGTCCCGCAAGGGCTACGCGGGGCGCAGCGACTACGCCGCGGGCAAGGCCGCCGCGCACCTCCTGTCGCACTGCCTCGCCGACGAGCTCGGGCCGTACGGAGTGCGGGTGAACTGCGTCGCGCCCGGTTGGATCGCCAGCGAGGTGCTCGACGAGTGGATGCGCACCCGAGCCGCGGCGGAGGGCGTGGCGTTCGAGGAGATCCTCGCCCGCGACGTCTCGGCGATGGCGCTGCGCCGCATCGCCACGGAGGAGGACGTGGCCCGCGCCGTCGTCTACCTCGCCTCCCGCCACGCCAAGGCCGTCACCGGCACCACCATCGACGTCAACGGCGGCCAGTTGTTCACGTGACCGGGACCCGGGCGTTTCGAGGCCGCCGTCAGACGGGCGACGCGTCGGCGGGAAGGTAGACCGTACGGCCGCTCTTGCGGGCACGGCGTGCGGCGGGGATCCGCGCCGCCGTGGTGCTCGGGAGCCTGCTTTCGGCCTCTTTCCAGCCGAGGAACTCGGCGGCGTCGAGCTCTTCGGCTTGGAGCCTGATCCGGCTGGGGTCGGGGATGACGCCGCCGTCGAAGAGGAAGTTCATCATGGCGCGAGGCCGCTCCCCCACCGGCGGTGCCCAGTCCACCACCAGCAGGTCTCCGACCTGGACAGCCAGTCCGAGTTCCTCGGCGATCTCCCGCTTGGCGCACTCGTGCGGAGGCTCTGCGGCTTCGACGATGCCACCGGGGATCCCCCAATGCGGGCGGTAGTTCGGCTTGACGAGCAGGACGCGGTCGTCGTCGTCAGTCAGCAGCACGCATGCCGAGGCATACGCCGCCGGCAGGGTCGCGTACCAGTCGGCTGGATCGAGGTACGGCTTACTCATATTGCTCGACATAGCAGTTCGCCTTCGCTGTCCGCGGCGGTGTCTTCAACATCGTGATACCCCAGCGGGCGGCGCGGCATGATCGACGCCGAGCCGGCGAACGCGCCGATGTGCGAGTACTCACTCATTCAAAATGGTTATTTGTCGGTACTGACCGCTACCCTCCATGAGTGCTCAAGCCTTGGTTGCCCGGTTTCCTGCTGCTCGCCGCCATCTGGGGAAACAGCTTCTTCTTCATCAAGGTCGCGGTGGAGGCCTTGCATCCGCTCCAGGTCTCGTTCGGCAGGATGGCCATCGGGGCGCTGGTGCTGCTGCTGGCCGTGCTGCTCGGCGGCAGGCGGCTGCCGCGCGATCCCCGTCTGTGGGGGCACTTCCAGCTCGCCTCGGTCGTGCTCACCACGCTGCCCTTCACCCTTTTCGCGTACGGCGAGCAGTACGTGTCCTCGGTGGTCGCCGCCATCTGGAACGCCACCACCCCGCTCTGCACGCTCGCCTTCACCCTGCTGCTGCGCACCGAGAAGGCGACCCCCGCCAGGGTGGCGGGCCTCGGCCTCGGCTTCGCGGGCGTCATGGTCGTGCTCGGGGTCTGGCAGCCCATGGCCGGCGGGCAGCTCGGCGGCAGCCTGGCCTGCTTCGGCGCCGCGGCCTGCTACGGGCTCGGCGGGGCCTACATGGGCCGCTTCATCACCGGGCGGCGCCCAGAACCACCGGTCGTGCTGGCCGCCGGGCAGCTGCTCAGCGGTACGATCCAGCTGGCCGTGATCACGCTGCTGGCCGGGGTGCCGCTGGTGGACCCGCACGCGCCGGCCTCGGTCTGGTGGAGCCTGGCCGGGCTCGGCGGACTCGGCACCGGGGTGGCGTACCTGCTGCTCTACTGGGTGCAGGTCCGCGCCGGGGTCACCACGACCTCGACGGTCACCTACCTGCTGCCGGTCTTCGCCGTGATCTCCGGGGTGGCGATCCTCGGGGAGAGCATCAGCTGGAACCAGCCGGTCGGCGCCCTCGTCATCCTCGCCGCCATCGCCCTCACCCAGCGCGCCGCCCGCCGCCCCGTCCCGGCTCTCCCTGAAGAGGCCGCCCAACGTACGTGACGGGAGGCCCGGCGGCCGTACCCCCGGCGGTTATACTCGGGAGATACCCCCATATATGCAGATTCTTCCCGGATCGATACCAGAGACACGGTGAAGGGAAGTACATGGGGATGGGCGAACAGCGTGCGCGAGGTCCGCAGATCGGGCCGGCGGGCCGGGTTTCCGAGGAGCGGAAACGACTGCTGGCGGAGGCCGGCGACGATCTGCAGGGCGTCGAGCTCCTGCGGTTCGCGATCCAGCAGGCGGTGGCCGAGCTTGGCGGGCTTGGCGGCATGGTGCATCTGCGCGGCCCCAGCCAGGGCGGCGGGCTGCGCCTGGTGGCGAGCAGCGGACTGCCCCCTGCTCGTGCCCAGGCGTGGGAGCGTGTTGACGGCAACGGCCCGCTCGCCCCGGCGCGCGCGTTCCGGGGTGCCGCGTCCGTACGGGTGTCCATGGCGAACGTGGTCGGCGGCATACCCCAGCAGCCTCCGAGCGGGCGGCCGGACGGCTCCGCGGCCGAGCCCTGGTCATGGCCGGTCGGCACGGCGATGGTGGCTGTCCCGTTGCTGTGCCCCGGCGGCCCGGTCGGGGCGCTGTCGGTCGTGACGGTCGCCTCGCATGAGCCGTCGCCCGGGCAACTGGCCTTCTTCGACGCGCTGGGCCGATGGGCAGGCGAGCGCCTGAGCGAGTCCTCCGCGACGCCGCCCGATTCGCGACTCGCGGGCCGGCGGGAGCAGCCCCCCGGCTCGCATCTGCCGCAGGAGCTGGGGACGGTCGGCACGTGGGACTGGGACATCCGGACCGGCGACGTCATCTGGAACGACGCGATGCTCGCCCTGTTCGGCGTCGATCCGGACACCTTCGACGGACGCGTCGAGACCTGGATGGGCATCGTCCACCCTGACGATCTGCCGTGGGTGCTGGCCGAGATGGATGAGGCGATCTGCGCGGGCAGGATGTACAGCAGCGAGTACCGGGTGTGCCGCCCGGACGGGACGTCCGCCTGGGTGCGGACCCGCGGCCGGCTGGTGGTCGACGACAACGGCGAACCGGCACGCATGATCGGCACGCTGTGGGACGTCACCAAGACCCATGACGACCTGGAGGCGCTCGCCGAGCCGGGGCCGGGAGCTGCCGAGCGCGCCGCCGCGGATCGCGCCGCCCGCATCAAGCAGTTGACCAGAGCGCTGGCCGAGGCGGCCACCGTGCGGGACGTCGTGGAAGCCTGCGCCGATCACGTCCTGCCGTCGTTCGGCGCCGCCGGGCTGATACTCGCCTTCCTGGAGGGCGACCACCTGCGGCCGGTCGGGTTCACCGGGTACTCGAAGGAGTTCGTCGAGCGGATAGCCCGGATACCGGCCTCCGGCGGGCTCCCGATCGCGGAGAGCCTGCGCGATCGCACCCCGATGTTCGTCAACTCGGCCGAGGAGTACATCGAGCGCTACCCCACGACAGCCGACCTGCCGGCGGCGGGCGGCAAGAAGGCGTGGGCCTTCCTCCCGCTGATCGCCTCGGGGCACCCGGTGGGCAGCTGTGTCGTCTCCTTCTCCGAGCCGCGCCGGTTCACCGGCGAGGAGCGCAACCTGCTCACCGCACTCAGCGGGCTGGTCGCCCAGGCCATGGAAAGGGCCCGCCTGTACGACAAGGAGCACACCCGCGCTCGGGAGCTGCAGCGCGGACTGCTCCCCCACGGGTTGCCCTGCCTGCCCGCCGTCACCGCCGCGGCCCGCTACCTGCCCGCCGGCAAGGACATGGAGGTGGGCGGCGACTGGTACGACGTCATCCCGCTGTCAGCGGACCGGGTCGCCATCGTCATCGGCGACGTCATGGGGCACGGCGTGACCGAGGCGGTCACCATGGCCCGCCTGCGCACCGCGGTCCGCACCCTGGCCGACCTGGAGCTCTCCCCCGACGAGCTGCTCTCCCACCTCAACGACCTGGTCAGCGACCTGGGCGACGACTTCTACGCCACCTGCCTGTACCTGGTCTACGACGCCACCAACCGCTCCTGCGCCCTGGCCCGCGCCGGCCATCCCCCGCCCGCCGTGGTCCGCCCCGACGGCACCGTCCACTTCCCCGAGGCCGACCCCAACTCACCCCTCGGCGCCGCCACCCCGCCCTTCGACACCGTGGACATGGAACTGCCCGAAGGCAGCCTGCTGGTGCTCTACACCGACGGACTGGTCGAATCGCCCACCTTCGACATCGACCAGGGCATGACCCAGCTCGCCAAGGCGCTCAACGGCGCGATCACCGGGTCTCCGCCCTGCCGGCATGCGCCGGACGCGGCCGAACCCCCATGCGCCGAGTGCCTCGAGTGCCTCTGCGACCGCCTCACCACCACGCTGCTGCCCGGGGAGGAGACCACCGACGACGCTGCCCTGCTGCTCGTGCGTACCCACGCGCTGCCGGGCGACGACATGGCCTGCTGGCCGCTGCCCGATCACCCCCGGGCCGCGGGCGAGGCCCGCGAGCACGTCCGCGCCCAGCTGCGCGCCTGGCACCTGGACGACCTGTCGATGACCACCGAACTGCTGGCCAGCGAACTGGTCGGCAACGTCGTCCGCCACGCCAGAGGCCCCATCCACCTGCGCCTCCTGCGCAGCAACGTGCTCACCTGCGAGGTCTCCGACGGCAGCCTCACCACGCCCCGCATCCGCCGCGCCGCCGACACCGACGAGGGCGGGCGCGGGCTCCAGCTGGTCGCCGCGCTCTCCCATCGCTGGGGCACCCGCTTCACCGCCAACGGCAAATGCATCTGGACCGAACAGCCTCTCAAGCCCGAATCGCCCGCCCTGCTCCCCGAGCAGAGCCCCCTGGACCTGTACGAGCTGCTGAGCGATTGAGGCCGCGCCGCCGTGTCCCGCGTCAGTTCCGGTTGTCGTACTCCTGGCGGGCCGAGAGCAGAGCAGGGACGGCGCGGCGGGCCCACTGCGCGAGTGCCTCCAGGGGCTCGCGGATCTCCTCGGCCAGCGGAGTGATCGCGTACTCCACGCTCGGCGGCGCGTCAGGGTGAACGGTCCGGGTGACCAGTCCGTTGCGTTCGAGGTTGCGGAGGTTGAGCGTCAGCATGCGGCGGCTGATGCCCTCGATCGCGCGCTCCAGCTGGGTGAACCTGCGCGGCCCTTCCCCCAGCTCGACCAAGATCTGGATGCACCACTTGTCCCCTATCAGCCTGAGCACCTCGGGGAGTGGGCATGCGACCTGGTCCGTTACCGCGGTGTTCCGTTGCGACAAGAAAGTGCCTCCTTCTCAGGTCATCGATCTTGCCGCAGGATAAAGGCCGTTACAAGTCGTAACGTTCCTGGACAGAGGGGTTTGTCGTGCCTTTCGCGCGCAGCAACGGATACAAGATCTTCTTCGAGGTCTCGGGGAGCGGCTCGCCTGTCGTGCTGCATCCGGGCATGTTCGAGGACGGCCGGCACTGGGCTCACCTCGGTTACACCGAAATTCTGGCCGCCTCCCACACGGTGATCGCCATCGACCCGCTCGGGCTGGGCGCGAGCGACGGGCCGCGCGAGCCGGCGGCGTACGCACTGGAACGCCGGGTCCAGTACGTCACCGCCGTACTGGACGAGTTGGGCCTCGGCCGGGCCGCCTTCTGGGGGTACTCGCTGGGGGCGATGACCGGCTACGCGATGGCCGCGCATGCCCCCGAGCGGCTGACCCGGCTGGTGGCCGGGGCCTTCGACCCGGACGGGTTCTGGTCGAAGGTGCCGGACGTGCTGGCCGCGCTCGGGCTGCCCGGCGACTTCGATGTGTACGAGATCGTCAAGCGGGGCGCGCTGAGCTCTCCGTACCAGGTCGCGGTGATCGAGCGCGGCGATCCGGCCGCCCACCGCGCCAACTACGAGATGTTCTCTCGCGAACCTGGCCTGGGCGGCAGGCTGGCCGCGTCCGGCGTGCCGGCGCTGATGTACGCGGGCACCGCCGACCCCTGGCACGATCCCATGCAGGACTACGCGCGGTCACAAGGCGTGGAGTTCTTCCCCGTCCCGGATGCCGACCACGGCGGGGCCCTGCAGCGGCCGGATGAAGTGCTGCCGCGCGTGCTTTCGTTTCTGTCGGCCGGCGACCAGCGGGGCGCCTGATCTTCGCCGGTCACCCTTGCGTGGCGAAACTCGGCGAGGGAACATTCTTTGGCCATACATTTCCATTCGCCGGCAATTTCCCGCAGCCCAAACGCGGACAAAATGCGACATCACCCCCAGACGCTGCGCCGAGGCGATACCGACGACATCCGTGAGCGGCTGCGGAGCGCCGAGCGGGGCCAGGAGGCGTACGTCTCCGCCGCCTACTGCCTGAGCAATCCGATACCGAGCGGAAACCGGTGGACGGATCGGGTCGACCTGAATCTGGAGGACGTTTCCTGGGCCGACGGGACGGCGAAATCGAGCAAGGGCAGCGAAAGAGGTCTCGCTTCTGAGGCCTATGCGTCGGACGGACGATTCGGTCTGGTGTGCCTGCCCGCATCGTTCTTCCGCTACCGAATCGTCGGCAGTGCTCCGGCCTTCAGGCGGGGGTGAAGCCGACCAGCCCGCGTAGCGGGGCATGAGCAGCCGATTCGCCGCCAGGCGGACCGGCGTCTGGTGGCTCAGGCTGGCCGGTTCTGCTGCTCGATGTACTGACGCAGGACATTGATCGGGGCTCCGCCCACCGACCCGGCGAAGTAGGAGCCAGACCAGAGCTTGTTGGCCCGGTAGTAGTGCGCCGTCAATTCGGGGAACTCCTGGCGCATGCGCCGGGAGGAGACGCCTTTGAGGCTGTTGACCAGCTTGGACAGAGCGACCTTGGGCGGGAAGTTCACCAGCAGGTGGACGTGGTCGTGTCCGCCGTTGAACTCGGCCATGTCGACCTCGAAGTCCGCGCAGACGTCTCTCATGATCTCCTCCAGGCGGGTCAGGTGGGTGCCGGTGAAGACCTTGTGCCGAAACTTGGTCACGAAAACCAAATGTGCATGCAGGACGAAAACGCAGTGTCTGCCAGTTCTGATATCGCTGTACTCGGCCATAAACCAACTGTAGGCAGATCGGGTGCAGTTGCGGTACTCCTACCGGGTCGACCCGACCCCCCGGCCAGCGGATCGCCCTGGCCCGCGCGTTCGGGTGCGCCCGCGTGGTGTTCAACGACGCGCTGCGCCTGCGCAACGATGCGCATGCAGGCGGGCTGCCGTTCGTCACCGACGCAGAGCTGTCCCGCCGGGTGATCACGCAGGCGAAGCGGACGCCGGAGCGGGCGTGGCTGGGCGAGGTCTCCGCCGTCGTCTTGCAGCAGGCCCTGGCGGACTGCACCGCCGCGTTCGGCAACTTCTTCGCATCCATCTCCGGCAAGCGGAAAGGGCCGAAGGTCGCCCCGCCCCGGTTCCGGTCCCGCAAAGACCACCGGCAGGCGATCAGATTTACCAGGAACGCCCGCTTCAAGGTCGCCGAGGGCGGGAAACTGGTCCTGCCGAAGATCGGTGAGATCGCGGTGCGCTGGTCACGCGAGCTGCCCGCCGACCCGTCCTCGGTCACAATCATCAAGGACGCGGCCGGGCGCTACTTCGCCTCCTTCGTCGTTCAGGTGCCCGGCAAGGCCCTGCCCGAGGCGGAGGCTGAGGCCGAGACCGGCATCGACCTGGGACTGGGGCATTTCGCGGTCCTGTCCGACGGGACGAAGATCGACTCGCCTCGGTTCCTGCGCCGGGCGGAGAAGAAACTCAAGCGCCTGCAGAAAGCGTTGTCCCGGAAGGAGAAGGGCTCGAATAACCGGGCCAAGGCTCGGCTGGAAGTCGCCCGGCAGCATGCCAAGATCGCTGATGCGCGCCGTGAGTACCATCACCAGGCCTCCACACAGATCATCCGCGACAACCAAGCGGTGTATGTGGAGGACCTGGCGGTCAAGGGACTGGCCCGCACCAAGCTGGCCAAGAGCGTGCACGATGCGGGCTGGTCGGCGTTCGTGGCCATGCTGGAGTACAAGGCGCGTTTGTATGGCAGGACCTTCGTCAAGGTCGGCCGGTTCTTCCCGTCCTCGAAACTGTGCTCGGTCTGTGGGGATCTCGCTGAGAGCATGCCGCTGAGCGTGCGGGAGTGGGCCTGCGATTGCGGGGCGGTCCATGACCGGGACCTCAACGCCGCGATCAACATTCTCGCCGCCGGACGGGCGGAGAGGCTAAACGCCTATGGAGGGCCGGTAAGACCATCGCTCGCGGTGGCACCGCCCTGCGAAGCAGGAAGCCCACGGCAAGGTCGAGATCATCGGCAATCCGGCGCGGGGCTGGTATGACGACGAATACGACCTCGGCCGCTTCCACGGCCACGGTCTCTTCCTCCGCGGGATGATGTCCCACGCCATGGCCCATGCGGATCCGGCGTTCTTCACGCCGAGACGCACATAGGACTCCCGCCAGGACGAGCGGCGAGTCCGCCGCTCGTCCTGGCTCACCGGGTCAGACCTCGTCGATGCTGATCGTCCCCTCGTTGGGCCGCCGCGACAGGTCGATGCCGAGCTCCTCCGCGGCGCGGAAGACGTCCTCGTCGGTGTCGCGCATCTCGATGGACATGCCGTCGCTGGAGAGCACCTCGACATTCAG
>NZ_JBITMP010000116.1:0-9708 GCF_044466425.1 Nonomuraea sp. NPDC049400
CTGCTCGCGTGGCTCTCGACCCACGTGGGTCCCGGCCCGCACGTGTTCACCTGCCACGTGAGCGACGGAGCGCACGACCCCCTGGAGGTTGTCGCAGAGGTCGAGCTCGGGAAGAACGCGATGAGAGCTATGAGCATGGAGATCATGGCCTTGTCCCTGATGCTGAGCTTCGCCCGGGCTGCCAGAGCGGTGGAGCGTGGAGGCGGGCCACCCCGGCCGGGTCTCATCGGATGTACTTCGCCGGCTTGGTGGAGGCGTTGAGCAGGTACTCCAGGGGTCCTCGGCGGAAGAAGCGGGACCAGATGGAGGCGAACGCGATCGCCCCGCCGATGAACATGAGCAGCGGCATCCAGGACTGCTGGGTGCCGGTCCCGCCGGGCACGGACAGCACGGACTGTGCGACGAAGTGGCCGACGTAGGCGGTCAGGGACATGGTGCCCACGGCGATGACGGGTTTGGCCAGGTGGCGCAGTCGCGGCAGGCGGTCCATCGCCACCGTCGCGCCGACGATCACGAGGATCGCGACTCCGACGCTGCCGATGATGTCGAACGTGGTGCCGCTGTGCGGCCCGGCCGTCAGGAGCAACGAGGCCGACAGATTGGGCTCGAAGGACCCGCTGTCGAGGGGCGCCGACCCGGAGCCGCTGGACGACAACCCGTCTTCCGCGAGGCTCCTCAACGCGTCCTTGCCGGCCAGCAGCAAGGACATGCCGTACGCGGTCACGGTGAGGGCGGCGCCGAGCGCGGCCAGGCGCCGCTGGACAGTGCCGGAGGACAGGTCGAGGCGGCCCAGCGCCATGCCCGCGATCACGAACGACATCCACGTGAGCGCCGGGTAGAAGCCGGTGAGCAGCAGATCGAGCACCCCCACGTCGCTGAGGCGGTGGAGCGGGTCGTAGACGTTGATGCCCTGCTGGACCGACTCGCTCAGCAGCGAGTTCAGGGCGAACGCCAGCTGCGGTGTGACGAGGGCGAGGACGGCCGCAGTGATCGCGAGTGTCCTGGCGCGCAGTCGCACCAGGGGCAGGGCGAGGAGGAAGAAGACGCCGTAGAAGTTGAGGATGATCACTCCCCCGTAAACCATCGCCAACGCGGTGCCCAGCGCCAGCAGGATCAGGGCGCGGATCGCGATCCTGGCCTTCGCCTGCCGACCGGCCAGGCCGGCCTTCGGCTCCCGGCGGCCAGCGATCAGCATCAGGGAGAACCCGGCGAGGGTGGCGAACAGGACCGACGAGTGCCCATCCGCCAGATACCGGACCCAACTGGCGACGCCGTCCGTGGCCGACAGCGGGGGACCGATGTGCACGACGTACATGCCGAACACGGCCAGCGCGCGGGCCAGGTCCACCCCGACGAGGCGTCCCATCGAGGGACCGGGCGAGGCCGCCACGGCGGACTCGGGCGGGGTTCGGGGCTGCGGAGACGAGTTCTCCTGCGGAGCAGGTGTCTCCTGCGGCGGCGGTGTCTGTGTCATACGGAGAATCTCGCGTGGACGTCAGGGGCGGACCATCCGGCAGTCTTCGGTAACGCCCCCGCCGATCGGCGGGTACCGCCCTGCTGATCGGCGGAGTCTCGTCCCCGACCGGTCCGACGCGACCGGATGGCGGTCTTCTTCAGCCACTCGGCGGGGGTGGACCCGACAGTTGCCGGGTGGGCATGGGGCGGACGGGCTTCCAGGCTGGAGGCATGACAGACCGTGCGCGACACAACGAGCGCGAGGGCTTCCTCGGATCATCGGCCGACGTACCGGGCCGTGGCGCCGTCCCTGGCAGGGGCGAGCTTCTGGAATTCCTCGGTCTGACGCCGGCGGCGGGCGCCTTCGTCCTGTTCGTCGTCCGCCCTGAGGTCTCCGAAGCGTTGGTGCACACCCTCGCCACGAGCACAGCCGGACTTGTCCACTGACCCGACACATGCTCACGCACTGGTGTGCCGGACCGCTGATGCGGTGCCCGGCAGACTGCAGAAGAAGGGAACTTCGTGAACACCGCATCCGCCCCGACGACGGATGAAACGTCCCTGTCCGCCCGAGAGACGGTCAAGGCACTGTGCGCCTATGTCCGGCCGCACCAGTGGGCCGTCGCCCTCGGCCTGTTGTGCGCCCTGGTCGGGGCCGCCGGAGGGCTGCTGCAGCCGCTGGCCACCAAGGCGCTCGTGGACCGGCTCGCGACAGGTGAGACCATCGCCGGGATCCTGATCGCGCTCACCGCGCTGGTGCTGCTGGGCACGGCGGTCGAGGCGTTCGGCGCGTATGTGCTGGAGCGGACGGCGGAGTCAGTGGTCCTGGCCGCGCGGCGCACCCTTGTGGGGCGGTTGCTGCGGCTGCGGATCGCGGAGTGGGAGCGGACCCCGCCGGGCGATCTGATGTCCCGGGTCACCTCGGACACCACGCTGCTGCGGGCGGTCAGCACCCAGGCGGTCGTCTCCGCGGCCACCGGCGCGGTGGCCTTCGTGGCGGCGATCGTGATGATGGCGTTCCTGGACGTCGTACTGCTGGGCGTGACGCTCGGTGTGGTCGTGCTGGTCGGCGGGGCCGTCGCCCTGGTGATGCCGAGGATCGCCCGCGCCACCGAGCGGTCGCAGGAGGCGGTCGGGGAGATCTCCGTCGCGCTGGAGCGGGCTCTCGGGGCGTTTCGCACGGTGAAGGCGTCCGGTGCCGAGGAGCGGGAGACCGCCCGGGTGAAGGCGGCGGCGCGGCGGGCGTGGCGTCACGGCATGCAGAGCGCGAAGTGGGAGTCCATGGCGGGCTCGGCCGACGAACTCGCCGTCCAGCTGGCCTTCCTCGCCGTGCTCGCGGTCGGCGGGGCGCGCGTGGCGTCCGGGGAGATCCCCATGTCCACCCTCATCGCCTTCCTGCTGTACCTCTTCTACCTGATCGAGCCGGTGTCCAAGCTGGTCGACGCCGTGTCCTCCTATCAGGAGGGGGCGGCCGCGATCTCCCGGATCGCGCAGGTGGAACGCCTGTCGACGGAACCGCCCGTCCGGCAGGAGGGCGCCCTGCCCAGGCAGGGGACAGCGGTGTCGGGTCCGGCGTCGGTCCGCTTCGAGGACGTGTCCTTCCGCTACCGTCCGGGCCTGCCGTACACCCACCAGCAGGTGAGCTTCGAGGTGCCGGGAACCGGAATGACCGCCTTCGTGGGCCCCTCGGGCGCGGGCAAGTCGACGGTGTTCGCGCTCATCGAGCGGTTCTACGAGGCCACCGGCGGCCGGGTCCTGGTCGACGGCAAGGATGTACAGGACTGGTCCCTGTCCGAGCTACGGTCTGCCATCGGGTACGTGGAGCAGGACGCTCCGGTGCTGGCCGGCACACTACGGGAGAACCTGGTCTTCGCTGCGCCCAACGCGACGGACGACGACATCCGCGACGTCCTGGCCCAGACGAAGCTCGACACCCTCGTCGAGCGCCTGCCCCACGGCCTGGACACCCCGGTCGGACACCGCGGCTCGAAGCTGTCGGGCGGCGAGCGGCAGCGCATCGCCATCGCCCGCGCCCTGCTCCGCAAGCCCCGGCTGCTCCTCCTGGACGAGGCGACCTCACAGCTCGACGCGATCAACGAGCTGGCGCTGCGCGACGTCATCACAGAGGTGGCCCGCGAGACCACCGTGCTGGTGGTGGCCCACCGCCTGTCGACGGTGACAGGCGCCGACCGGATCGTCGTCATGGACGCCGGCCGGATCCGCTCGGTGGGCACCCATGAGGAACTGGTGGCCCAGGACCGGCTGTACGCGCAACTGGCGGCCACCCAGCTCCTGGCCCTCGCGTGAAGACCCACCACACGCAGGGTTGTCCGGTCGTCCACTGCCCCACTCCCGACCGGACAACCCCACGCACCGACATGCACGGAAACCAAGACCGCGAAAGGCCCCTTATGCACACCGAGTCCGCCATCAGTTGCAGACGTGTGGTGTGGGACTGGCTGGCTCAGCCGGCTGCGCTGTTCGGCGGCGTGTACGGGCTCCTGGTGTCGAGTTCGGCCGTCGCCGCGCTCACCCAGTTCGGCGAGACGACTCGAGCGGCACGCATGGATGACGCTCTGTGGGTCCTGTTCACCGCCCTCGCCTCGGCCCTGGCCCATGGTTATGCCCACGAGATCGCCCACCGCGACGCGCAGGGCCATCCCGGCGTCCGGGGTGTGGTGCGTGCCGTGCTCGCCGAATGGCCGCTGGTGGTGGCGGCGTTGCCCACCGCACTGCTGCTGAGTGGGTCGGGCCTTGGCTGGTGGCCTTCCCAGGGCATCGAGTACGTCGCCTTCGGAGTCAACACCGTCCTGCTGCTGTGCTGGGGCCTGCTCGTCTCCCGGGCTGCGGGCCGCACGTGGGGACGAGCCGTCAGGATCGGCTGTACCGACGCGCTCCTAGGGGTGGCCGTCGCTTTGGTCAGCACCCTGCTGAAGTGAGGAGGGCGTGGCCGATGTCGCTGAGTCGCATATCGGCCCTGTGCGGTCTCCGTCAGGCCGCTGACGAAGGCCACAGGCGTCGGTAGACCGCGGGCGGGATCCACGCTGGTGCCCGCCACCACGGCATTTTGAATCACGGCCGCCTGGGACGCCTCGTCAAGCGCCCGTCGTCCGCCCGTGGGCGAGGCGGGAAACCAGGGCCATCAGCCTGGTGCCGGGATCTTCGCTGTCCTGACGCGGCACCGGACACGGTCAGGACGGGGAGCTGGACGAGCGTGCAGGCCGGGCGGAGCACGGGCGCCAGCCCCCTTTCTCGTTGCCGGACGCGGACCACGAGTGGGTCTCGTGAGCCGCAAGCCGACGGAACAGCATGAGGGGTCGGTCAGTCCGCGCTGAGGGGAATCCGCAGCCGCACCCGGTAGCCGCCCTCCGTGGTCGGGCCCGCATCCAGGGTGCCGTGCAGAATCTCGGCCCGTTCCCGCAGACCGACCAAGCCCTGCTGCGAACCGGGGAGGGAAAGGGAGGGACGCGTGGGCGGGGTGTTGGTGACGGTCACTCCCACGTCGTCGCCTTCCTGCCACAGCTCGACGCAAGCGGTGGCGCCGGGGGCGTGCTTGCGGACGTTGGTCAGCGCCTCCTGGACCGTGCGGTAGATGGCCCGTTGCGCGGGTGTGCCCACGGTGGGCGGCAGCTCACCCATCAGCTCCGCGTGAGTACCGCTTGATTCCACCAGTTTGCGCAGGTCGGCCAGGGTCGGCTGAGGAGTCAGCTCGGTGGCGTGGCCGCCGGAGGCGCGCAGCAACGTAACCATGATGCGCAGTTCGTCGAGCGTGGCCACGCTCAGCGAACGGATCGTGCGGGCAGCCTCTTTGGCGTCCGCGTCCTTGGTAGCGACCTGCAGGGCTCCGGCCTGCACCGCGATCAGGCTCACCTGGTGGGAGACCACGTCGTGCATCTCCCGAGACAGCTGGGCACGTTCCCTGGCGACCACGGCCTGAGCGTGCAGGGCACGTTCGTGTTCCCTTGCCTCCTCGATCTCCTCCAGGCGCCGGGCCAGGTCCCGTCGCGCCTGGACGAGCTGGCCGAACAGGACCGGGGCGACGGCGATCGCCAGGTTGTAGACGAAGAAGAGCAGCGTAAAGGTCTGGCCGACATCGGAGAGGTCGGACGGAGGCCACGGAATGCTGCCCGCGATGGCGGTCAAGGCGACACATACCGCGAGAAAGCGGCGGTCGCGGGAGCGTTCGGCTACGGTGAACAGCGCCACGAGTGGAGCGACGGCCACCTCGGTCGTGACCATGATCGGCAGGGTGAGCAGGAAGACGGCGAACGGGAATCTGCGCCGGAAGATCAGCGCGCCGCAGCCGAGCAAGGCGAACGCGACGCCGAGGCGGGTTTCCTCCCAGGTGTTCACCCACACGTCCAGGGCCGCCACCGCCACCAGGGCGAGGTCGACGACCGGCGCGGGCACGCGCCCCCACAGGGCGCCTACGCGGCTCATCAGCCGGCCTGCGACTGCTTGCGTTCGTCGAGCAGCCCGGCCCGCTGTGCCAGCAGTGCGGCCTGTACCCGGCTCGTCACCCGCAGTTTCGTGAGAATCGCGCTGACATGGTCTTTGACCGTGCCGGCGCCCAGGTGGATACGCGCCCCGATGTCGGCGTTCGACAACCCCTCCGACACCAGGACCAGGACGTCACGCTCGCGGGGGGTGAGCAGCCGGACGCGAGCCGCCCCCTCGTCGACGGCCGCCTCGGTGCCGGGGTGGCCGCGCAGCAGTGTCCGCGACGCCTTGGGGGACAGCACCACACCGCCCGCTGCGAGGGTGCGCACCAGGTGGGCGAGCTGCTCCGGCTCGGTGTCCTTGAGCAGGAAGCCGGCAGCGCCGGAGTGCAGCGCGGTCAGGATGTACTCGTCGGCGTCGAACGTCGTCAGCATCGCCACCACCGGAGCATCAGGCATCGTCCGCAGCTCCCGCAGGACGGTGAGCCCGTCGACGTCCGGCATCCGGATGTCCAGCAGGACCACGTCGGGCCGCTCCCGGCGGACGGTCTCCACGGCATCGCCGCCGCTCGCGGTCGCGACGACCTCGATGTCCTCCGAGGCGCCCAGAATGAGCCCGAATCCCGACCGGACCAGTGCCTCGTCGTCCACCACCACTACCCGTATCACGCGCGCTCCGCCTCACCTTCATCCATGCCGCCCGGCTCATACCGCCTCGACCCTAAAGCCCCCAAGAGCCCCGGCGGCCCGGCGAGCGGCAGCTCCAGCCACACGGCGTGGTAGCACCCTCCAGTCGGCAGGGACACCGCAGCCTTCTGCCGGATACTCTATGATCGGCCCGGTTTCCAGCCTGAGTGGCATCACACATCACCCAGACTCCCCGCTGCTCCCGGCCGACGCAGCGTCCCCTGGACGCGAGTGGCACGGGCAGGGCCGGCGGCCGCTGTGGTCCACCTCCATCAGCCGCGCACAGCCGACCTGCCGCCCAGCCCCAGCGCCGCCTCACCCGGACGCCCTCGCCGCCGCCATCCGCCTGGCCGACAGGCAGCCGTTCATGGCGTGGGGGCAGCGGATGGCGATCCTCAGGCAGGCCGCCAGTCCCACGGCGGCCACGCTCTACCTGGGGTGCGGCCGGAATACGCCCGAAACGGGCCGCGTGGGTTACGGTGCATCCTCTGACCTGGGGTTTCGCCTCGCGTCAGGGGAGAGCTACTCTCGTCCATCCGAGCAAGCCGCAGTTCTCATGGTGGATCTCGAGATGGTCAATCAGACTCAGAGGATGAGCGCGGAAGGTAGTCAGTATGCCTTCGTGATCCAGACGAGGGACGACCTCGACCGATCGTGGTCATGGATCATGGATCATGGATTACGGCAACGGGGACAACCTGGTGGCGGGACGCGGCATGGTGGATGATGTCTCGGGAACCCCGCAAGACTTCTGAACCGACTCCGTGGGCACGCACCTCTGCGCCCCCGCTGTCATGGGCGGGCGACAGGCGGGGTCGCGTTACGAGTTCAGGTCCTCGGCGGTGCCGTACTCTTGCGGACGGTGAGAACGGTGGCGATCTCCACCCCGACCTGGCGAACCGGTTCACCGCGGCCGAGGGTCAGCGCCAGGTCGGTGGCGGCGCTCGCCATCTCGAACAATGGCTGGTGGACCGTCGTCAGGGGTGGGTCGGCCCAGTCTGAGACGACGATGTCGTCGAAGCCCACCACGCTCAATTCGCCCGGGATCGACAAGCCCAGCTCCCGAGCGGCGCGATAGACCCCGAACGCCTGCATGTCGTTGGAGGAGAAGATCGCAGTCGGCCGGTCAGGGCGGGAAAGCAGTTCGAGGGCCGCGGCGTAGCCGTGCTCGCGGGTGAGGGAGGTGCGGACCACCAGCGAAGAATCCGCGGCGACGTCGGCTTCGGCCATCGCCGAGAAATATCCGGCCATGCGCGCCTGGCAGAACGGATAGTCCGGCCCATTGATCATCGCGATGCGCCGGTGCCCCAGGTCGAGCAGGTGCCGGGTGGCCGAGTGGCCGCCCCGCCAGTTGGTGGTGCCCACGAAGGGGACGTCATCCGGCAACTCGCCGGCCGGGTTGATGACGACGAACGGGATGTCCTTTGTCTTCAGCTTCGCCTGCTCGGGCGCCGAGATCTCGGAGACGAACAGGACGCAGCCGGGGCGGCGGCCGATCGTCTCGTCGATGGAGGTGGCGGGTGAGGAGTCGGGGCCCAGCTGCGACACCAGGACGCCGATCCGGTTCTGGCGCGCCACCCGTTCGACCCCGCGGATGATCTCCACGGCCCACGTGCCCTCCATCTCGCGGAAGACGATCTCCACGGTGCTGCCCCGGCTGCCGGAAGGGCGGCGGTAGCCGTACTTGTTGATCAGACCTTCGACTCGGGTACGGGTCTCCTTCGAGACGCCCGAGCGGCCGTTGAGCACCTTCGACACGGTGGGGATCGAGACGCCCGCGGATTCAGCGATGAACGCGATGGTGACCGCGGGCGGCCCCGATGGGTTCTCGGTCACGTTCGCCTTTCCGCCGCCATGGTGTGTCCATGGAAACTATAGAGCAACTCCGAGGAAACTTTCTCAGCCCGTCCGGCCTGCCAAAGGCCGAGCGTAGAGCCGGTTCCGTGCCTTGCCGCAACACGCGTTCGATACTACGGTTTCGCGCGAAACTTTATCACTGGAAGAGGAAAGCGCGTGTACCTTGAAGACTTCTCCCCAGGTTATGGCAAGCGCGCGCCGCGAGCCGTCCTCGCTTCTGACGCCCCGCGGCTCGACCTGAACGGTGACTGGGCATTCCGCTTCTCTCCCATCGGCCTCGGCGAGCCGGACGGCTTCCCATGTCCCGACTTCGACGACGAGGAGTGGGATCGGCTCGCCGTCCCCTCGCACTGGCAGCTCCACGGGTACGGCAAGCCCGCCTACCTGAACATCCCTTACCCGATTCCGATAGATCCGCCGTTCGTCCCGGACGAGAACCAGACAGGCGACTATCGCCGCGTCTTCGAGCTGCCCGAAGAGTGGGGTGATACCCCTGCCGTGCTCCGCTTCGAGGGTGTGGACTCGTGCGCGCGGGTCTGGCTCAACGGAGTGGAGCTTGGGGTGACCAGGGGCAGCCGCCTGTCGACGGAGTTCGACGCCACGAAGGCGCTGTGCCCGGGCCGCAACGTCCTGGCCGTCCGGGTCCACCAGTATTCCTCTGGCACCTATCTGGAGGATCAGGACACCTGGCGGCTGTCCGGGATCTTCCGGGACGTAGCGCTGCTTGCGCGGCCCGTCGGCGGAATCCGGGACGTCTTCGTGCATGCCGACTACTCCGACGGAGGCGGGCGGGTGCGATTCGACGTGGCGGCGGACGGGCCTGTCGAGGTCGGCATCCCCCTGCTCGGGGTGGAGGCCGCCGCCGCCACGCAGACGTTCGTCTTCGACCGGGTACGGCCCTGGAGCGCGGAGGATCCCTTCCTCTACGAGGCCGTCATCGCCACCCCGAGCGAGCGGGTGCGCGTGCGGTTCGGCTTCCGCACGGTCGAGATCAACGGGGACGGCGTGCTGACGGTGAACGGCCGGCGGATCGTGCTGCGCGGTGTCAACCGGCACGAGTTCGACCCCGATCACGGGCGCAGTGGTTCGGCGCAGGGCCCGGCGAGGCGTACCCCGACTCGCGGCAGGCGGCGCGGATCGGCCACTTCCACGCCACGGTCGACGACCTGCAGACCCCGTACGTCCGCCCGCAGGACAACGGCACTCGCGCCGACGTGCGCTGGGCCGAGATCACCGATCCGGCGGGCGCGGGAATCCGCATCGAGGGTGA
>NZ_JBITMP010000117.1:0-9464 GCF_044466425.1 Nonomuraea sp. NPDC049400
TAGAGAACCCTGTGGTTATAGCCCAGCAGGTCGAACTGCTTGAGCCACCACCGGTAGGTGCTGCCGTCGCCGTACTTCTTGCCCGGCACCGCCGGGCCCCACGAGGTGAGCTCGGTGGTGCACTCGACGAGGATCATCCGAGGGTGATGCTGGGCGGCGTAGTGAAGCACGCAGTTGGCCGTGGCGCGGTCGCGTTCTGATCTGGTGACGCGCTCTTCGAATTCGGGGTCGTCGAGGTCGAACAGCGACAGGCCCAGTTGGTATGCCTTCTGGGTGTTGGCCTGCGAGTGGTTGACGCAGCTCACGCCGGCGACAAGGAGATCAGCGGGGGGGAGGTCGCGGGCGGAGTGGTAGTCGGACGATTCCGGGTTGACCAGGTCCGCGATCCAGTGCTCGGCGTGCGGGTGGTTGGCCTCGTGGACCTCGACCTTGTAGGTGTTGTGGTTCGCCGCCATGATCGTGGTGAATCCGGCGAGTTCGATGCCCTGCGTGAGGCCGCCGAAGCCCGAGAACAGATCGACGGCGATGAGCTCGTCGTGGCGGAACCGGCGCCGGCGTACGGCGGGGCGATGTGTCGCAACGCGGTGGGGCTGCGAAGAACGGCGGCTCATCAGCCCTCCTCAGGGAACACGTCGTGGACGTCGGGAGCGTTAAGGCGTCCGCCGCGGCGCAGCATCTGCTGGTCGGCCTCGTAGCGGAGGGCGTCGGCGATGAAGTCCTCCACCGGGTCCCGGTCCTCGGACAGGGCCAGGCGCTGGTGGCCGACCGACTGGTAAGGCCGAGGGCGGGAGGGCAGGTGGCTGAGGTGCCAGCACGTCCACACCGTGTAGCCCGCGGCAAGGGCCAGCCATAGCCAGTCGGCCACGTCCCCGCGGCCGGCCCGGATGTTCGCCACGCTCGCGGCGGCAGTTGCGGCGGCGATCAGGACCCCCAGAAGCAGCCAGAACCACCTCATGACGTGCCCCCGTCCAGCAGCTCAGGCGGAAGCATCCCGGCGTCCGACAGGTAGCCGATGATGACGTCCATCCCGGCATGGGCTCCGAGCTCCATGGCGGTGGAGGCGGCGTTCTGCATGGCGGTCTTGAGACGGTCCACCTCCGCGCGCTGCTCCTGGTAGACGGTGACGCCCGTCTTCTCGATGCCGCGCCGTTCGATGAAGTCGGCCATGATCGCCTCGGCCTGCTTGCGGACGTTGTCCGGTATAGCGGCGAGCATCGTGTCAGCGAGCGGCTCCCGGAAGACGTCGGCCATCCCGGCACCCCAGAACGACCAGTCGAGCAGCGACCAGAGCGGGCCGCCCACGCGCTCGGGGGCGTTCTCGCGGAAAGCCTCGAGTTCTTCGGTGGTCATCGGGTCGCTCACTTGGCACGCTCCTGGTCTGCCTGAGCGGCCCCAGCGTCGTGTCCGTTCCAGAACCCCGCCATGGGGTCGGTGACGCCCTTGACGGTGATCTGGTGGGTTCCAGTCGCGTAGGCGTTGAGAGCGGTCCTACGGCACGGCTCAACGCACACCAGCAAGTACGATCCGACAGGAACCTCGGTGTGCGCCGTCTCGCCCGTCTCCGGGTCGTGCACGGTGACCTTCAAGGGCCTAGGCATCGTCGCCACCCTTCTGCTCCTGAGCGGCCTCGCGGGCGCACTTGTGGGCAGCGATCTTCTCGGCCATCTCCCACACGCTCGTCCCCGCCTCGATCGCCACCATGGACGTCTCGCAGGTGCCGCAGGTCAGCCAGTGATCGCCACCGTCGCCGTCGAAGTAGTCGACGCCGGACCCGGCGGGCAGCACGACCGGCCCCGAACCGTCGTCCTCGGCCCCGTCCTGGTCGTCGTCGCCGAACCCGAGCAGCCCGGCGAGGATCTCGTCTCCGTCGTCGCCCAGGTCGATGACGACCGACCCGCCGTGGCCGCTGATGTTCAGCTCGACGCGGCCTGTGATGTCGTCCCGGCTTGCGTGGTAGTGCTCGGCCTTGATTCGGGTGATCTCGCTCATGCTGCGTCCTTCGGGGAGTCGTAAGGGTGGGGGTAAGGCTTGAAAGGGATCAGGTCGTCCTCAGCGGGCGGGAGCGGCTCAGGCTTCGCGTGGCGGGGGACGTGCGGCTTCCTCAGCAGGTAGTGGCGCACCAGGCGCAGTGCGGCGGTCACGAGACGGCCTCTGCCAGTTCGGCGACGCCGCTGTTCGGGTCCTCCGGGTTGCAGGTGGCCCCGTAGGAGTGGCGGGCTCCCTTCGGGCTGGCCGGCGTGATCGACACGCGCCAGGCCGGTTCGCCGCAGTGGATACACGACCCGTCCGGCGGCTGGCCGTTGGAGAGAGCCTCCCGCGCCGGGGAAGGGACGACCTCGCCCGCCAGCGGCGCCGTACGTCCGCCGAACACGTCCCGGTGGCCGGCCGCTGTCGGCAGGAGAGGGCCGTCCTCGCCGAGCAGCCGCCGAGCCCTGACGATCGACTCCTCCAAGGCGTCGATCACCGAGTCCCGGGACGCCAGCTGTGTCGCCAGCTGGTCACGTGACGCCTTGACCGCGTTGAGGCATTCCAGGTCCTGCGTCAGACGAGAGCGCAGGATTTTCGCGTCCTCATCCGTGAGAGCCGGGCGGGAGAGAGTGTCCGCGTGCATAGGTGCTCCTGTTGCTGGGATGGTTCGATGTGCGCCGCCGCTCACCCCGTCCCCCGATAGGTCGGGGCGAGCGGCGGAAGATCAGGGATGGTCGAGAAGGTCAGAGGGAGAGCCGTGCTCGAACTCGGCGGCGCGGCGGTCGAGGTCCCGCTTCTGCAGGGCGAGGTCGGTCGGGCAGATGCCGCACCGGTCCGGATACAGGTGGGCGCGAGACTCGCAAGAGGGCTCGTCGGCCCGGCACGTGTGGTTGGCCGGCAGCGTCTCCCGGCACCAGTCGCAGAACTTCATGTCGAGGACGGCCGTGATCAGCTCTGCCTCGACCTCCCGCGGTGTCCCGCACGCCAGGCAGACCGTCTCCTCGCCATCGAAGTGGTGAGGCCCTTCCACCCCACAGGCGGTGCACTCGAGGTCGAACCCCGTGACGTTGAACGTCATGACGCCTCCACCAGGTGTTCTGCGTGCCACCGGGCGAGTGCCTCGCGGCGGGCCTCAGCTATCTGGGCGCTGCTCCGCTTGTCCCAGGAGTGGACCAACAGTTCAAGCTCGTAGCCCCAGGCCGGCTCTTCGGTCAGCTCCGAGTTGTGGCCGCGGCAGGTCGGCACCGCATTGTCCGGGTCCGTGATCGAACCCTGGCGGGCGCGGGTCAGCGGTTCGTGAAGGTCGTCGGCCCACTGGCCGCACCACGGGACGATGCAGACCGGGCGGCCGTCCGGGAACATGGCGTTCTTCATCGCATGGCGCTCGCGGTTCTCCCGCTCACGCTTCTTCGACTGCGCGCGCAGCGAGGAGTTCCGCTCGAGATTGCCTGTCTTCTTGAAGCCATTACCGCGGGGCATCGGGGTCTTGCGCTTCAGCTCTGTCTTGGCCTTGAGCGGCGTTTTCCGCTTCGGGGGTCCGCTGCGCTTCATCGGGCACCGTCCGTCGCGTACAGCTCTTTCGCGTTGTTGTTGAGCGACTGCGCGATGGATGCCTGCTTGCCCATGGTCGCCAGGTGGTCTTCGGCGTTCTTGCGCTGCACCTGCGCGGACTCGTAGGGCCAGTACTCCTCGATGCGGGAGTTGATCCAGGCGTCGCGCTCTTCGACCGTGACGTGGCCCTCCGCGCGGCCCACCTTCGGGCAGTCCTCCGAGAACAGCAGCGTCGTCTTGGCGTCCATGTAGGCGCGCTTCAACTTCAGCTCGTAGAAGCGCGTCCGCTGCAGGTTGAGCTGCGCGCGGGCCAACTCGTTGTTGACCTGCTTCAAGTAGCGCTCTGCCTGGGGCGGGGTGAGGATGGCGTCCTCGTCGATGAACTGCGGCGTGGTCTTCGTCTGTTCGGCGGTCATGACTTCGCACCGCCCTTCATCCACCGCTCGTCCTCGGCATCAACGCCGTTGGAGCGCTCGGCCAGCTTCGGGTTGGCGATCGTGTCCTTGACCATCTTGTTGTGGTCCTTGACCTGCTGCTTCGTCATCAGGCCGTTCGCCGCCAGCTCCTCGTCGGAAAGCTTGGAGCGGGACACCGACCCGTCCTTGTTCGCTGGCAGGCCGGTCGCGGTCACCGACTCCAGCGCCTCGGTCCGCTGCTTCACGGCGGCCAGGAGCCGGTTCGCCGTGTCGGAGTTGATTCGCTGCGTCTTCATGGCGTCGATGACGTCCTGCCGGAACGCCCCCACCTGCTCGAGCGGGGCCTCCCCGAGGCGCTTCTCGAACTCGGCAACCCACTCGGAGTCGACGACGACCGCCGCGTCTGCGGCCCGCTGCTTGGCTGGCATCGCGCGCCGGCCGGGATCGTGGACGGCGTTTTCCGCCTCAGGGATCTCTCGCTCCCCGGTAATCCACTGCTCGAGTGCGACGCCGAAACGCTGGGCGGCGTTCCTGATCGCGTCACCGATCAGCACCTTGATGGCGTCATGCTGGTTCGACGGCACCGACCCGTACCCGGGCCTGGTGTGCCCGCACACGGTCAAGCGGATCCACATGCCGACGGGGTTGCCGAAGTTGTCGGTGTCTACCTGAGGGAGGCCGTTCTCGTCCAGCGCGAACGGTTCCCACGTCCACAGCGGGTCCACCTCGAGCAGCCGCTTCGTCACGTTGGCGTGGCCCACGAAGTCGATGTGGATGTGCTTGGGCGAGACGGTGGCGTTGCACTCCGGGCAGCGCTTCCTGATGTGGCTCTTGTTCTCGCATTTCTTGCGCTTGTCCGAGCAGTCCGGGCAGGTCACCCGGGGCAGCAGGCCAATCTGTGCCTCTTCGAACGGCCTTCTCAGCTCGAGCAGCTTCGCGAGTTGCTGCTCGCCAGCCACGCTCACGTGTTCTGCCCCCTTGGGTACTCGTCCTCAATCTCGGCGGGAAGTTCAGGACCGCCGCCCACGGTCGGGCCTACGGTCTGGCCGTCGCCCCCGTGGGCGGCCAGCTCCGAGACGCTCGCCTCCAGCACCGAGAAGTGGCCGTGCTGGAACCGCACGATCAGCCGCTCCTGGTCACCGAGGCGGATCACGTCGTCCATCGACACGTGACGGCCCCACGCCTGGGACAGCCGCTTGGCGGCCTCGTTCAGCGCCAGCCAGTCGCCCGTCATGACGCCGCCTCAGCCGGTTCGTCAAGGACGCGGTGGGCGTATGCCCTCAATCGCGTCCGGCCGAGCTGCTCGGCAACTGCCTTGATCGCGTCATGAAGGTGCTCGTTAGAGCCGCGCAACGTCACCAGGCGCTTGCCCACGTGCTGGTAGGCGGAGACCAGGTAGAGGCCGTTCGAGCTCGTCTTGGGAGAGTGGATCGTCACCGAGTAGCCGTGCCAGTGCAGCGCATTCAGGAAGAACGGGGTGTCCCCATGGCGGAGCGCGTGGGCGATGAGACTGCGGGAGGCGGTCATACTCTCGCTCCTGCCGTCTCGGCGAGACGGGCAGCCTCAGCCAGAGCCGCGAACACTTGGGCGTTCGTCGGCATGTCGGCCGGAGAGTCCTCGTCGTTCAAGGTGCCGTCATGCCAGCTGCCGATCGCCCCGATCAGGTCCTCGATCATCAGGTCGTCCAGGTCGACGTCGACCGGGATGACCCTGATGAGCCGGAGGGCGGCCTCCACAAGCTCTGCGTCCCCGTCTCCCATGTCGTTCGGGTAGACGTTGCGCAGCCCTTCCCAGCACTCGGCTTCCTTGCCGGCGGCCACGGCCATGGCGCCCAGGACACACAGTTCGCCCTGGTGGTTGTCATAGCTGCCGTAGGAGCGGCCATGCTGCTCCAGCAGGCCGATCGCGCCAGTGAGGATCGTCTCCGGGCTCATGCCGACACCTCGCTGTCCTGCTCGGCGGCCAGCACAGCACGCCGCGCCTGGTCGATCAGCCGGTCCTTCTCGTCGCCGGCCTCGAGGGTGAACCAGTCGCACCCGTTCATGGCCCGGTCGATCGCCTCCGTCGGCGGCAGGCCGTGCCGGTCTACGAGGATCGACGCGAGCAGAACCCGGCGCAGCAGGTGCGAGCCCTGCTCCGGGCCGAACAGGTAGCAGGCCAGGGCAAGAGTGGCGTGCTTGTCGATCTCGGGTGTTACGTCGATCTGCTCAGGGGCAGATGGGATGATGGTTGTCATGAGGCTCTGCTCTCCTCTCCCAGAGGTCTGATTGAGCGGGGTCTCGCGGGCCTGGCAGGTCGCATCTGCTGGGCCCGCAGCCGTTTCAGGGGGTGGGCTGCTCGGCGGCGGTCACGCGGCACGCTCCAAACGCAGGTGCCCGTTCTCGGCGATGTAGCGGGTGATGCGGTCCCAGGCGTAGCCCTCGCCCTTCGGCGTGAGCCGCGGGCTGACCGACGTCTCCTCGTGGTCGCCGCGCTGGAACGTCGTCTCCTTCGTCCGCAGCCAGCCGTTCTCGATGGCGTGTGCGGTCGGGTGGTTGTGCCGGACGGTGTTCCCGCGGATCAGCATCTTCAGGTGGGCGAGGAAGTCCCACACCTGCTTGTGTGTGACGGTGACGTTGTGGGTGTGCTTGGCCCACGCCTTGATGTCGTTGGCGAAGTCGCCGACCGCCTTCAGCCCGTCTGCGGCGCGGTGATGGTCGGCCTGCGCTGCCTTCGGCTCCAGTACGGCGATGGCCTGCGCCTGGGCTTCGATCTCGCGCTTCTGGTCGGCGGCGATGCGGGCGAGCTGGGCAACGTGCTCCAGGTCGGTCGGGTCGAACGCGGCCACCTTGCCGTAGCCGCCCGTGCGGCGGATCGACGGGATGACCTCCTCGGCCAGCCAGTCCTGGAACGCTTCCGCCTGGATCTGGTTGCTGCGCATCACCAGCCGGTAGACGCCGGCCTCACTGATGACCGTCATCTCCTGATCGCCGAAGGGGGTCGCGATTCGCGACACCCCCCGGTGACGTGCGGGGACGTGCTTGGCGATCGCGTCACGGGGGTTCGCGTAGCCGAGAAGCTCGGCAACGTCCTTGCCGACGAACCACGGCTCGCCGTCGATCAGCACCGAGCGAATGGGCTGGCCCGTTCCAGGGAACTCGAAGCGCTGCATCTTGCTCACGCTGCCGACTCCCCCACTGTCTTGCCGGCCTTGGCTCGGCGCGCGGCGACGGCCTTGAGCGACATCTCGCTCATGTGGGCTCGGTGGGCGTTCTGAGCGGCGGCGAGGACGTCCTCCTCGCGCACCTTGCCCTCTTTGCGGATCTTGGTGATCCAGTAGGCGAGCGACGTGGGCGACGCCTTGCGTGCGGCCTCCGTGCGCTCAGACCGGTTCGGAGTACGCGCCCAGGACTTGTTTGCCGCGATGGAACGGACCTTGGAGATGTAGGCGCTCTTCGGGGTCGCGGCGAGTTCGTTCGGGGTGGCCATCAGGACGCCCGCCTCACTTCAAAGACGTCCTCGAAACGGACGTCGGGGAAGGTGTCGAGAACAGCGGCGATGAAGAGGCGCCCCGGCTGGAGGTCCCCGTCTTCGATGCGGGCAACGGTGGTACGGCTGACGCCGATGCGTTCAGCGCGGGCGTTCGGAGTCACCAACTTCTTGGCGTTCATCCTCCGGTCCCATTCATCCCTCCGAAGGCAGATGGTGGGACGCGTCTCTTGCGTGGAGTGCATGCACGCACTCTTGCATATTGGAGTGCACGCACGCAACACCTCTGGACTGCGATTTTTTCGGCAATGCGCGCGTGTGCGTGCGCGCACCGTTGGCTGCTCCGAGAACAACCGCCTCAGCAGCACTGACAGCAGCAAATACCCGTGTTAGGGTGCGTGCGTGCACACAACCGAGTGGGACCGTGACCTGCTACGGCAGACGCTCACCGAGATCATGAACCGCGCCAACCTCAATCAGGCCGCGGTCGGGCGACTCGCTGGGCGCGACCGCACCATGGCCAATCGCTGGCTCAAAGGGCAGCACCAGCCCAACTACGAAGCAGCCCTCAACTTCGCCCGAGCGATCGCCCTCAAGTACCCCCACCTTGCCCCGCTCAGCGAAGAGTTTCTTCGGGCCGCCGGCTACCTGGCGACTTCTGACGTCGATGGCGAAACCTCTCCCCCGCCAGCCGGAGATCCCGCTGACGCTGTGCATGCGCTCGCCCTTCTCAGGAAGATCGCCGAGCAACAAGAGAAGACCATTGGCGACATCCTTGTGGAGCGCGGCCTGGCAACCCCTGAGGAGTTGACGTTGAGCGAGCAGAAGCGCGGTGACCGGCTCATCAAGGACATCCTCGAATCCGATCTTCCCGACGAGACCAAGAACATCCTGATCATGGATTACATCGCCACCCGCCGACATCATTTCCGAGAGCAGGGCCTCATCGCGGACGCTGAAGAACCGGAAAAGAAATAGCCGCGAGGTCGTGTAAACCTCGCGGCTATTTCGCGCGTCAGTGTGGACCATTCGAAACGATCGGCCACTGCCCCGAATCGCTTCCTCGTTGAGCCGCTTCCGCGGCGGCGTCATGCTGGGCCAGGGCATGGCCTCGCCACTTGGCGGTCAGTAGCCACCGGTCCGCGGTCAACACGTCCCGTCTGAGCTGGTCAGCGTGCCCAAGGGTGGCTATTTCCATCCGCTCGGCGTGCTCCCCGATAGCCGCGCGTATCTCCTGGATGCCTTCGTTGAACGCGGCCCTTCCCGCCGCGGTCTGGTGCGCCTCCCGAGCCCTGGTCAGGGCGTCTGCGATGCAGACCAGGACTCCGCCACTGGCCACGACCGTGGCCATCCCAATCGCCAGATACCAGTGCAGGCTTAGTTCGGCCTTCGCAGCGAGGGCGGTGGTGACCCAGAGCGCCGCGGCCGTGCTGCCGATGATCCAGCGGGTACTTCCGACTTTCACGTCCACCCCTTCGTGGCCGATGACGCAGATGCGGCGGCCATACTGCGCTTCCCTTTTCCCGAGGCTCTCGCGGCAGTCCTTGCACTTTAAAACAACGCGACTCTATACGGAACAGGACAGAAGTCTTTTTTCGGTTCAGCAATATCGAGAACCACCACGGAGGGTGTGCACCCTCACGGACAGTCACTACCGCCATGGCCAGCGTGCCGGTTATGGTACGTTGTGCCGGAAATGCCCCATTTATGGGGTAAGGCTTATGTCACCAGAGAGGGAGTGTCCACAGGCAGGAGCACTCGTTGAGCACCTCCGCTTGTTCGCGAAAAACCCTCATATTCGGCGTGACGCCCGCAAGCCCGACCAAGTGGCAGCCGCGGCGGTCTGACCGCAACCCACCACAAGGCAGGCCGCCTTCCAAGGTCGCCGTTGGACGGCTTAAGTGTTCAGTACACAGGTTCGCGCTCCCCTGCTTAGACTGTCCCTTGCACACCGATGGCGCGTCGCTAAGAGCTGGTTAAGCCGTTGATCGGTGTCGCATGAAGCCGTTCACGGATCGCTTATCACCGCAGGTGAAGGGGGCCATCGCCGCAACCGAGGCA
>NZ_JBITMP010000118.1:0-9432 GCF_044466425.1 Nonomuraea sp. NPDC049400
GACCTGGGCCCGGCGCTCCGCCAGGTATCCCGAGATCGTCATCGCGGAGTCCGTGATCTGCGGCGCGCTCCCCATCACCAGGCGCCCGATGATGGCGAACAGTATGGCGCCGACGCCGGCCAGCCCGCCGCATGTAAGAGGTGACTAAGCGTGCTTGCCCGGCTCGGGCCGATTCCTCCCCACCATTAGTGCCATGGCCCGCGTGGGCCCGGCCTGTCCCACCTTCCACAGGGCCTGCCCCACTCGCCGAACCAGTCGGCCAGGTAGCGGCGCATCTGGAACATCTCGGCGTGCTGGGTGTCGCGTACCTTGGCGGCGAAGTCGGCGACTTCGGGATGCTCAGCCCGCCCGGACGCCAGCAACTGCTGCGACATCCTGATCGCCACCATGTGGTGCGGAATCATGTCTTGCAGGAACGTCTCATCGAGCGCGTCGCCGGACAGCCTGGACAGGTCGCGCATCATCGGCCGGTAGCCGCCCGTTCCGGGATGCCCTGGATACCACTTGGCCAGCCACCGCTTCATGGTGGCGATCTCGGCGTTTTGCGTCGTGACGATCGAGGCGCCCAGGGCGCGCATTTGAGGCCGGCTCGAGCGCTGGAGCTGCCGCGCTGCGGCGACTGCCTCTTCGTGGTGAGCCACCATGTGAGTCAGATAGCCGGCCTCGTCACTGACGTACATGTCGTACATCCAGCCGCACGGCCCCATGGGACCCCAGTCCGTCGGTGGGGCGGTCGGCTGCCAGGTAGCGGCCGGCGGCGGGGTGTCGCTCGCGGCGCCGGCGATGCCGGTCACCGCCGCTGCCGTGGCCAGCGCCGATCCGGCCGCGATCGCCGCTATTGCCGAACGTTTCATGTCGGCCTCCAGCGTTTTGCGTCGTCTGACCTGTCCCTGCCAGCCTGGGTGCGGCCGGCCTGGCAGGCCAGTGCCATGCGACCCTGACAATCAGGACCAACGTCCATGCTCCACCGCGCGCCGTGCCCGGTCGCGGTGGTGCGTGACTCGTGAAGCGGCACGTTCGGAATTTTGCTTGGCCGGACCGTCAGAGATCGTCCTCGTCCCAGGACAGCTTGTCCCGCACGTCCACGACACCGTTGACGCGGGCCGCGGAGTGAGCGATGAGCACGGCCTCGGAGTGGGCGCGGGTGCGCCCGTAGAGCGTGACAACGCCGTTCTTGACCTTGGCCTGGACTCCGGAGGTGTCGACCTACGCGAAGTGGTGGTTGAGGTCGTGCTGGATCTCGTCGGCGAGGTCCTGGTCGGCGCGGACGAAGACTCTGATGAGGTCGTGGCGGCTGAGGACGCCGATGAGGCGACCGTGGTAGTCGACGACGGGCAGGCAGATGATGCCGTGCTCGTCCATCAGCCGCATGGCGTCCACCGCGGTCTGCTGGGGATGGACGGTGATGGCGGGTGCGGTCATGAGGTCGGCCGCAGTGCTTGCCATCGCAGGCGTGTCCGGATATGTGCCTGGTAGCCCTCACGGACGTACTGTTCCTTGAACTCTTCTTTGGGTAGCAGGTCGGCTTCGGACACGATCCCGACCACGCGCTTGTGGTCATCGACCACGGGCACCGCGCTTAGTCCGTGCTGGATGAGCCGCTCGGCGACGTTCTTGAAGGATGTGGCTGGGGTGACGGAAATGGCGTCTCTGGTCATGATCTCGTGCACCAGGACCTGCATTGCTCCTCCAGGCTTGGTGTTTTGCCTTCTCTTCCATGACAATCCCGGCGCTGCTTAAAGGGGAGTGCCATTGGTCCTCGAAGCCTGGGTCGAAGGGTCAGGATGTGGGCTCGGCGGGCGGACGATCGGCCTGTCGGGGCAGGTCGAAGGTCTCTGGGAGGGGGCCGGTCAGGCGGGAAGGCTGGAGGTGCGGAGCATGTCTGGCCGATGGTCTTCCTGGGTTTCACAGTTGTAGCCAGGTGCGCGGCGCTGCCGGCCAAGTCCGATGACATCAAGGCCGTCTACAAGGACGGTGTCCTGAAGGTCAGCTCGGGGCGGGCCGAAGGCGAGAAGGTGGAAGGCCGGCGGAGAATCGTCGCACACTGATGCCCTGGACAACACGAGCAGGGGCGCCTGCCCGCGCTCGGCGGCTATCAAGAGAGCCGATGATGCACACAGCGATCACCGTGGGAGTCGATGGTTCGCGGACCGCGCGGTCGGCGCTCGCCTGGGCGGCCGAGGACGCCGAACGCAGGGGTTTGCCGCTGCGTATCGTCCATGTGAGTGAGCCGTGGCCGTCCGAGCATCCGCTCGGCGCCTCCAGCGACGGGAAGACTCTGACCGAGCAGTGCGAGATGCTGCTCGCGGACGCGGCCGAGCGGGCCCGCACCCATGCTCCACGGGCGCGGATCTCGACGGTCCTGCTCGCTGGGTCGGTGATCGAGCGGCTCAAGACCGAGTCGGAGACGGCCGACACCGTGGTGGTGGGCAGCAGGGGACTGGGCGGGTTCAGCGGGCTCGTGCTCGGATCGGTCGGACTGAGCCTGGCCGGATATGTCAAGTGCCCCTTGGTCGTCGTGCGGACGCTCCCACACGGCGGAAGCGGCGAGGTCGTGGTGGGCTACGACGGCTCACCGTGCGCGGACATGGCGATGGAATACGCCCTGGCGCAGGCGGCAGTTCGCCATGTGCGCCTTCGTGTGCTGTACGGCAGGCGATACCCGGTCATGGCTCCGCACCCGGCCGGGTACGGGCCGCTGCCCGTCGACGAAACCCCTGAGATCGGGCAGCGCCTGATCGCGTGGCGGGAGAAGTATCCCCATATCGAGTTGATCGAGTCGATCGTCAGTGAGCACCCCGTTCCGGCTCTGGCCAAGGCCTCGCGGGCCGCCGAGCTCGTGGTGGTGGGCTCACGCGGGCTCGGCGGATTCACCGGGCTGATGCTCGGCTCCGTCAGCCACGGGGTCCTCCATCGGGCCCACTGCCCGGTGGCCGTGGTCAACGCGCCGGAGTGCCGATCCTGACCGTCGTCGCTCCGCGTTACCCGACTCAAGAAGCGCGGCATGACCACGGTCGACAATGCTCGCCGTAGTGGCGCTCCCTGAACTCTTCGTCCGGCCAGCAAGTCGGGCTCGGACACCACGCCAGCTCATACGATTCTTCGTTCGGCACTGGTACGGCGCTGATGCTGTCGGCGATGCTTTTGAACGAGCAGCAGCGACTGAGATGACTTCAGTTGTCAGCGCAGCCGTCGCAGCAGCGAAGAGGGCGGCGGCTCGCAGGGTGCCATCGTGATCCGGCGACCACCGTCGCGGCGCCCTCCGGTGTGCAGGTCCGATGCCGAGGCTGGCCAGGGGCAAGATGCGGCCACCGGCGGCTCGACCCGCGAAGGATCGCTGGGATGGTTGCCGCCATACAGGGAACGGTTTGGGGGAGTACTTACGACGCATTCCGGATGTCCCATATCGCCATGACGATCTGGCTCACCACCCGGACAAGTCCAGCTAAACGGCCGATTCGGCCGCCGGATTGGTCAAGGCCGGACGACTGGACACGGGAAGCACCCGGCCCGAGCGGTATGTCTGCAGCGAGATGTCTATGGAGGAGTACCGCGGCAGGTCGCTCCTAAGCCGGTCAGACCAGCGAGAGGCCGGCAGGTATGCGTCGGGTATGACAGGCAGGGACACGAGGAAAGAGTCATGGTACGCAAAAGCAGGCCGCGGACCACTCAGCGCAGCGAGTTGCTCCGCCAGATGCTGCGCATCCGCCGGTTCGAGGAGCACTGCGTCGAGCTTTACAGCAGCGAGAAGATCCGCGGGTTCATGCATCTGTACATCGGGGAGGAAGCGGTGGCCGCCGGAGTGTGCCAGGCGCTGACTCCGGACGACGCGGTCGTCTCGACGTATCGGGAGCACGGCCACGCCCTTGCCCGTGGGGTGCCGGCCGCGGCGATCATGGCTGAGATGTACGGCAAGGCCGCGGGATGCAGCCGGGGTCGAGGCGGCTCCATGCACCTCTTCGACGCCGACCGCGGCTTCTACGGTGGGAGCGCGATCGTCGGGGGTGGCCTGCCCCTTGCGGTCGGGCTCGCTCTCGCCGACAGGTTCCAGGGACGGAACCGGGTGACCGCGTGCTTCTTCGGCGATGGCGCGATGGCCGAGGGCGAGTTCCACGAAAGCCTCAACCTCGCCGCGCTCTGGCGGCTACCGGTCTTGTTCGCCTGCGAGAACAACCTGTACGCGATGGGCACCGCGCTGGCGAAGTCGCATGCGCAGACCGACCTGGCCCTCCGTGCTGCCGGCTACGGCGTCGTGGCCTGTCCGGTGGACGGCATGGACGCACCGGCGGTCGCCGAGGCGGCGGACAGGGCCGCGGAGTCGATCCGGGCAGGCGCGGGACCGCACTTCCTGGAGCTGCGCACGTATCGGTTCCGCGCGCACTCGATGTACGACCCGGAGCGCTATCGTGACAAGGCCGAGGTCGAGGAGTGGAAGAAGCGCGATCCGATCGAAGCCCTCATCGCGCGGATGACGGCAGCCCAAGAGCTCACCAGCGACGACCTCGCCATGCTCGAGAAGGAGATAGCGGAAGAGATCGATCAGGCCGTCGCCTTCGCTGAACAGGCGCCGGTCGAGCCGCTGGAGGACCTCACCAAGTTCGTCCACAGCGAGATCCCGCTGCCGGGTGACCCGGGGCATGCGGAGGTGTCGTCGTGACCGAGGGCACGACGACCTATCGCGAGGCCATGAGGGAGGCGATCCGCGAGGCGATGTGCCGCGATGAGCGCGTCTTCCTCATGGGCGAGGACGTCGGAGCCTACGGCGGCTGCTTCGCCGTCAGCCTGGGTCTGCTGGAGGAGTTCGGCCCCGAACGGATCCGTGACACCCCGCTGTCGGAGGCGGCGTTCGTGGGCGCCGGGATCGGGGCGGCGCTCGGCGGGATGCGACCGATCGTGGAGGTGATGACGGTCAATTTCTCTCTGCTGGCCCTTGACCAGATTCTCAACAACGCCGCGACGCTCCTGCACATGTCCGGAGGGCAGTTCAACGTTCCCCTGGTGATCCGGATGACCACCGGAGCCGGCAGGCAACTCGCCGCCCAGCACTCGCACAGCCTGGAAGGCTGGTACGCGCACATCCCCGGCCTGAAGATCCTCGCACCCGCCACCTTGGAGGACGCCCGCGGCATGCTCTGGCCGGCACTGGAGGACCCCGACCCCGTTCTCATCTTCGAACACGGCTCGCTGTACAACCTGTCAGGAGTGCCACGTCCCGGTCCGGTGGATATCTCTCATGCGGCGCTACGGCGGTCCGGCAAGCACGTCACACTGATCGGCTACGGCGGCACCGCGGGAAAGACCTTGTCGGCCGCCGACGCGCTCGCCGCCGAGGGCATCGAGGCAGACGTGATCGACCTGCGCACGCTGCGGCCCCTCGACAACGCCACGATCATGGACTCGGTCGGCCGGACGCACCGCGTCGTCATCGTGGACGAGGGCTGGCGCTCGGGCGGCCTGTCGGCCGAGATCAGCGCCCGCATCGTGGAGCAGGCCTTCTACCAGCTCGACGCGCCGATCGCGCGAGTGTGCACGGCCGAGGTCCCCATCCCCTACGCCCGCCACCTGGAGGAGGCCGCCATTCCCCAAGTGCCCGCGATCGTCGCGGCGGCTCGAGAGGTGGTCGCCTCATGACGGGCGAACCGGCGCAGTTTCGGATGCCCTCCCTTGGCGCCGACATGGAGGTGGGCAGGGTCGCCGAGTGGCTGGTCCAGCCCGGAGACCAGATACGTAGGGGAGACGTCATCGCGGTCATCGATACCGACAAGGCCCTGATCGAGGCCGAGTCGTTCCATACGGGCGTGGTGGAGAGCTTGCTGGTGGATGTCGGCGAGCGGGTCCCGGTCGGCGCGCCTCTCGCCCTCATCGCCGGAGCCGCGCCCTCGGCCGGGCCTCGCGTCCCCACCCCGCCGGAACGACCGGCCCGGAAACGGCCGCCCGCCCAGGCAGCGAAGAAGCGGCCCCAGCCAGGGCCGCCGCCGGAGCCGGTGGCCGCCCCGCCAGAAGCCGCCCCCCAGCCCTTGCCCCCGCCGCCCACCACATCCCCGATCGTGCGACACCTCGCCGAGAAGCGCGGCCTCGACCTGGCAACCGTGCACGGCACCGGCCCAGGCGGCCGAGTGACCCGAGCGGATGTCGAACGGGCCGGGGCCCGGGTGAAGGCATCGCCGCTGGCCCGCAGGATCGCCCTGGACCTCGGCGTCGACCTCGCCGCCGTCCGGGGTACGGGCCGCGCAGGGGCGATCCGCGCCGATGACGTCCGCAAGGCCGCCGCACGCGCCGGCGAGCCCAGGGAGGCGGCAGCGCCGGCCGAGGCCGCACCCGCCGTACCGGAGGCCGCCGCTGGGGAGCCCGAGATGGGAGGTCGCCGGGACGCGATGCGCCAGGCGATCGCCCGGACGATGACCCGGTCGAAACGGGAGATCCCGCACTATTACCTGAGCACCACCGTGGACATGAGCGCCGCTCTGGGATGGCTGCGCGCGCGCAACCGGGACTTGCCGGTGGCCAAGCGGTTGCTCCCCGCTGTGCTGCTCCTCAAGGCGGCTGCGCGCGCCGCCAAGGAGGTTTCGCAGCTCAACGGCTTCTGGATCGACGACGGCTTCGTACCTGGCAACGTGGTGAACCTGGGCGTGGCGATCTCGCTCAAGGGCGGCGGCTTGATCGCGCCCGCCTTGCACGATGTCGCCGATCGTGAGCTCGACGATCTCATGGCCGCTCTGAAGGACTTGGTGGCCCGGTCGCGCGCCGGACGGCTGCGCGGCTCGGAGATGACCGAGGCCACCATCACCGTGACCAACCTGGGAGAGCAGGGAGTGGAGGCAGTCCACGGCGTCATCTACCCCCCGCAGGTGGCCCTCGTGGGCTTCGGCAAGATCCTCGACCGTCCGTGGGCGGTCGACGGGTTGCTCGGGGTCCGGCCCGTGGTCACCGTCACTCTCGCCGCCGATCATCGTGCTACTGACGGTTTCACCGGCGGTCGGTTCCTCACCGCCGTCGACCGGCTGCTCAACCACCCGGAGGGGCTATGAACCCGCAGCAGGCCCGGGTGCTCATCGAGCAAGCGCTGGCTCAGGTGGCACCGGAGGCTGAGCTGTCGGCACTCCCGCCGGACGCCGACTTCCGCGACCTCCTCGAACTGGACTCGCTGGATTTCCTCAGTTTCGTCGAGACGCTCAGCGATGCCAGCGGTTACCGCATTGAAGAAGACGACTACCCTGCGCTAACCACTGTGGCAGGAGGCGCGAACTTTCTGGCCGCCCACGCCTGATCGGGATGACCGGCGCTCATTGAGCAGGGTGCTCCAGCGTCGAGATGTCGCCTTCGGGAAGGCCGAGTTCGCGGGCTTTGAGGAGGCGGCGCATGACCTTGCCGCTGCGGGTGTGCGGCAGGTTCTGGTCGAAGGCGATCTCCCTTGGGGCGACCGCGCCCAGCCTGCGGCGGCCGAAGGCGATCAGTTCACGCCGGAGCACCTCGGCGGGCTCGAAGCCGGGGTTGAGGGTGACGAAAGCCTTCACCAGCTCGCCTGCCACCGGATCTGGTCTGCCTATCACGCCGGCCTCGGCGACGGCGGGGTGCTCCATCAGCACCGATTCGACCTCGAACGGTCCGATGAGGTGACCGGCCGACTTGATCACGTCGTCTGCCCGCGCGACGAACCAGAAGTATCCGTCCTGGTCCCTGCGCGCGATGTCGCCGGACAGGTACCAGCCTCCGGCGAACGCCTTGGCGTATCGTTCGGGCTCGCCAAGATACCCACGGAACATCGAGGGCCAGCCGGGTCGCAGCGCGAGTTCCCCTTCGACATCCGGCTCCTCGATCACGCGTACGTGCCCCTCGACGACGCGGGCGCGGCCGTCACTGCCCCGCGCCAGCAGCGCCGCCTCGATCCCGGGTAGCGGACGCCCCATGGATCCCGGCTTGATGTCCATCGAGGCATAATTGCTGATCATGATGGCGCCGGTCTCGGTCTGCCACCAGTTGTCATGGACCGGTAGGCCGAGCGCGTGCAGGCCCCAGACCGCCACCTCGGGGTTGAGCGGTTCGCCGACACTGGCGATGAACCGCAGCCGGGACAGATCGTACTCACGGGGCAGCTCATCGCCGCTGCGCATGAGCATGCGCAGCGCGGTCGGGGCGCTGTACCAGACGGTCACTCTCTGGTTCTGCAGCACGCGGTACCAGCGGCGTGCGTCGAATTCGCCTGCGTCGACCACGAGGGTGAGCCCGAGGCTGAGGGGTGCGATGACGCCGTACGACATGCCGGTGACCCAGCCGGGATCGGCGGTGCACCAGAAGACGTCCGACGGGCGCAGGTCGAGAGCGTAGGCCGCGGTCACGTGGTGGCCGACCACGGCACGGTGCACGTGCACCGCGCCTTTGGGCTTGCCGGTGGTGCCGCTGGTGAAATGGAGCAGCGCCATGTCCTCGGGGTCGGTGGGCGGAATCTCGAACTCCTCCCCCGTGCCCGCCATCAACTCGTTCAGGAGCAGGGTGCCTTCAGGCGCGGGCCCGCCACCGGTCACCAGCACGTGCTTCAAGCCCGGCAAGGACTCTCGAATGCCGGCGATCTTCCGCTGGTACAGCTCAGGCGTGGTCACGAGCACACGCCCGTCCCCGAGGCGCAGCCGCTCGCGAATCGGCTCAGGGCCGAAGGCGGAGAACAGCGGGGAGAGCACGCTGAGGTTCTTCAGCGTCCCCAGGACCGTCACGTACAGTTCGGGCATCCTGCCGAGCAGGGTGAACACCCTCTCATCCTTGCCGACCCCCAGGCCGCGCAGCACGTTGGCGAAATGGTTCGTCGCGACATGAAGATCCCGATAGGTCAGCTCGACGACCTGATCGTCTTTGCCCACACATCGGAGCGCCACATGGTCGCGCCAGGCTCCGTCCAGGTGACGGTCGACGGCCTCGTACGCGATGTTCAGCCCCCGGCCGCCCGGCAATCCGCGGAAAGAGGACCGCTGGGCCGCCTCCCAAGAGAATGCTCGGCATTCGTTCTCATAGTCGGCCAGGTTGGGCGCGGCAGCCGCTCGCCCGGTCTTATGGATGAGATCCCATGTCATCACGGTTCCCTCCCGTCGACAGGACTGCATCACTGACACGGCGGGCCGAGAGAACCCCAGAACCCCGTCCGTGCACCGGAAACATTCACAAATGGGATTAATACCCATCGGGCTTGCATCGAGTGCGGGCGACCGACGTGTTGCGGGCGCGACCGATACCGGTACATCACATGCAGTGGATGCGGCGGCCCGTGATCTGGTGCGGGACGATCCGGATGTAGAGGTGGCGCTCGCCGCCCGCCCACGGCGTGACGTCCGCGTCGGCCACATCGCCGATCTCGTCCGGCGCCACATGGTGGGCGGGCCCCTGCACCAGGACGCTCCACCCCTCGCGGTTGGTCTCGTCGATCTGGTCGATCTCGAAGGCGAT
>NZ_JBITMP010000119.1:0-9237 GCF_044466425.1 Nonomuraea sp. NPDC049400
CCTCGGTGGGCAGGTTGAGCTTGAACAGGTCAGGCGCTGGCACGGCTTCTACCCCCTCTCTGGGTCATCAGGTGTGCGTGGTGCTGGTCGTTGAGTCCGCGGGCGAACGCCGCGAGTTGCTCGGCCAAGGCGAGTCCCTGCTCGTGCGCCTTCGCCGCGTCCCGGCGGCTCAGGTGCTTGAGTTCGGCCGCCGCCCACCAGGCCGCCCACCAGAACCGCATGACGCCGCTCTTCTCGCGTCCGATGCGGTTCTCGTGGAAGTCGCGGCGGGCCTGCGGGCCGGTCTGACGCTTCTCGGACAACGACTCTCCTTGGTCACATACGGTGAACTTGACTTGGGGGGTTACACTCGCGCGCGTGTTACGGAGGCGTGCGCGTTACGTAACACTGGGCGCGTAGAGGCCGCCTCCGGGGCGGTTCAGCCGCCTCCCAAGCTGTCTCTCTTGGGCTACTGGCGGCAGTCACAACTCGTGACGGGCTTCGAACGAGGGCGGGCGATTTCCTGCTGGACGAGCCATGCCGCGAGTCGCTGTCCGGAGTAGATCCCGGCCGTTGTGAGAAGCCCGATCGCCGTAGCGACGATTGCTCCAACCGCCGTTCCTGCGTTGGCGGCGCCCAGCGCGAGGACGCTGCCGCCGGCCAAGATGCTCAGCAATCTGCTGACCATGCGGACTTTGATGGTGAAAACCTGCCAAGGCGACACGTTGATCTCGCTCATTACTGGTCACCTCCGCACGGGGTCTTGCCGGCCACGGCCTGGCAGCCCTCACATCCGCGGCTGTGGTTGACGCCGTGGCGGGGACACGTGGGGAGCTTCTCCATGTCGTGCATGTGGTTGCAGACAGGGTCGAAGTAGCGGGTCATGACTGGTCTCCAGAGGGGGTGGTGGACGCGTCCAGATCGGCGTCCTCTTCGGCGGGTCGTACGGGGCGGCCACGCTCGTCGAAACTCCAGCCCTTGCTGGCGAGGATTTCCTTGCCTTCGGCGATGCGGTCGCCGCACCAGGTCGGCTTGAATCCGGTGCGCTCGGCGAGAGCCCACTTGGAGAGCACCTCGTCGGCCTCCACGCGCTTCGCCCACCAGCGAGCGACGCGGCGTTTGTCCTTGTCAGTGGGCTCGGGTCGGTCGTCGTCCTGGTCGTCGGTTGGACGCGTCCTGGTCGCGTCCACGGCCGGTTTGGCGTCCATTTCCGCGTCCAAATCGGCGTCCAAAGTGAGGGTCTGGGAGGTGCCGTTAGCGAGGGCAGCGTCCGGTCGCGAGTCTGGACGCGTCCACGGCATCAGGCTCCGCAGCAAGGTGGCCCCAGCAGGAAGCGCCGGATCATGCTTGCCGTTGGTCGCGGGAGTGGTCGCGGTGTTGGACGCGTCCTGGTCGGGAGACTGGACGCGGACCACGTTCACCTCGGGGCCGCGCTGGCGGTACTCGCGCGCCCACGCCTGGAGTGCCTCGTTCAGCTCGTCGGCGGCCGGCGGCAACGGCTTGGCAGGCTTCCGCCCCTTGCGCTTCTTCTGCTCGTAGGCCGGCTGGAAACGCCGGACGGCTTCGGCTCGGTCGCTGACGCCGTGTCGGACTGCGCGGCGGGTGATGAAGTACGTCTCTCCCAGCCATAGGATCCATCGGGCGCGGGAGAACTTCGGCGCCCGGGCGTCCAGAAGGTCGGCGTCGCGGAGCTGCTGCCAGTGCTTCCACTGCGAGTAGATCTGCCACAGCACGGGGGACAGGACGCTGGCGGCTCCGAACACGATCGCGTAGTCGGCGGTCGGTATCGCGACCTCGACGCCATCAGGGTTCGTGGTGGTCCCGCTGTTGTGCTCGTAGTTGAACCAGCCCACCGCCGCGCCGATCCCGTACGACACGAACCGCAGCCAGCCCGCGCTGTAGCCGTTGACGAGCTTGTCGTGGGCGATGTAGCCGACGTTCACCGCCACCGACTCGACCACGAGAGCGATCGGGACGGCAGCCCACCAGTCCAATCCGAGACCGAGGACGAGCGCGAGGACCTGCCCGAGCACGGCGACGGCGTTGACGCCGACGTTCGCGGAGGCGAGCACCACGGCCCGGCTGATCCGCTGACGGAGAGAGCGGGCCTCCTCGGCGGCCTCGTCTTGCTCCTGCTTGGCCTGATCGGCGAGCCGTTTGCGGACCCGGGACTTCTCCTCTTCAGCTTCGAGCTCTTCCATCTCGCGCTGGTCGCGAGCTCTCCGCGCCTCAATCAGGGCGCGCTCACGCTTCACGAGGGCCGCGGCCTTGTCCGCTGCTCGCTCCTCGCGGGACCGGAACAGGCGGCGTCCAGGCTTCCGCTCGGCTGGCTCTGTGCGAGGCGTCTTGGCCGTCGCGGGCGGCTGAGCGGGGGGCGGCGCGGGCGTGACGAGCTCGGCGGGCTGGGTGGGTGTCATGGCGTACTCCGGGCGTCGTCGTCTTCTTCGGGCTGGTGGGCTACTTGTGCTTGTTTGCTGGGTCATCCATCAGGCGGCGGGCTTTGGCTGCAGCAGCGTCGAACGCCTCGTTGTCGTCCGTGATCAAGGCTTGGAGTAGTCGGCCGATCTCTCCGGCGATGCTTCTGGCGGCGTCGTCAGTCCAGGTGCCGGGCTGCACGTTGTCGCTCATGTCGTTCTCCTCGGGGGTGTCGTTGTGAGCCCCGTCCGGGGGCAGATGGGTTGGATTCCGGACACGTCCACCCGGACGGGGAGAGTGGTGGGCCCTACCGGCGGTCGGCGGGGCGGCTGTAGTTCTCCGCGCGCAGGTGGTCGGCGGCGCGCTCCCCCAACTCGTCGGAGTCGCACGCGTGGCGGTACTCGCGCTGGTCGGCCGGGTCGCGGGTGAGTTTGGCCATCTTCTTCTGCAGGCTGTAGGAGGCGACGTGCATCTCGAGGTCGCGGCCCTGGGCGGTGGAGGCCCATTCGCGGCCATCGGCGTCACGGAACGGCATGGTGGGGTCCCTTCGGGGTTGTCAGGTCTGTGAGCGGTGGTGGGTCCGGCCGCCGCAGACGGCGCTCGCACGGCAGCCGGGCCGGTTCATCGGGCGCTCTCCTTCGGGCACGCCCACGGGTCAGCGTCTGGATCGACTGCCTCGTCCAGGGCGATGACCACCTGAGGAGAACGGGTACGGAGCCGGAACAGCTTTCGCCACCAAGGGGTGGCCATTTCGCGGTGGATGGCGAGCAGCGCGTACACGGCGGCGATCTGCGCGGCCCGTTGGGCAGGCTCGGAGCCCTTCGGGCCGGTGACGTACTCGCCAGCGAGGTACACGTAGTCGTACGCCTGCTCGGCGGGACTGCTGGAGGTCCACCTAGTCATCGCTGGCTCCCCTGAGAGCAGGAGCAGCGGGGGTCCGTGCAACAAGCCGTGTCGATCGCGGGGGCGTCCCGGCAGCCGCGGACGTACTGCCCGACCGCCTGGCTGGCCAGATCGGCGAGGATCTCGGCGTCGGTGCGGGTCTTCATCGGGACACCGCCTGACGGCCAGAGCGGGGGCGGTAGTCGTCGAGTCTGAAGACGTTCGACGGGAGTGCGGTGGCCGGCGCGAGGTCCACACCAGCGGCGTCCACGAACATGGAGACGCGGGCGGACAGTAAGGCCACCTCTTGGGCGAGGTCGCGAAGCGAAGCCGCGGACACAGCGATGTGATCCGGGGAGGCGTGTGTCATCATTAGGGAGTCCTTCCAGCTTTGACCGGCCAGAGGGACATGCGGGCGGCCCGGATCTTGGCAGTGAGGGGCCGCCATTCGCATGTCTGGGGAGATTGCGAGCATCAGACCGCAACCTCCGCGTCAGGCTCGACCGCCCCCCACTTGGGGCTGGCCAGCAAGCCTTCGACGAAGGCGCGCGGGACTTGCTTCCTGCTGCGCACTGGAATGTGCGGGAACTCGCCGCTTGCGACGGCGCGGCGGACGGTGATCGGTTTCACGCCGAGCAACTCGGCAACCTCAGTGATCGGCAGCGCTTGGCGGCGATCGTCGGCGCTGAGGCCGCTCTTAGCGGTCTTGTCGCTCAACGGGGCTCCTGTGCGTCTCATCGCTCTAATCGGATCTCCACCGTACTGCGTATCGCGAAAGGCGACAAGAGACCTTTCGCGAAATGCCGAAAGGTTATCCATGGAGGTGAGGTGCCGGTTTGCTGATCGACAGCCTTACTGCCTTACGAGTAAGGTGATAAGGAAGTTGGCGCATCGAGCTGCGGAGGAGCCCCATGGAGCACGCGCAATGGACGAGCACCTCAAGCCCGTACGTGCGCCCACGACGTTCTGGCGAGCGAGAGGCTTGGGTCGAGGAGGCAGCAGCACAGGGGCGCGTCGGATCCAACCTTTTGCGCGAGGTCGCAGAGGTGCAGCCTCCTGCAGAGGTCGCTGAAGCGTTGAGGCTCGCGGAGGGAGAGTCCGCCGTTGTCCGCCGCAGAGTGGTCCTGCTGGATGGCGAACCGGTAGAACTGGCCGACTCCTTCTATCCGCCGGCGATCGCGCGCGACACGCCTCTTGCCGAACAGGGCAAGGTCCGCGGGGGTGCAGTGACCCTCCTGGCCAACCTTGGCTTTCATACCCGCCGTGTCGTAGAAACGGTGGGTGCCCGACCTGCAACAGAACAGGAGCGCGGCCTACTCCATCTCGGGCCGCACGAATGGGTGTTGATACTGACTCGCGTAACACTTGCCGAGGACGAAGCGCCGATCGAGGTCACGGTGATGACGATGATCGCTACGGGGCGGGAGCTTCGCTATGAGGTGACCATCGATGAGGAAGGCTGACCACTTTGGCTAAGCAGTCGGGCACGCGGCGCCCGAACGAGGAAGTCGCCGCGGACCTGCGTGAAAAGATCATGTCTGGAGTTTTCGCGCCAGGCGAAGCCCTGCCATCCACGCCGCGCCTGGCGGAGATGTATGGGGTAGCGGCCTCGACAGCCTCGAAGGCGATCGGAATCCTCAAGGATGAGGGATTCGTTGAGGGGCAAGTCGGCAAGGCCGTGTTTGTCCGCAACAAGCAGCCCTTTGTCGTCGCAGCCACGGCATACAAGGAACCGTCTCCTCGCGGCTACAAGTACGACCTGCTGCACGTTGCCGAGGTGGTTCCGCCGAAGGAGGTGGCTCAGGCGCTCGGCCTGGCCGCCGACGAGCGAGCGGTTCTTCGTCGGCGACTACTACTTCATGATGGCGAGCCAGTCGAGCTCTCCTCGTCTTTCTATCCGCTGTCCTTCGCTGCGGGCACGCCGCTCACACGCAAGGGCAAGATTCCCGGGGGAGCCCCGCAAGTGCTGGCAGAACTTGGGCTACCTGAGAAAAGGTTTGAGGATCGCATCTCAACCCGTCAACCCCTCAGGGAAGAGATCGACGCTCTTAATCTGCCGCTCAACGTTCCCGTGTTCAGGCAGTTCCGTGTCGTCTTCAGCGACGATGACCGCCCCGTCGAGGTGTCGATTCTTGTGAAGGGCGGACACCTGTACGAGCTGCTCTATGGGCAGTCGATCGAGTAATACGGACCTGTCAGAGCTTCCGGCCGAGGATCCTGGCGCCGACCCGTACGTGGTGGCCGGCGCCTTTGCATGCCCGGCATGGTCCGAACGCGCCCTTGTACAGCTTGGAATGCGACTCCTTCGACCGATTACACGCCTTACAGATCTTGTATGGCTTCACAACGCATGAGGCGACGTACGTAACCGCGGCACCGGCGAGGATCGATAAGACCACTGGGTTGCCGAGGATTGCGTCGATCAGGTTGATGAGGGCGTCGACCACGAGGTCCTCCCAATGGGGGTGTCAGCGGTCTAAAGGCATGGGCCGCAGATCGTCGAGCACGACCAGCAGTTGCTTGGCGAGCGTGTACTCCAACCGCCAGAAGGCGTCGAGCGGAACGACGGCGTTGCGTTGTGTCTCGACAGGGCCGTGGCGGGTTGGTCGCCAGAAGTCGCCCAGCACCCCGTACGGTTCGGCGCTGCCCACCGTATAGACGGCGGCGCCACGCCGCAGGCGCGGGCAGGCGACGAGTGCCTCGGGAATGCACGCAGCACACGTGGGCGGCGCGTTCGTGTACCCCTTGCTGGTCGAGGTGTCATCCGGATCGTCTGCCAGTACCCACGAAACACGACCGTCTGGACCAACAGCCGACTCCCCGCACACCTGACAGAGGAGGCGCAGCATGGCGTTGCGCTGCCTGATCGAGTTGACGAGCTTCCACTCGGGCCGGCCGCGCCGATGCAGTCCCTGACGTGACCACAGCGCGCCGAGCATCGAGTCCTGCGGTACAGCATCGACGTAGCTCAACTTCAGTCCATCTGTTGCCTCAGGGCTCCAGACGAACGTCAGCGGATGCGCGACGATCTCCTCGTCGTAGGCAGTGATGTACGGGACGCGGAGCCGCGGGGTTCTCGCGGTCTGTTCGAGAGAACTCATGCTGGATATCCGGTCCAGAACGGGATCTCCCGAGTCGGTGTTACCCACCTGTAGCTGGCCAGGCAGCGCAGGATTGCGCCCTGGACGACGGGGTCCTCCTCGTCGTCGCGCGCCGTGGCCGTGCGTCCAGTGGCCTTGTGGGTGATCTGCAGCAGCCCGTCTTCCCTGCGGACCACCGAGCATTCGGGGATCTCCGGGAGGCCGGGGCTGCTCACCGGCTCGCCATTCTCGTAGGCTTCGCCCATAGGGTCGGACCTCCACCCGTCCGATCAAGGGCCCGTCTAGGCGTTCGCTGCGCCAGGCGGGCCCGCTTTATGCAGGTCAAGTGACCGCCATGCTACGCCGCTTCCACATACTTCACCATGGTGAGTCTTGAGGAAGTGCGGGTATCCGCAGGTCAACACGGCTGCCTACGGTGCAACTGTGATGATCGAATTCCGGCCGAACGCTCCGAAGTGGCGACAGATCGCCGACATCCTCAAGGAGCGAATCGCGGACGGCACCTATCAGGTGGACACTCCCCTGCCGTCCGAGCACGAGCTGGTACAGGAATTCGGCGTCGCTCGCGGAACGGCGCGTAAGGTGCTCACCAAGTTGAAAGAAGAGGGCGTCGCCTACAGCGAGCGCGGCCTGGGCACGTTCGTTGCGCCTCCAAAGAATCCCGGGGACTGAGCGCCCCCTACTCCCCCGCCATTGGCTCGGCCAGTCCAGGTCACACAAGGGCATGCCCGGGCATGCCCTGTCTCGCCGGAGTAGGCACGGATAGGCCCTTCTACGGTCGGCCCATGATCGAGTGGGCGCCGGATGAGACCGTGTGGCAGCAGATGTATGACATTCTGCGCGAACGTATCGAAACCGGTGTTTACAAGCCTCGAATGCCCCTTCCGAGCATCACTCACCTGGAACAGGAATTTGAGGTCGCAAGAGGGACTGTTCGTAAGGTTCTCGGCAAACTGAAGGATGATGGCTACCTTCGGGCGATTCCCGGCAAGGGGACGTTCGTGGTGCCACGTCTCGAGCGTGGGAGAAATCCGGGAGACGATCTCCCCCGCTGAGCACCCGCGAACGCCCGCGAATGCGCCGCCAAATGCCGATTTACCTGCACTTATCCGGGCGGGTCCTGGTGGCGGAATTGTCCGGGCGGTCCTTACAAGCGAGGGGTCACTGGTTCGAACCCAGTACCGCCCACCAGCAGAAACGCCCCGTCTCCGATCTTGGAAGCGGGGCGTGAGTGACAAACTGAGTGACATGTTGAACGGCTATGGCTCATCAGCCATGGGAAAGATGCGGTCCATCGCAGTCGCGCCTTCTTGGATGACCGGCCGTATCTGCTGACGGTAGACCGTCTCCGTGACGACCGTCTTGGAGTGTCCGACCAGGCGCGAGATGTCCTCGATCGGGATGTCATGATCAGAGAACAGGGACACAAAACTGTGTCGGAGCTCCCTTGGCGCCCAATCCTTCCCTGAGGTGCCCCGAACCTTCCGGACTCGGACCCAAGTAGGGTCAGAGGCAGTCAGGGAAGGAAGCACGTGGCGAAGAAGCCGAGGATATATCCACCCGAGTTGCGGGCCGAAGTCGTGCGGGCCGTCGTCGAAGACCGGAAGACTCCTGCACAGGTTGCCCGCGATTTCGGGCTGTTCGCAGAGACGGTTCGCAATTGGGTGAAGGCCGAGAGGTCGAAGAACTCGGCTACCACCGACGAGGCCCGCGCCGCCATCGACCGCGCTAGGCTCCAGGAGATGGAACGACGTGTTCAGGAACTTGAGCAGGAGAACGCTTTTCTGAAAAAGCCGCGGCCTTCTTTGCGAAAGAACTCCCGTAAGCGAGAAGTACGAACTAATTCTCGCTGAGAAGGCCAACTTTGAGATCATCATGATGTGCCGCTTACTCGGCGTGTCGAAATCTGGATACTACGACTGGGAGAAGCGCCCGATGTCGGCGACCGGACAACGGCGCGAGGACCTCAAACCCTTGATTGACTTCGTGTTCGCCGAATCCGGCCGCACGTACGGGTACCGCCGTGTTCATGCGGAGCTCGGGCGCGCCGGCGTCGAGGTGGACGACGAACTCGTCCGCAAGCTCATGCGCCAGATGGGCCTGATCCCGGTGCAGGTCAGGCGACGCCGAGGGCTGACGATCGCTGACAGGGCCGCGGCTCCGATCCCGGATCTGGTGCGACGTGACTTCAGCGCGGAGGTGCCCGGCCAGAAGATGATCGGTGATATCACGCAGATCGATACGGGTGAGGGGCCGCTTTTCCTGGCGACGGTTATCGACTGCTTCAGGAGGAGCGTGATCGGCTGGGCGCTGGACGTGCGATATCCGGCGCGCTTGGCGTGTGCGGCCCTCGATATGGCTGCGGCTCGCATCGAGATGCCCGACGGGGCGATCTTTCATTCTGATCGTGGGAGCAATATACGTCCATCGAGTTCGGTGAGACACTCTGCAAGTATCACATCAGGCAGTCCGTAGGGCGCACTGGGAGTTGTTTCGACACCCGTACTCCGAGGCACAGTTCCGGACGCTGAAGTACTGCCCGGCCTTCCCCCAACGCTTCGGCTCGATCGCCCACGCCCGCGCCTTCTGCACCGAGTTCTTCACCTACTACAACCACGAGCACCGGCACTCCGGTATCGGCCTGCACACCCCGGCCTCGGTCCATCTGGGCACCGTCGGCCAGATCCGGGCAGAGCGCGCCCGAACGCTCCAGGCCGCCTACACCGCCAACCCCGGCCGGTTCCGCCGCATGCCCGCCCCGCCCAGCGTTAGCGTCCACGGGAGTGGTGTACGGGTTTGAACCTACTCGTCACCTTGATGCCCGTAAGGGAAGATCGATGTGACATGAGGGCGGCCACTC
>NZ_JBITMP010000120.1:0-9014 GCF_044466425.1 Nonomuraea sp. NPDC049400
CGAGGTTGGTGATCAGGCCGGTGAGATATCCGCCCGCGAAGCCGGTGCGGCGCCCGCCCTCGCGGGGCGGGCGGGTGGAGACGGTGGTGAGCGCGGTCCGCAGCGTGTTCACGCCGAGGATCATCAGCACGATGCCGCCGGCGATCCGGAGCAGCGCGTACGCGGTGGGGCTGGCCAGCAGGACGGCGGACAGCCCGGCCGCGGCGGCCGTGGACCACAGCAGGAAGCCGGTGGCGTTGCCCGCGAGCGTGCCTCGGACGGTGCGTTGCCCGCCTTCCAGAACCTGCCGGATCATCAGGGCTTGACTCGCGCCTGGCAGCATCGCCAGCAGCAAGGTGGTGGCGATGAAAACGGGCACATGCGTGGGCATGGGGGAAGAACCCCTTTCCGGGGATTGCGGCCGATGGGTGTCCCGCCAGTCTTCCTCTCCCGCACTCGTAAGAGAAGTTAAAAGAAAAGGGTGCAGCGTTAGGATTAGTGAATGGTGGTGGATCCGGGACAGCTACGGCTTCTCGCGTTGATCGAGCGGCACGGCTCCTTGACGGCGGCGGCTCACGCACTCCAACTCACGCCCGCGGCGGTCACCCAGCAGGTGGCCAAGGCCGAGCGCGACTGGCAGGTGCCCCTGGTCATCCGTGGTCCCCGCGGAGCAACGCTCACCGCGGCCGGTGCGCTGCTCGCCTCCCACGGTCGAACCGTGGAGGAGGCATCGGACAGGGCCGAGGCGCAACTGGCCGCACTGCTCGGCCACCTCTCGCTCCGTCTGCGGATCGGGACGTTCCAGGCGGCCGCCCTGCACCTGCTGCCACCCGCCCTGACGGCTCTGCGACACCGCCATCCGGACGCCGACGTCTCCGTCATAGACGTGGTGTCCGGACGTGGAGCGGACGAGATCAGCGCGGGGCGCCTGGACCTCGCCATCGTCGCGTCCTGGGGCACACCGCTCGCGCCGCCCCCACACCTACGGGCCCACTCGCTCCTGTTGGACCCGATGGTCGTGGTTCTCCCCGATGACCACCCACTGGCCACCGGACAGCCCCCGGACACCGAACTCCACCTGGAACAACTGCGCGACCAATCATGGGTTTCCATCCTGGCCGGCCACGCCGCCCGCGAACAGTTCCACGACGCTGCCCGCGAGGCCGGCTTCACTCCCACCGTGCGGTTCGAGACCGAGTCCTACGACGTCGCCCAGGCCCTCGTCGGCACAGGCATCGCAGTGGCCCTGGTCTCGCGCCTGGCCCTGACCCATGCGCCTGGCACCACCCACCGCGAACTGGCCCACCCCAGGCCCTACCGCCAGCTCTACGCCGTGACCAAAGCCGACGCCAGCCTCACACCACTCGCAGACATGCTCATCGACCTCCTACGTGACGTCGCCCGCGACATCACCGCCACCTGGGAGGCTTCCCTGCAAGAAGAACAACGCTCATCGAACTCACCGGACGGAGCCTGAAAAGCCCCCGTTCTGAATCGACACCGCCTGGTCCGGAGCGGCCGGGCCCCGCTCCGACCGACCATCGACGCCGGCAGCCGGCTCGGCGTCGGCCCCACCGTAGCGCCGCCAGTGCGCCGAGTACGACGACCGCAACACGGTGCGGATACGCGCTTGAAGGCGACGCGGGCGTGGTGCGGGTCGGCCACCGTGGTGACGCGGAACTCGTGCCCGGCGTAGGTGAAGACGCTGGTGAGCGTGCCCGCCCACAGCTCGAGGCCCTGGAGCGGGTCGGTGAGCGCGGCGGGGTCGGTCTCGGGAGGCGCGTCCGGCTCGGGGCAGAGAATGAGCCCGATGCGGCCCAGGTCGAGCCGGTGCGGGTTGACGTGCAGCCAGGTCCCGGCCCGGTACTCCGGGGCGACCTCGCCGCCCATCATCGCGGCCATGTCGAACTTGTCCGGATACTGAACCGGCCCGCGCGTGGTCTCGTAGGCCGTCATCGCGTCGGCGAGCACGAAACCCTCGGGGTTGGGCATGGAGTGCCAGCCCCAGGTCGACATCGTCGCGGTGTTCACGGCGAGCCGCCCCTCAGCCATGGCGGTGGCCTGGTCGTGGAAGGTGGTGAAGGTCTGCATGCCGGTGATGTCGGCGGTGTAGGCGAAGTTGCCGACGGTCAGCGGGCCGGCGGCATCAGGTGTGGTCAGCTCGATGGTGTGCCGCCGGACGACGGCCTCCCGGTCGATCAGACTGTCGCTCACTTGACCTCCAGGACGGCCGCCGTCTCGGCGGTGGAGCTGCCGCCGATCCAGATGTCGAACGTGGTGGCGTCCTGCACGATGCCGCGCCTGGTGGCGCTCCAGTACGACAGTTCCTCCGGTCCGAGCCGGAAGGTCACCTTCCGCGTCTCGCCCGGCGCGAAAGAGAGCCGCTGGAAACCCTTGAGTTCGCGTACGGGGCGGGAGGCGCTTCCGTGGCGCTGGTGAATGTAGAGCTGGACGACTTCGTCGGCCTTTCTGCCGGAGGTGTTGGTCACCTCGACCGACACCGTCGTCGCCTCTCCGACCGCGATGGCGTCGTGCCCGACCCGCAGATCGGAATAGGTGAACTCGCCGTACGACAGGCCGTGCCCGAACGGGTACAGCGGCGTGCTCTCCTCCTCCCAGTGACGCCTGCCCTGGTCCTGCGGGGCGAAGGTGCGATGGTGCGCGTAGATCATCGGGACCTGCCCGGCGTGGCGTGGCCAGGTGAAGGGCAGCCGCCCGGCCGGCGAGACGTCACCGGCCAGCACCGCGGCCACGGCCTCTCCCCCGCGCGTGCCGGGGGGCGATCTCCGCGTCGTCGTCGTGGTCGGCGCTGGTGGCGACGATCGTGGGGTCCATCTGGTCGAACACCGACGGGTAGGTCCGGGCCGGGATGCCCGCACCGGGCGCGTGCCCGGATCTGAGCCCGGCCTCCGAGGCGGGCACGCAGGCCGTCGAGGATGGACACGGTCTCGTCGGTGTCGTGCGCGAAGACCCATGGTCCCAGGGTGTCGCGTTTGCTGTCGGCCAGTTCCCCGATGACCGCGACGGTGGTGAGGGCCTCGGTGTTCAGCGGCAGGGCGTGGCCGTCGTTCTTGAGCAGGACGATGCTGCGTTCGGCGGCCACCCGCGCCGCGTCCCGGTGCCCGGCATCGGGCAAGGCGAGTGCCTCGTCGGCGTACGGGTTCTCGAACAGGCCCAGCCGGAACTTGATCGCCAGAACCCGACGGACTGCCTGGTCGATCGCCTCTTCCTCGACCAGCCCTTGGCTGACCGCCTCGGGCAGGTGCGCGAAGGCGGGGTCGAACATGCACATCTCCATGTCGAGCCCGGCGTTGACCGCGCGGGCCGCCGCGTCGGTGAGGTCCCTGGCGAAGTGCTGCACCTCGAGCGAGCGCACAGCATTGGCGTCGGACACCACGAATCCGTCGAAGCCCAGAGCATCCCGCAGCACGCCGGTCAGCAGCCACCGGTTCCCGGACGCGGGGACACCGTTGAGATCCATGTACACGCTCATCACGTTGAGCGCGCCGGCGTCCACGGCGGCCCGGAACGGGGGCAGGTAGACGTTCCACAGCTCGGAGTCGGAGACCTCGGCGTCGTCGTAGTCGCGTTCGCCACGGGCCGCCCCGTATCCCGCCAGGTGCTTGGGCCCGGCGACGATGCGGTCGGCGCCGAGGTCGCCCTGAAGTCCCCGCACCTGCGCGGCGGCGACGGCGGAGGCGAGGTACGGGTCCTCGCCCGGCCCTCCGATGATCCGTCCCCATCGGGGATCCCGGGAGATGTCGATCATCGGCGCGAACGTCCAGTGGATGCCGGCGGCACGTGCTTCTCGGGCCGCGGCGGCTTGGGCGGCTTCGATGGTCGCCGTGCACCAGCTGGCGGTCAGCGCGATCGGCACCGGGAAGATGGTGCGCAGCCCGTGGATGACGTCGAAACCGAACAGCAGCGGGATGCCGAGCAGCAGAGGCGGCGCCGGCACCTCCACCTTCGTGATTCTTGTGATCAGGAAACGGGCTCCACGGTGATGACGATCTCGGCCGGATCGCATTCCGGGGCGGTGGCGAGCAGGCGGATCTTGCCGGGGCCGATGAGGCGGACGACGGCGAGCGCGCGGCCGTCGTAGGTGCGGCGCTCGTACGGGCTCTTGGCCGAGGTCCACATGTCGAAGGTCTCGTCCACCGTCGCTGCACCTCGACTGGCGGATCGCGGCCGGGGGCTCTTGTCGACGGCTGTAGCCTTCCCAGGCGGAAGGCGGGCTGGGACCACGGCGCTGTGTTGACCTTCCCCTTGGGTGAAGCGGCAGCATCGTCGGCACCGGCCGCGGTGGCCGGGACGAGGAGGAGTGGTGCGGCTGCTGACGATCGGGGCGTTCGCCCGGGCCGCGCGGTTGTCGCCGAAGGCGCTGCGGCTCTACGACGAACTCGGGTTGCTGCGGCCGGCCGCGGTGGACGGCGAGTCCGGATACCGGTTCTACGATCCGGCCCAACTGGAGCGGGCCCGGTTGATCGCCTGGCTGCGGCGGCTGGGGATGCCGTTGGCGCGTATCCGGCGGGTGTGCGACATGCAGGCGAGCGCGGCAGCCGAGGAGATCGCCGGCTACTGGGAGCAGGTGCTGGCCGAGACCGCCGCCCGTGGGGAGCTGGCCACGTTCCTCGTCGACTATCTGTCGGGGAGAGGAAGCACCGTGGAAGAGACGGCAACCATACTGGGGATCCGTTACGCCGCCCGGTCAGAGTTGGGACTGGTGCGCACGAGCAACGAGGACACCGCGTACGCCGGCCCCCGGTTGCTCGCGGTGGCCGACGGGGCAGGCGGCTGGAGCGGGGACCTGGCGAGCGCGGCGGCCGTGGACGCGCTCAAACCGCTGGAGACCATGGCCGTCCCGGCTGAGGACCTGCTCGGCGCCCTCGCCGACGCCGTCGATGAAGCCGATCGGACCATCGGGGAGATCGCCGCGTCAACGCCGTCCGGTGAGGCGGTCACCACGCTGACCGCACTGCTGTGGTCCGGTTCCCGGCTGGCGCTGGTGCACATCGGTGACACCCGGGCGTACCTCGTACGTGACGGGGAGCTGTTCCAGATCACCCATGACCACACCTACGTCCAGGCACTGGTCGACGAAGGAAGGCTGACCGCGGAGGAAGCGGCCTCGCATCCGCAACGCGCGCTCCTCGCACGAGCGCTGACCGGTACAGGCGGGGCCCAGCCGGAGCTGTCGCTGCATGGGGCCGTGGCCGGTGACCGGTACCTGCTGTGTTCCGACGGGCTGTCCACCGTCGTACCGGCCGGATCGCTGCATGAGGTGCTGACCGGGCCGGGTGCGCCGCAGCAGGTGCTCGACGAATTGGTCGCGCGGGCGTACGCCGCCGGCGCCCCCGACAACATCGCCTGCGTCGTCGCCGACGTGGTGAGCCTGGAGACACCGGCCACGGCTGACGCGGGGGGCACTGGACAGTGACCACGTCAACAGCCCGGTCGCTCGGCACCTACACGATCGACCGCCGCCCGCTGGCCATCGCGGCCTACCGGCGGCTGTGGGTCGCATCGGCGGTGGGCGCGGTGGGCGGCTCGTTCAGTGTGGTCGCCGTGCCGACGCAGCTTTTCACGGTGACCGGCTCCTCTGCGGCCGTGGGCGCGGCGGGGGCGGTGTCGTTCGTCGCGGTGGTCGTGGCGGCGTTGTGGGTCGGCGCCCTCGCCGACGTCATGGACCGGCGAAGAGTGTTGCTGATGGCCCACTGCGGCCTCGCGTTCACGTACGCGGCCTTGTGGGTCCAAGCTGTGTTGGGCGGACGCTCGGTTCCCGTCCTGATGATGCTGGTCGCCTGCCAGGGCCTGTCCTTCGGAGCGATCATGACCACGATGGGCGCCGTGGTGCCCCGCCTCGTGCCGGTCGAGCTCCTGCCGGCAGCGAACAGCCTCAGCTCCCTGACCCGTTACGCCGGGTCGATCCTCGGACCAGTACTGGCCGGTGCCTTGATGCCGGCGATCGGGCTCGGCACGCTGTACCTGCTCGACGCCGTCGCACTCGTGGCCGTCGTGTGGGCCGTCGTCAAGCTGCCACCGCTGCCGCCCCAGACCCACCCGGCCGATCCGGCCGCGCAAGGCTGCGAACCTCGTCCTACGATCGGCCAGGTGCTGGCCAGCATCCGGTACTTGGCGGCCAGCCGACTTCTGGTGGCGGTGGTCCTGGTGGACCTGGCGGCGATGGTCTTCGGCATGCCGGTAGCCCTGTTCCCGGAACTTGCCCAGCACACCTACGGCGGGCCTGCGGGAGGCGGCCTGGAGTTGGGGCTCCTCTACGCCGCCTATCCTGCCGGGGTTGTCACGGCCGGCCTGCTGTCGGGCACGTTCACCCGTGCCCGGCGCCACGGTGTTCTCATGGCGGCGGCCGCGGCGGCGTGGGGCACCACCGTCGTGGTTCTCGGACTGGCCACACGGCTGTGGATCGCACTGGCGGCGCTCGTCCTCGGCGGTGCGGTCAACTTCGTGCTGAGCACCTTCCGCAATGCCATCACACAGGCACACACGCACGACGCCATGCGCGGCCGGATCCAGGGATCGCTCACCGTCGTCCTCTTCGGGGGGCCACACATCGCGAACATGCTGCACGGGGCCGCCGCATCCATCCTCGATCACCAGACAGTAATCTGGGCCGGTGGGCTGCTCACCACGGTGACCGTGGCGGCTGTCACATGGGCACTGCCGGAGCTGCGGAACTACACCACTCGGCATCACGACCTCTGACCCCCGAAGAACCTATGCACCCGCTGTCCCCGCACTGGCGCGCAAACGATGACCCGGCCTGACCGGCCTGGCGCGAGTGTCCCCGGCGACGTCCCCTTCCGCTACGAGGTCGCGTCGTTCGGCTGCATCACCATGACAACGACCTTCCCGCCTGTGTCCGCAAGGTGCGCCGATCGCTGGGGCTGCTGGGTCACTCGCTGAAGCAGTGCCGTCACCTGGCCTCTATGTGTCCTGGCCAGGCGACGGCGGCTCAATCCGCTTCTGGCAGCAGTGCTTGAGTAGTTCCTCGCGCACTCGGTCAGGGAACTGCTCGGCGTGGGCGACATCGGCGGCCAGCCAGTCGGTCAGCTTGCCGTTGACCTTCCAGCCGCACGACTTCCGCAGGATCTTCATCACCGACGCCATCCTCAACGGCCTGCCGCCGCCCATCGCCCAGATCATCGCAGGTCACACCAACATCAACACCACGATGGGCTACGCGGCGATCTATCCCGCAGACGCCATCGAAGCCCACCAAGCCTTCATCGCCCGGCGCCGCGGCCTTCGACCCGCCAACGAGTACCGGGCAGTGCCCGACGAGGAGTGGCAAGAGTTCCTCGGACACTTCGAGAGGCGCAAGCCGGCTCTGGGGCAGTGCGGCCGAGCATACGGAAGCAGCTGTGTCCACGAGCACGCCTGTGTTCGATGCCCGGTACTGATCGTGGGGCCAGGCGAACGGCCCCGCCTGGAAGAGATCCGTGAGAACCTCCATGCCAGGATCGCCGAAACCGAACGTGAAGGATGGCTAGGCGACGTTGAGCAACTGACCGTCAGCCTCGCCGCCACCGATGACAAGATCAGCCAGATTGACGCCAGGGAGCGACGAAAGGACTCGCCGGTGTTCATCGGCATGCCACCGATCGGCCAGCTCGTAGTTCGGGAAGCTGAGAACCGAGACAAAACGGGCCGACTGCATCAAACGCCCTTCAGAACACGATCAAGTGCCGCCCGGCCTGCAGGTCCCCAGTTCGGCTTGCCGCCGGGAAGGCCCCGATCTCCGTTCTGCCCCATGAGCATCAGAAAAAGGCTCTTCATAGCGGCCAGCCCGCGGGCGCGCCGGATCGCCGCCTCATCCGCGTGCGCGTACGCGTCGAAGAACCGTGCGGCCGCGCCTGCGGGGAGCAGCACCCATGCGGCGCCGAGGTCCCACGCGGGATCACCGGCGAACAAGGCACCGAAATCGATCACGCCCGAGATCGTCCCGTCCGAGACGACGACATTCGCGGGATGGAGGTCACCGTGCACCCACATCGGCGGGCCCTCCCACTCGGGGGCCGCGACTGCATCGGCCCAGACGGCCCGGACGGCGCGGACATCGCCGACGGCGTCGGGGTCAATGGCCTGCAAGAACTGCTCGAAGCCACCCGTGCACCTCTTGGGGTGAGCGCCGAAGTCCGAACTGGCCGGGGCATCGGCAGGCGCCTCCACATGGAGCGCCCTGAGGAAGCCCGCCAGCGTGTCGGCCGCGTGGGCGCCGCGGCTGATCGAGTCATGGTCCAGCGGCTCGCCCGGAACCCACGTCATCACGGTCCAGTGCTTGGGGAAGCGCTCGGACGGTTCGCCGAACCGCACCGGGGTCGGCACCGGGAGCGGCAGGCGCGGGGCCAGCACAGGTAGCCACCGCCGCTCCTTGAGCTGGAGCTCCGGGGTAGGGTCCATGCGCTGCATGCGCACGGCCAACTCGTCCCCGAGGCGCCACATGTGGTTGCCCCAGCCGCCCGCCACCTCGCGGATGGCCAGCCCTGCAAGGTCTGGATGTTGCTCCTGCAGCAACTCGCGGACCAGGTCTGCGGTGATCTCAATCTCGGTGTCGGTCATGCGAAGTCACAGTACTGAGGCGGCAGGCGGACCGGTTCTCGCTCCAGAACATCTCGCTGTGATTCCTCTGGCATCACCGATTCGGTTTTCAGAGAGCTCCAGATCAGAGGCTTTGGGACGGAACGGCCCCATAGTTCAGAGAATCCTGCATCCGGTGCCCACTCTTGCGCATCGCCCCTGCCCGCAGCGTCGGCTCCAGGAGATCCGCGACCACCCGCTCGCCCGCATCACCGAAGCCGAACGCGAGGACTGGACCGGCGAAGCCGAAGGGCTCCACGTCAGCCTCGCCGCCGAGCCTCTGTCAGTCCTTCGCGGTGGGGCGGGAGACATGGGTGACGGCGAGTCGGGTCGCCGTCGCCCGGGCGTCGGGATGCTACGCGGGCGGATGGAGGACGGTGACCGCGTGGGTGGTGCTCGCTGATTGGATGGTCGAGTTGCCGAGCAAGTTGACGGTG
>NZ_JBITMP010000121.1:0-8644 GCF_044466425.1 Nonomuraea sp. NPDC049400
ACGCGCATCGGTCCCCCTCTCCAGAGCAACTCCGGCCCGGGAATAGGGCCATGGGAGTCAAACCATGATACGGCGTGGTCATGACACTCTCACGCTGAGTAACATTTCCTGCCAGGAAGAAGCAAAGCGCGCAAAGGTCGCAATCCCATACATTTCCGCCAACGGCTTCATGGGATTTATCCGGACATGTACTGCACGGGATATCCGCTTGGCACTGATTTAGTGGCGGCGGAAAGCGGACACCCCTGGGCGATTTTCCTCGTCGTGCAGCAATGCGGTCATCAGCCTGATCACAGCTTCAACCGGCCTGCCGCGCGGAAGCACGTTCGCGCTGGTCGCCGACCTCGCCGGCTGGGCGCCGAGGCGGCGATCTTGGCCGCATGTAGCATGCTGCCGGTAGAGGTGATGGGGACCGCCCAGGCCGGCGCGGACGCGGCGGGCGAGATCGACTGGCTGGTGTCGGTCGGCTCCACCGTCGTACGCGCCCACCAGCATGCCATCGGAGCCATCTGATCACGAGTTGAGCACTTCACCGGCGAAGCCCGCATCCATCGCGTTGAAATCGGACCCATGCGCCCTCTGGACGTGTGGACAGACGCCGAACTCGCTACGCCCGTTGCCCCGCCTGAGCCGTCGGGCTGGCGGCCCTTGTGGTGGGGCTTGCCAACTGGGTGGGATGCGCCGATCTACTCGGCCGATCTGAAGGGCTGGGTATCCCACGAGGCTCACCGCCGTTACGGCAAGCTGTGGCCGGCCGTACCGGCCGAGTTGGCCACCGCGGAGCATCTGGCCGGGTGCGGGCTGCGGCCGCGCAACGCACTGCAGCCCAACGGGTTCCTCATCGGTCCTGCGTACGTGAACGGACATCCGGCTTCCGTGCCCCGTTCTGTGCAGAACGCCCTCATCGACGACCACCATCTCCTCGTGGCCGCATCTTTGGGTATCCCCGGCAAGTTTCCGTGCATCGTTGACCGTTACCCGGTACGTGCCCTGTATCGACGCAAACAGGCGCTGCCTCACGACCTGCCGCCCACGGCAGCCGAACGTGCCGAGGATCGCTGGGATGCGGCCGCGTGGGCGGCGAGCGTGCTGGCCGATCCCGACACCGCCATCCTGGAGGTCGGCACCTGGGGAGAGATCGACGACCCCATCGATTCTCCGCAGGAGCGCGCCATGCTGTGCGACCTGGCAATCTACAGCAGCACAGGCGAGGCCTTGCTGAAGACACTGGTCAACCCACTTCCCGGCGAAGTTCTTGCGACCGCAGACCTAGCACGACACCACATCACGCCCAAACAGGTGCGAGCCGCCCCGACCTTCCGTGAAATTCATGCCACAGTGGCCGCGATGCTGCAGGGACGCCAGGTCGTGTGCCTGGACCGGGCCCGCACCTACGGCGTCCTGTTCTGCGAGCTGGAATTACACGCCGGCGACGGCAGCACCTGCGACTTTAACGGCGAGCTGCTGCCCGGACACAACGTCATGCTCCACAGGTGGAGTCATACCCGGTTCGCCTGCCTGCGCCTGGCCCGCTCACGATTCACTGGCCAGTGGGACAACCGATGCCAGCCCCAGCTCGCCGGCCCGGTGACCGCATCGGCTCGGGCGTTCGAGCGGGCACAAGCGGCGCTGGAGACGCTGGCGGCGATGGCTGCGGCGGCCCCGAGCCAGTACCGGCAGTGGTGCCTGCAGGCCGAAGCCGCCGAGCGCACCAGCCACGTTCAAAGGCGGACGTTGACCGTCCGCGAGCAGCGAGCCAGGCAGGCCAGAACTCGCAAGGCTGTCCTGAGGCGCAGCGGCGGCTGGTGTGAGAATCCCACCTGCACCGATACCGGATACCGACAAGATGTCACCGATGCCGGCGAGCCGCTGCTAGAGGTCCACCACACCGACGGGGACCCCACTGCCGCATTCGCCCGCGGAGCCCGCGACCACCCTTCCACCATGCTGGCCCTGTGCCGCAACTGCCATGGCCTGGTCACCCACGGCCGCAACCGCGCCACGCTTAACCTGGTCTTCGCCGCAGCGGCGAAGGAAGCACATCAGCGCCTCTTGGCGCATGAAGCGCGCTCGGGAGCGTCGGGTTGAGCTCAACGACAATCGAGGGGTCCCGGTCAGGCCCATGGGAGTGCGGGCTGGGGAGCCGATAGGCGATACGGGATCGTGCTGTCCCGACGGCCTTGAACGAGGAAGTGGAGCGGCTGGCAGCGACGTCGGCCTCGTGGACGGCTGATCGTCGCCAATGGGTACTGCCAAGGCCATGCCCCCGCCACGGCGCGCGATTCTGGATACCGGGGACCGGCCAAGACCGCAGCATCCTCACAGCGGTCGACGCCTGCGGTGTCTGTTTCAGCACCTGCGCGATGATCTGCGCGCTCGGGTCGCGCGCTTTATGTCGGCGTGGGCTCCATGTGTCTGCTGTGCGTTTGCTTGCGTCGCCAGCCGGGGGCGCTATCGGCAGAGCGGGATGGCGTCCCTTTACCGGCGACAGTTACTCCATGGCGGCGACAAGCGCGCCGCGAAGTGCATTGAGTTACTTGGGAGGCTTATCAGCACTGAGAAGTCAGTGCTCGGGGAGCACTGACGGGCGCGTTGCGGCCTGTCGCACGCCTCATCGGTTACGACGCCCTCCTCGAGGGGTGGGTCTTGGCCTACTGATCACGTGGGAGCGGATCATCACGGTGCACATGGAGGTGTACGGCGGGGCCGGGTCAGTGAAGGGCTGGGACTCTTACGGCGACGGCAAGGCAGTCGGCTACCGGGTTGTTCGGCGGGTCGCTGCTCGACGCCCACAGCAAGTTCGACTGGCCGATCGAGCGGATCGCGTCCGGCACGACCAGGGCGGTCAGAACTTCATGGAGCAGGACATGGTGGGCATCGTGGCGACGAAGGTGATCGCCCCGCTGACGCTGCTGCGAGTGCCGTACCTGGGCACCGTGGCCGCCAGCGGGCCCGCCTGGCGGTGGATCTGCGAGTAGGACATCGCGGTCTTCGAGCTCGGCGCGCCGCCCTAGGGTTTCACGATCTCGTGCATGGGGTGCAGGCCGGCGTCGCGCGGGACGCGGTCGCCGAGTGGTCGGCTCAGCTCGACCGTGTACGGCGTGGCCGGGTTGCCCAGGCAGGTGTGGAAGTCGCCGGGGGCGCGTTCGACGCCGATGACCAGGTGTACGTCCCGGTCCGTCTCCTCCAGGGCGACAACCCGGATACGCCCCTCGGCCGGCTGTCCGCTGGCGCAGGCCTGTTCGGTCACGAGCAGGTGGAGGCTGTTGCCGGTGGCCGGTTTCGCCGGGTCGAGGGCAATCTCGGCGACGCCTAGGTCGCCCAGGTCTCGTTGCAGGTTGCAGCCGCCGGAGCTGCGCATGTGCCAGCTCGGGCGGCCGTCCGCGGCCGGCGGGCCGAAGCGCTCGACCGCCAGGAAGTCGTGGGTGACGGTCGCCCTGCCGCGCTCCTCCGTCTCGTCGAACTTCTTGATGAGGGCGACGCGCTCGCCGGTCTCCTCGACGATGCGCCACTTGTCCAGGTCTTTGATCGGGCGGACCTCGTGCCCCTTGAGGGCGGCCCGCCCGTCGGGGCCGAGTTGGGTCGCCGGGCGGCCGGTGCTCGTCACGTCCAGCGGGATCGGCCGGTCATGGCAGGTGTAGGTGGGCTCGGCGGCGTCGGCCGGGGGCGTTCCGCAGCCGGCGATTAGGAGCAGGAGCGCGACGATTCGCTTCATGTCCTGGACGACGTGGTCATGGGCTGCCCGGTTCACGGGACAGCCAGAAGCCGCGGCGTGTGTGGTGCCGATCGCACTGCACGGTGCTGGCGCAGGAGGCGGCAGTGCCGAGGCCGGCTGGCGAGGCGATGTGGTCGGCCGGAGGCCGTGGAATGAGGCTTCCCTGCTGCCGCCATCGATCTCGTCGATGATCGATACCGGATACCCTGCCGGGCGTGCGGCGATTAATGACTGCCCGGACGGCGTGGCTCGCGCTCGCGGCGGCCCTCGTGGTGGTGGCGGCGGTGTTGAGGATGAGGCGTTCCCGGCGTCTCACCGCCACGCTGCCGAGCCCGGCGCCGCATCAGCACGAGCCGGCACCTGCCATCTCCGCCGGCGCTCCCGTTTCCGAACAGCCTGCTGCCGTACCGGTCCTCGGCACTCCCACAGCAAGCGACCTGAAGCGCTTCGCCGCCAAGCCTTCCATCCTGGACCGCCCCCCGGCCAGGGCCCGGGCGCCGCGGGAGCCGTTGAGCGAAGCGGCCCGCCGTCGCCTGACCCGCTGGGGCGTGGCCGGATGCGCGCTCGTCCTGCTGGCCTCCTGCACCCAGGTGCTCGAGTCCGTGGTCTTCTCCAAGTCCCCGGCGACGCAGAACGCCGGTGAGGCCGTCACGCAGCCGGGCTTGATCACGGACGAGGTGTGCGCCCCCACACCCGCGGACAGCCAGGCCACCTGCCTGTTTCCCTATGTCCACAGCGACGACCCGCCCGCTGCCCAGGAGCCGATCGCGCCGCCTCCCGTGGACACCGTCGACGAAGACTGCCTGCCCAAGCAGGCCACCCCGCGCGTACGCAAGATCGACGCGAAGGTGACCCGGGCCGTCAACCGGCAATGGCAGCGGATCGAGTCATGGCTGAAGACGCACGCACCCCACAGCCACCGCACGCTCGGCAAGCCGGGAAAAGCGGCCGACATCGCGGCGGCCGAGGCCGAGATGGGCCTGCGCTTCCCCGACGACCTGCGCGCGTCGCTGCTGCGGCACGACGGCTCCCGCTACCTCGACGACACGTCGGCCTTCGGGTTCCTGGGCAACTCGAACGCGAGCGTCGCGGAGATCCTCGACGACTGGCGGGGCTTGTGCGAGATCGACGGAGAGAACGAGGGCGACGGGGGCGACGAGAACGCGCGCACGCAATGGTGGGACGGGCGCATGCTGGCCGTCGGCGCCGACGGCATGGGCGACCATCTCGTGGTCGATTCGGTGCAGCGTGACGTCGGCACGACCGACCACGAGGGCAGCATGAGCTTCAGGCCCGGCGGAGTCCGCATCCGGTCGTTCCACGCCCTGCTGAAGGCCACCGCCGACGCCATGGAGAAAGGCACGTCCATCGGCTACTGGAAACCCAGGGCGGTCGCCGGCGAAGTGCAGTGGGACGTCCTCGATCTCGGCCCCTGAACCTCCAGAGGCAGCAGCGCCAGACTGCGGCAGATCGACCAGGCCACCACCACGGCGGGCCTGCCGTTCGCGGCGGGCCCGCTCGGGAATGATGGCCGTGCGCCGTACCACCCCATTCCTCAACCACGGCCTTCGTGTTGGCCCTGCGCTTCAGCTCCAAGCACGCCCTCACCAAGCTCTCCTACCGGGATTCGTGGTCTTCCTGTAGGTGGATGCGGGTTGCGGTGTGCTCGCCGGCGATTTGGCGCAGGTGTGCAGTCGGCCTCAATGCTCCCGTCGCACATGAATCGGGGCCCAGGCCGCCCCGCACTGGCGTCGGGGCCCAGGCCGCCCCGCACTGGCGTCGGGGCGGCCGGATCAACACGAAAGAAAGCCCAGCCGCACGCTGGACCGTCGCACGAACGGGCCCTACCCCCGCGACGGACGCCAACACCCCGCCAGACATCAACGACACTCCATTGCCGGCAAGGCCGCCTCACTGCGACGTGCCGGCGACAATCGTCCGGCCAGTGGCAGGAGTCGGCAGGCCGCGGAGCAGCTCCACCGACGCCACTGGGCCGCCATCCATGCGGGTGGCGCCACCAGCCCGCCCACGACAGGCGCCAAACGGGCGACCTCGCGTAATCAGCTGTCGCGTGTTCACGCGCTCCAAGGCTGTCAAAGTCATGCGCGATTTATCGGCATTATCCGTAAGATCGCGCTCCATGCCGGACGCTTTCACCGTTCTCTGGACACACGACACCTGCCGGGCCCTCCGCAAGCACGGTCGCGTGGGCGAGCGGCCGCTCGTCGCGTTCAGCGGCGCTCACCAGTCGCTGCCGGCCTGGACGGGCGCACAGCCTGGTGACGAGGTGTATGCGCTGCACGTCAACCGCTACGTCGTCCATGTGGTCAGCCGCCTGCGCATCGTGGACTTCGATCGCGGCGAGTGCTGTGGGCCCGTCCCAGTGCACTGGGAGGACTCGGCCTGCCCCGGTCACGCGGACTGGGCGATGCTCGGCGCCTATGGCTGCGGGGCCGAGCCGATCCATGTCGACGCGACTCCCGTCCGGTTCGACGTACCGGTTCCCAGCGATCTTCTGTCCCGGCTCACCTGGCGGAACGCGCGAGGCAAGACACGAACCCTCAAATACGTCACCGAGGACGGACGTCTTGAGCGCTCGATCAGCCTGCAGGGGTTCTACCGGCTGACCACGGAATCAGCCTCCGAGCTTGACGGGCTGGTGTCCAGGGCACTCGTCTGAAGGTCGCCACCCCTATACGGCAGAACAGGCCACCGATTGAGGTGGTGGTTGGTCAGGACTCTGCGAGTGCTGCGTAGGCGGTGGATCTGCCGACCCTGAGCGTGCGGGCGGCTTCGGTGACAGAGACTCCTGTCTGCGTACCTCTTTGAGTGCTCCATCTAGTACGGAGAAATGTGCACCAGCTCAAGAGCCGTTGTGGACGGGCAGTAGTCCCTGTGCGGGTTGGCAACGTATGGGCGCCCCGAGCCTCCGGGAACGGGCTAGGGTTCAGCCATGGCCAGCATGGAACAGCGGGACAATGACGGGGTACGCGAGAAGGTGGCCTGGGTCCTGGTTCGCGACCATCAGGTGCTGGTGACGCGCTCCCACGGCCGTGAGGTGTTCTATTTTCCGGGCGGGATGCGCGAGCCCGGCGAGTCAGACAGTCAGACCCTCGTCAGGGAAATCGACGAGGAACTTCAGACGGTGATTGACGCGAAAACCATGGTGCATTTCGGCACCTTCGAGGATCCGGCTGGCCATCCGGGGCACGGTTCCTTCCGGATGATCTGCTACACCGCCGACCACCAGGGCCCGCTGACTCCGTCTATGGAAATCGCCGAGAAGGCCTGGTTTGGATACGCCGACCGGCACCGGGTCTCGTATGTGGATTCCCTCGTCCTCCAAGCCCTGCACGACGGTGGCCTCCTGCGTTGAGGCCGGAAGGCAGGACAACCTTCAAGCGACCTCAGTAGCTTGTTCGATGTTCCTGAGCCGGTTCTTGAGCCGGTAGCTGGGGCCGTTGATGGAGATCACATCGCAGTGGTGGAGAAGCCGGTCGAGGATGGCGGTGGCCAGCACCTCGTCGGCGAAGACCTGGCCCCACTCACCGAAGCTCTTGTTCGAGGTCAGGATGATCGAGCCCTTCTCATAGCGCTTGGAGATCACCTGGAAGACCAGGTTGGCCTCGCCGCGTTCGAGGATCTCGTAGCCGACTTCGTCGATCACCAGGACGCTCGGCCGTAGGTAGGTGCCGAGTTTGCTGCTCAGGCGCCCGGCGGAGTCGGCGGCTTTGAGGTTGCTGACCATGTCGTCGAGGCTGGTGAAGTAGACCGAGTAGCCGGCCCGGCAGGCCGCGACCGCCAGGGCGACAGCGATGTGGGTTTTCCCGACCCCGGGCGGACCGAGCAGGGCCGCGTTGGCCTTGGCCTCGACGAAGGCGAGGGTGGCCAGGTCCTTGATCTTGCGGGGATCCAGGTCGGGCTGGAAGGAGAAGTCGTAGTCGTCCAGGGTCTTGTGATGCGGCAGTTTTGAGGTGCGCAGGCCGGTGCGGAACCGGCGGTCGTCGCGGACGGCGAGTTCCTCGGACAGAACCAGGTCGAGGAAGTCCAGATAGCCCATCTTGGATTCGTCGGCCCGCTGTGCGTAGTGGGTCAAGGCCTCGGCCAGGTGGGGAAGGCCGAGCTTGGCGGCAGTGGTGCGGATGCGGGTGGCGACGAGCTCGGTCAACGGGCTTCCTTCGGGGTGTTGTCGGTGTTGAACGGGCGGGTGCCGGTCAGTTCGTCATAGACCGACAAGGGACGGCGGCCGACCTCGACATGAGCGGCTGCGGTCCGGCTGAGCAGGCCCAGCAACGATCCGGGAGCCGGCTCCGCGTTGTGGCTCTTGCCCCGGCCTTGGCGAGCAGGAAGGTCGTGGCCTGCGGTGACGCGCCGGCCGGCCCCGGTGGGCAGACCGTCCCAGTGCCGCTCTTCCACGATCCGGCAGCCGCGGCCTACTGCCCGCTGGTGGGTTGCCAGCAGCGTCTGGCCGGTGTGGTCGGGTGTGGTGGCGTGCAGCATGATCTGCGCCTTGGTCGCCCTGACCTCGACCAGCTGGCGCGGCTGGACCCGGTGAGCTGGCACCGAATACAGGTTCGCTTCGAAGGCGACCAGGCAGTCTTTGCCGACGTAGCGGAGATGCCGCTGGGCCACAACATACGGGGCAGGCGGCAGCGGCCGCAGGGCCATGTGGTTACGGACCGCCCGCAGCCCGATAACCTCGCCGTGGGTTCCATGAACCTTGGAGCGCCGCAGCGGAACCCAGGCGGCGAAGGCGGCGTCGAGCTCCTCGATCGAGGAGAATGCGCGCCCGGCCAGGACATGGTCTCGGACGATGGCGACCTGGCGCTCAACCCGGCCCTTGGATTACGCCGTCGATTACACCCGATGGCGACGATCAGTACCGACGCGTTCGGGTGACCCACCCGTTTCATCCGCTGTCCGGGCGCG
>NZ_JBITMP010000122.1:0-8497 GCF_044466425.1 Nonomuraea sp. NPDC049400
TCAAGCCCAGCCCCGCCCCGCCCGCCCGGCGCGCCCCCGCCCCCGCCCGGCGGCCCCCCAAACGGCCCCCCCCCCCCGCCCTACCCCCTGGTGGACCGGGGGGGGGGGGCCCCCCCGGGGCCCCCCCGCCACCCGAGAAAAGAACTTGTGAGGGTACAGGTGGTGAGGGTTGGCCTGCTGACGGACATCCCGTCCCGACCGCAGGCATGTGACCCTCCCGTCGAGCCGGGCCGCAAGGGCTTTCCGGCCGCCCTTACAAGATTTTTTGCGCCTTCGCCTCACGCCCCAACCCCAAGGGCGCGAAGGCGCAAAAAATCTTGACGGCCCGGCGGCCGGAAAGATCCCTTGCACCCCTCCTGCTCGCCGGAAGGGTCCGGATGCCCTGTCGGGACGGGATCCCCGAGCCACCAGGGCTCACTCCCGTCTCAAAGGGAGTTCGGAATGAACGAGCCGATCATCATCCTGTCGGGCAACCTGGTCGACAAGCCGGAACTGCGCTTCACCCCGACCGGGCAGGCGGTCGCCCGCTTCCGCATCGGGAACACCCCCCGCTACCGCGACAGCCAGAACGCCAACGAATGGAAGGACGGCGAGAGCCTCTTCCTGACCTGCAACGTCTGGCGCGGGCAGGCTGAGAACGCCGCGGCGACCCTCGAGAAGGGCATGCGGGTCAACGTGACCGGACGGCTCCGGCAGCGTTCCTACGAGACCAAGGAAGGCGAGTCGCGCACGGTCTACGAGATCGAGGTGGACGAGGTGAGCCCGTCTCTGCGCAACGCGACCGCCCAGGTCACCCGCACGAGGAACTTCGACCAGGGAGCGCCGGAGGACTGGCAGAGCGCCACGCGGCAGCGCCCGCCCGCGCCCGCCCCGGCGGGGTATGCCGACCAGAACTGGCAGACAGCGCCCGGACCCGAGGCGGGCTGGGCCGCCCAGGAGGGCCAGCATGCGATGGCAGGCGCCCCGGCCGGTGCGCCGCCGGCGGGCGGCGCCTGGAACGGGTACGGGTACGGGGTACCCAATCAGCCCCAGGGCCAGCCCGGTCAGCCTGGTCAGCCGCCGTTCTAGCCGACGGGACCCGGGTTCGGATCGCAGTCCTATCGCGCACAGGTCTCTCCGAGCCCGGGCCCATCGCGTCTCCACTTCCCCTCGCGCCCGCCGACCTCCATCGGCCTGGCGCGAGGGGCTCTACCGTCCGGCGGCCAGCTGCCTGCGTTGAGCTGGGGCGGGCGCCGTCTCCCTCACCTCTTCCGGTGCCGGCTCACTGACCCTGGTTCGCAAGGAGTTCGCCATCATGGATCCCCGCATGGAACGCATCCATCGTTTCGCCAGTATGCAAACGCTGCTTCGGCTGCTGGAATCGCTGCCGACTGAGGCCCTGCCGACGCACGCCGTCAAGGTGGTCCCTTCTGAGGACGCCGCTGTGATGAACGTGATCGCCGAGCGCCTGAGGAACATGGGCCGATCGTTCACCGACCAGGGCGCCGGCACGATGCGGACGATCATCGTGGATCTGGGCGGTGGGTTCACGATGCGCTGGGAAGCGGCCCCTCCGCAGGGTGACGACGCCGACCCGAACGTGTGCCACCTCACCCCTGAACCCTTCGTGCCACGCCACGATCCCATGGCGTGCGTGCTGGCGGCCGCCAGCTAGCCGGCCGCACTCTGCCGGTCATCGTCCGAAGCGGCCTCTCGTTCTCCGCCGCCTGCTACGGCCGTTGATCATGCGGCAGGCCCGGCCGATCACCAGGGTTCACTTCGCGCCGGACCATGCCCCGGAGCAAGCAGCCGAAGCCCCATGAGGGCGCCGCCAGATCACGGCGGCGCGGGCAGCGGCACGGCCAGGCGGGACTCGCCTCGCCCTCTGCCGCTGACCGCCTAGTCGCAACCTCAGAGGGAGGGCGTGATGCTCCGTCCGATTTTGTCCTGCGTACTGATTTGCGGCAGCCGCGATTGGCGCTGGCCGCACACCGTCCACACCGTCTGTGATCGCCTAACCGTACGGTACGGCGATCTGATCTTCGTCGAAGGTTGCGCCCGCGGAGCCGACGCCGCGGTGCATGCCTGGTGCCGCGGCCGAGGCCTGCCGGCCGAGCGGCACCGCTGCTACCCCGTGAACTGGGCCGCTGAACGCCGGCGCCGCCCGGCCACCTTCAGACTCGCCGGGCACGAGCGGAACGCTCGGATGCTGAGCGAGACCCGGCCGCAGCTCATCATCGCTCTGCACGAGGCCTTCGACGTCGGACGCGGAGGCACTTCGGACATGGCGTTGCGAGGACTGCTCGCCCGCGTGCCCGTCTGGCTGATCACCGGCCGGGACCCGGCCCTCGGCCGATGGCTCAGCCTCGAGGAGTTCCCGGCCAGGCGCATTCAGCGCATCCTCAGCGAACCATCGCCGACCGCAGCGGCTGGCTAGCCATCACGCGGCTGACCGCTGCCCGAGCCCCAGGCTCCTGCCTGGGGCTCTTTTTACGCGCCGACGGACGACACTCACGACCGCATCAAGCAGCCCCTGGCCAGGCCCTGGGCTTTCCATGCACGCGGTGTCGCAGACCGTCCGGCCCTGCCGATCTTCTCGACAGCTCAAAGGAACCTGCGATGTGGCCCTTTCGCATCAAGAACGCAACCGTCTGCAGTGACTGCGACGGCAGCAAGACCAAGAACACCCAGACGTGGAAGCTCGGCAAAGGCTGGGTCGCCGGCGAACCACAGCCCTGCCGAACGTGCAAGGGCAAAGGCGTCGTAAGCCTGTAACGACCGAGTCTCTCTGTCACGAGCGTAGGCGCAGGCCACGAGCCGATCCTGGCCCACCCTCCGTCCGGCTGTTGCCAGCACGCCACCCTCGCCCCGCCCTGCTCTGAGCCGACAGGAGTTCTCGAACGGCCTCGCCTGCCCTCTCGACGGTCATACCGCCGGTGAGTGGCCAAGGCCGCCCGTGGCCTCATCACGCCACGACAACCGTCTTTCTCCGCGCCTGAGGCTTCTGGCCCGTGCAGAGCCATGCCAAGGGATCTCGTCACTCGCCGGGAGTGGACCTCCCGGCCGGCCCCCCCTGTGAACCATCGAAGGGATCGACATGCCCAACCCGAAACGCCGCCTCCTTGTCGTCGTCATGGACCGCTCCTACTCCATGCACTCGGTGAAGAAGGACGCTGAAGGCGGTCTCATGACGCTTCTTCAGGAGCAGAAGACCAACCGCGCCGAGACGCTCGTCTCCCTCTACGACTTCGCCGACGACTACCGCATCGTCTACGAATACGCGCCCTTGAACGCGGTCCCCGTCTATCACCTGCACCCCGCGGGCAACACCGCGCTGCTCGACGCGATCGGCATCACTATCACCCGCATCGCCGATCACCTCGACCAGATGCCGGAAGGTGACCAGCCTGGCGAGATCTGCCTCGCCATCCAGACCGATGGCGAAGATAACGTCTCCCGCACCTACGACCTGGATCGCGTCAACGAGCTGATCACGGCCAAACGCGCCGCCGGCTGGAAGATCTCCTTCCTCGGAGCCGACCAGGACGCGATCACCGTCGGCGCAGCCCTGGGCATCGATCCCGCAATGACGCTCTCCTACGGATCGAGCAAGACCCAGGAGTCCCTGACCCGGGCTGGGCGGATGCTCTCGCGCGGCGGCTCCGGCTTCACCGAGGCCGACCGCGACGCCACCCGCTTCTAACCTCCGCGCGGCCCCCGCCCCAGCGCGGGGGCCGCGCCCACAAGGCCCTGCATCCCCACGCCTGGCGCGCCAGCCACCGGCAACGTCCATGGCCACTCCGCCCCACGCGGTCCCACCCCGAAACAGCTCTTTTGCCGCCGAGCCGGTCGGGTGAAGACCCGTCCGCACTTCCAAGGAGGTCCCTTGATCATGTCCCTTGATGGTTCCTTCCAGCCGCTTGCCCCCGTCGACCCTGCGGAGCTGCTCGGCCTCGTCCCCTTTCTTCTCGGGCACCAGCCCCGGCGGGCTCTGGTGATCCTCGCGCTATCCGGCCAAGAGCAGCCACAAGGGGTGATCCAGCAGGCGCTGCCGACCTCTGAGACCGCCGACACGGTCGCGCTGGCGCAGCACACCTTGCAGGTCCTGCGCAGCCTCCCGGGGGCGCAGCAGGTCGTCGTGATCGGATATGGAGACGACCAGCAGGTCTCGCCCACCATGGAGGTCCTCCGGTTTCTTCTTGACGACACCGGCATCCTCATCCGCGAGGCACTGCGCTTCGAGAACGACCGCTACTGGTCCTATCTCTGTCACGAGATTTCCGGAAGTTCATTCTGACTGAAGATCTTTCGTCTGGAACTCAGGTGGTTCTGCCTTCCTGTGGGTGTAGGGTTCCTGAGTTCATCGTGTCGGTTAGGTGCCGTTGTCCGCGTGTTGTTTGTCGGCGCTCGTCGTCTTGCTCGTCAGGAGACAAAGCGAAAGGCCGCCGCCGCGCCTGATTCGACGCGGACGGTCGGCCTTCCGGTCACTCGATCATGCCGTCCGTCAGGACGGCATGAAAAAGTCCAACACTTGCAAGCCGAGGGTGACGAACGCGCCGAAAGCCGCCGCACCGGCGGCGATCGCGAGCGGCACCTTCATGCCGCCCCACCAAGCGAGCCCGCCGCCGACGATGCCGAAGATCACGGCTGCAACGATGAGGATCGCGAACGACAGTCCTTTCATGACGACGCTAAAGTTGGACATGCTGACACTCTTGAATCCGAGGGTGAGACGGCAAGTAGGCGACTTCCCCGAGGCCCATCGGGGAGGTCGCCGCCGTCGTTCTCGGTTTCCGTTTCATCTTGATCTCCTCAAGTCGATCTCTTCCACGGCATGTGATCGTCCCGGTCAACCACCTCCTCCCGTGCTCCCTCATTAGGGTTCTACCGGGGCATTCGGGATCTTCGCCTGTTGCTGCGGGCGCAAAATCGCAGATCAGGAGCGAATGCGTCAGGAAGTCCCGACACTGACGGCCATCGCGGGACGATGCTCACTAAAAGTTATTTCCAACTACTTTTAGTCAGCTAGCGGCGATCCGAACAGCTGTTACTCCTGATGCAGGAGCGCCAGCAGCCGAAATGGACCTCCAAAGGCGGCGGGAGTCGTCGTGTTCGGTCACCGCCCGAGGCGGAACGTCCGGGACCATGGTCGCAAGCGGACGATTGAGCAGGATGCCCTCAGGTCAGGAGTCCCAGGGTTTCAGGCGCTTCCCAGGCCGTCAGCTGCCGCTCGGGGTCGGTTTCCTCCTGCGCGAACTGGTTGATCAGCTCGACGAGGGCTTGCCGGTCCTGCTCGGGGAGGTCCTGCAGCAGGTTGATCACCGGCTGGAGCACCTCCACCGTGGCCTCGGACGCGATGGCGTCGTCGTCGCTGAGGTCGAGCCTGATGACGATCTCCGTGAGGGCTTTGGCGAGGGTGCGTTCGAGCGTGGTCATGATAGGGCTCCTGGCCGGTCGTCGGGAGGGGTGCGGTGCATCCGGAGACTCTGCGGGCTGCCGCCGACGAGGCGAAGGCACGCTGTGCCGAGTGGCTGCACGTCGACTAACAGCCTTCATCTGGAAAGGACACGTCGAGACTCAAGTGATCTTCAGTAAGGATTCGTCGTGCTGCTTCTGCATAGGCAACGGCAGTGGTCGCATCGAAGCCGAACACACACGCCAAATGGAGTGGATCAGCACGGTTCGCGAGAGCCTCGTCTAGGACGCGGTCCATGCGGATCTCTTCGAGTTGGATGCCGTGGCGGAGCAGGTGCTGTTTGGGGAAGTACTTGCTCACCGGTCTTTGGCCGCCGGCGGTGATGCGTGAGACCAAGACATGGGGGTTCTTCGTGTGCGGCCATTGGCGGGCACGCTCGCGCAGGTAGGCCAGCAATGCTTGGGCGGTGAACTCGTCGAGCGGCCGCGTGACTCCGTTGAGCGTGATGCGCTGGTTAGCCAGGTCGACATCACTGATCTTGAGATGCCGGATGGCGACGGGGCGAGCAGCGTGGATGGCGGCCAAGCCGATGATCAAACGAAGGGTGGCGGTGTCGGCCACGTCGGCAGCTGCCTGAATTCTCGTCTCTTGCAGGGGGACGAGGCTGGAGTGGGCCGGGGTTCTTGTGGTGCGGAGCCCTTGGGTCGGGTTGGTGAAGATCTTGCGGTCCTTCTTGGCGTAGCGGAACAGGGACTTCAGCGCGGTGAGGACGTTGTGGTGTCGGCGGCCACCGAGCTTGTCCATCGCAGCGAGCAGGAGGTCCTTGGTGATCTCGCGGAGGTGATCGTGAGTGTGTCCCCACTCGATGAGATAGGGACGGACCAGCCCGAAGTAGGTGTAGATCGTGGCGTCGCTGCGGGGCTTGGTGCGGGTGTCGCCGTTGTGGAGCCAGAACAGCCAGTCGCGTGCGCAGCTGGCGAAGCCCGCTGGCAGGTCTGCCGTTTGCCGGACGATCCAGTCTTCGATGGCAGGTGGGCGCTGGCCGGTGAGCAGGTCCAGATCGGCGAGGACTGCCGCGACGCGGCGTGCGGGGAGGTTGAAGCCGGTCAGCTGCAGGACTTCGGCTTCGGGGATCTGGTCGCCGTCGATGTGCCCGGAAAGCAGCATCGGCAACGATCGGTCGACGTCGTAGCGGACGTAGGCCGACCAGCCGCGTTCCTGCCCGATCTGGGCAGCGCGTGAGCGTGCCAGGATCAGCGCCGGGTTGTCGAGCTCGGCGTGCAGTTCGGCGTCGTAGCGGGTCAGGTCGCGCATGGGGCGGTCGAACAGGGGGATCTGGCGATTCAGCGCAGCGGGCCGCAGCGGTGGCGGTGGCGGCGGCGGTGCTGGTGCGCGGCGAGAACGAGCCAGACGGGGCATTCCCGGCAGCATCCTGGGCTGTTCGACTCGGCCAGCCTGGGCCTGCTGGCGGTGGTAGGACTTGCGGCAGTAGGCGTTGCAAAACCGCGCATAACGGCCGTTGCCCGAATAGGCGATGACGGCGCCGCACCGCAGGCACGGATCGAGAGCGTCTCCGGACCTCATCGAGGTGGCATCGACCGATCGCGGCGGGCCTTGGGCGTGATGGTGCGTCGGCCTTCGGCGGCGACCGCGGTGGCGGGCTGGTCCTCCTGCTCGGTGCCGGGCCTGGTGACCTTGTCGGGTTCTGGGCTCATCAGTTCATTGAGATCGCAGCCCAGCACGACGCAGATGACGTCGAGCTCGTCCAGCTTTACCGAGGCGGGGGTGCCCGACCACAGCCCTGACATCTTCCCGGCACTGATCTTCAATCCGTGTGCGGCGAGGAGTCGTTGCAGCTCGCTGGCTTTCCAGATCCCGCGATGGGCGGCTGTGATCCGAAGGTTCCACTTCATGGCGTCAGTGCCTTCCAGCGCTCGGCGGCGCGTTGCTGCCCGGCGATCCAGGCGTCTTCGATGTGTGTGCGGTGGACATGGACGTAGTGCATCGTGGTGGCGATCCAGCTGTGTCCAAGCAGGGCCTGGATGGCGAGCAGATCCATGCCGGCCCGGTAGAGCTGTGAGGCGGCGTAGTGCCGCAGGACGTGAGGGGTGAGCTTGCCGGCCCATGCAGGCAAGTGGCGGGCGGTGGCCTGCTCCAGGGCCTCGCGCAGGACGTCGTAGCCGACGCGGCGGCAGGTGCCGTCGTTGTTCTTGCGCTCGGAGGGGAACAGCGGCGAGCCAGGCCGCGTGTGGTCGCCGGCGAAGTTGGCCCAGATGTCTTCGATGAACCACTCCAGCGTCCGGTCGGCTCCGTTGATCAACGGCACCATGCGCTGCTTGGGGCCGCGTCGTCGCGAACCCTTGCCGAAGCGGATGTTGAGCTTGCCGAAGTGGCCCAGGTCCCAGTGCACGTCATCGAGGTCGAGCTTGCGGGCTTCGCTGATGCGCAGGCCGACGTCGCTGATCAGTCGCGCGACGGTGTAGTTGCGGGCGGAGGTGTAGTACTTGCGGCAGGTGGTGAGCTCTTCCCGCCAGCCCTTGAACAGCTGCTCGACCTCTGCCTCGGTGGGCGGGATGCGCAGGCGCGTATCGACGTGCTTGCGCGGTCGATTCACTTCATCCAGCGGGCACTCGACGACGCGGCCGGTCAGGTTGTGGATCTCGACCTGGTGCCGTTGCTCCAGGAACGAGAAGTAGATCGACAGTGCCATCGCGTAGGCCGACCGAGTGGCAGGGCTGGCGTCTCTGAGCTCTCGTCCGAAGAAGGCGTCGGCGTCGGTCGGCTCCATCTCGAACACCGGCCGCCCGAACCACTCTCGGATCCGGTCTAACTGGCTGACCTCGCGCTGGATGGTGGCATCGGTGACACCTCCTGAGGCCCGAGCCAGCACGTACTCGGCGACGAGATCGATCTCATACGCGGCGAGATCGTCAGCCGTCGATGGAGCACGGAGCTCTCGAAGATCCTTGACCGCTGCAAGCCCCACCGCTGACAGCGGCCATGAAAAGCGGTTCTGATCCACTTACTGTGATCTGTTCGCGAGAGTTACGAGCCTCCTTCAGTCCGCATGGAGAATCTGTAGGCGCAGCAGGTCGAAGGAGG
>NZ_JBITMP010000123.1:0-8172 GCF_044466425.1 Nonomuraea sp. NPDC049400
AAGTCGCGCCCGGACAGCGGATGAAACGGGTGGGTCACCCGAACGCGTCGGTACTGATCGTCGCCATCGGGTGTAATCGACGGCGTAATCCAACGGCAAGGTCGAACGTTTCCAGTGCGCCACGAGGCGCATGGTCGTATCCCCGGTCCAGCCGGGAGGAACTCGGAGGGAGGTTCCTGGGTCCGATGGCTTACCCAGCGCCGAAAGGGTTATGGGGACAAGAGCATGCCAGGAAACCGCAGGCCGTGCCCAGCGTCAGGGGCGGTGCTGTGGGGGACCCGCGTGACATGGCGAAAGCTGGATTGCCTGAATCCCAGTCTCCAGAAGATGGAAGTTCACATCCGCCGGAAAGACGCCTGAAACCGGCGCCGGCCCTGCCTGACGGTGATGGAACAGACGCAGGCAACCTCCGGGGCGCTGGAGCGATGTCCAGTGAGGGCATTGAAGGAGACGAACGGGACGCCTACCTCACGCTGTCACGTACGACCGTGACGAACGTGGGATCGCCTATCGGGCGCGAGCCCCACGGCGACGGAGGCCTCGTAGTAGTCGCCGGAGTCACGACCGGCCAAGGAGGACGGGAAAGCCGTCCACACGGGCGAAGGAGGCCAGGTGATCGGGACACCACAAGATCGGGAGGTATGCGCAATGCAGAGTGCCGAAACGGTGCTGGGTGTCCTGCGTGAGCGCGGCAGGCGCGGCCTGCCGTGCAGTGAGTTGTATCGGCAGATGTTCAACCCGCAGTTGTATCTGCTGGCCTATGGCCGCATCTACGCCAACAAGGGTGCGATGACGCCAGGGGCCACGCAGGAGACCGTGGACGGCATGTCGGTCCGGAAGATCGAACGGATCATCACCGCGATGCGCCACGAGCGTTACCGGTTCGGCCCGGTCCGTCGAACGCACATCCCGAAGAAAAACGGCAAGACGCGCCCGCTGGGCATGCCCATCTGGTCGGACAAGCTCGTTGGCGAAGTTGTGCGCCTGTTATTGGAGGCCTACTACGAGCCGACGTTCTCCGACCGTTCCCACGGGTTCCGGCCCGGACGAGGCTGCCACACCGCATTGCGGGAGGTGGCCAACACCTGGACCGGGACGACCTGGTTCATCGAGGGAGACATCTCCGACTGCTTTGGGAGCCTGGACCACGAGGTCATGCTCTCGATCCTGGCGGAGAAGATTCGCGACAACCGGTTCCTGCGGCTGCTGCGCCACATGCTGACAGCCGGATATTTGGAGGACTGGAGGTGGAACGCGACGCTCAGCGGGGTCCCGCAGGGCGGCATCGCGTCCCCCATCTTGTCGAACATCTACCTGCACAAGCTGGACGTCTTCGTCGAGAAGACTCTGATTCCCGAGTTCACTCGGGGGCGGCTGCGGGCTCGCAACCCGCAATACCGGGCGGTGGAAGCGGCGATCGTCAGAGCCCGCCGCGCTGGAGACCGCGCCGAGGTGCGGAAACTCTACCGGCGGCTGCACAGCCTGCCCAGTCAGGATCCTCGTGATCCCGGCTATCGAAGGCTGCGCTACTGCCGATACGCCGACGACACCCTGCTCGGTTTCGCCGGACCCAAAGCCGAAGCCGAACAGATCAAGAGCCGCCTGGCGGCGTTCCTGCGTGATGATCTCAAGTTGGAGCTGTCAGCGGATAAGACTCTGATCACCCATGCCCGCACTCAGCGGGCCAGCTTCCTCGGTTATGAGATCACCGTTGCGAGCAGCGCGACCAGGACGCGAAGGCCGTCTGCGAGTGACCGGCGTAATCGCCGTTCGCTCAACGGGGCGGTCGTCCTGCGCGTTCCCGCTTCGGTGGTCAAGGCCAAGTCCGCCCCGTACTTGTCACGCGGCAAACCTGCGTGCCGGAACCCGATGATCAACGAGAGCGACTACAACATCGTCGCCCGATTTCGGGGCCGAGTACCGGGGCATCGTCCAGTTCTACCTGCTCGCCAGTGACGTCTTCCGACTGCACCGGCTGCGCTGGATCATGGAAACCTCCATGCTCCACACCCTGGCCCGCAAGCACCGCTCAACGGTGACGAAGATGGCGGCCCGCTTCAAGGCCAAGATCCAGACACCGCACGGGCTGCGCACGCGGTTCCAGGCCAAGGTCGAGCGCAAGGGCAGGAAACCGCTGGTCGCCTGGTTCGGCGGCATCCCGCTCAAGCGGCAGAAGAACGCGGTCCTTATCGACCGACAGCACACCGGGCCCGTCTATCCCAACCGGCAGTTGGTCACCCGGCTGCTTAAGGGACGATGCGAGCTCTGCGAGCGAACGGATGGCATTCAGGTTCATCACATCCGTCGACTCGCCGATCTCGGCAAGTCCGGTGACCCGCGGCCCGCATGGGTGGAAGTCATGGCCAAGATCCGCCGCAAAGCTCTCGTGGTCTGTGGCGATTGCCATGACCTCATCCACGGGCACCCTGCAACACCGCTCACGCAGTAGATCGCTGGAGAGCCGGGTACTCGGAAACGGGTCTGCCCGGTTCGGAGGGAGGCCGAACGGAAAAGGACCAGCTCACAACGCTGGCACCTCGCTGTTCGGCCGACCCTACCCGCACCTTGACCGACGAGTGGGCCTACGCCCGCCCGTATGCCTCAGAAGCCGAACGCCGCGCCGCCTTGCCAGCCTGGTTGCACCTGTACAACCATCACCGCGGACACACCGCCCTGGGCGGCCAACCACCCATCAGCCGCGTCACCAACCTGTCGGGACAGAACATCTAGCTCTGCCTTGGCCTTCTTGATCTTCGTGGCGATGCGTTTGCACAACATCGTGGTCAGATCGTCGCGGACCCGCATCCGGGCCTTGTGCGCCAGGCACGCGATCGGCGCGATGCGTCGGCCCAGCGTGAAGTCCCGCAGCTCCGAGGCATCTGCCGCGTCCGCTTCCCCGGCGAAGTCGGTGATCTTCCCCGAGGCGACGCCGTCCATCCACACCGACGTGTCGCCGAGACCATCCATCCAATCCAGACGCCTGGCGAGGTTCTTGAAGTGCGACCACGTCGGCCCCTGCGCGGGCTTCTTCAGCCAGTTGTACAGTGTCGTCCCGTCACTGTCGCGCTCCTCCAGCAGCCCGAGCAGCTCTGCCCGCTCCAACGCGCTCATCCGGTCGTGGATGCCCGTGCAGATCGAGGCGTTCACCTCACCGCGGATCTTCGAGGCCATCGCGTCGAAGGTGGAGAACGCCGGCGTCACGGTGCGGACATGGTGATGCGGCTGCTGGTGGAGCGTTACTGCTCAACACCGGAAGGCCACCGATGCATACCGACTCCGCGGAGCTGCGTGCCCGCGTCGACGGCTCCCCGATGTCGCGCATGCAATGGTCGGCGATCGTCGTGTGCATGCTGCTCAATGTCCTGGACGGTTTCGACGTCCTGGTCATGTCCTACACTTCCGCCGCGGTGTCGCAGGAGTGGTCGCTGTCGGGCTCGCAGCTTGGCCTGCTGCTCAGCGCAGGCCTGGTCGGGATGGCGTGGGGGTCGCTGCTGCTGGCCCCGATGGCCGACCGCATCGGGCGGCGGGCGCTGATCCTGGCCTGCCTCGTGGTCGCCGCCGCCGGGATGCTGGGGTCGGCGCTGAGTCAGGACGCCGTCCAGCTCGGCCTCCTGCGCGTGCTTACCGGCGTCGGCGTGGGCGGCATCCTGGCGAGCAGCAACGTCATAGCCGCCGAGTACGCCAACGGCCGCTGGCGGGGTCTGGCCGTCAGCCTGAACGTGGCTGGCTACGCCGTCGGTGCCACCGCGGGCGGGGTCATCACGGTGGCGCTGCAGAGCTCGTCCGGCTGGCGATCAGTATTCGTCTTCGGCGGCGCAGGCACGGCCATGCTCATCGGTGCGGTGCTGTGGCGGCTTCCCGAATCCCTGGACTTCCTGCTCACCCAGCGCTCGCCGCGCGCCCTGGACCGTCTCAACGAGCTGCTTCTCGCGATGAAGCAGCCCACGCTGGAAGCCATGCCCGACCGCCCGGATACGCCCGCCGGGCCGGCACTCACTGTCCGGCAGGTCCTCACCCCACAGCTACGCCGCAACACGCTACTGACTTGGGTGGGCTTCTTCACTGCCATGTCCACGTTCTACTTCGTCACGAGCTGGACGCCGAAACTGCTGGTGGAGGCCGGCCTGTCGGCCGCTCAAGGCATCACCTGGGGGGTGTGGCTCGCTCTCGGCGGCATCTTCGGCACCATGGTGCTGGGCCTGCTGGCCGCCCGCTTTCCGCTCAAGCACCTGCTGGTGGGTTACACGCTCGCCACGGCCGCGTTGCTGGCCCTGTTCATCCCGGCCATCTCCACGTACGGGTTGCTGCTCGCACTGGGCGCGCTGATCGGCCTGTTCCTCAACGGGTGTGTCGCCGGTCTGTACGCCCTCGCCCTGTCCACCTATCCACCCGAAGTGCGTGCGACCGGCGTGGGCTGGGGCGTCGGCATGGGCCGTATCGGGTCGCTCGTCTCCCCGCTGGCGGCTGGCGGGCTGCTCGACTCCGGTTGGGGTCCCGGGCAGCTCTACCTGGCGGCGGCTGTCGTGTTCGCGGTCGGCGGACTGGCCGTGCACGCTGTTCGCCTCTCATCTCGCGTGCCACGATGACCGCGATCGTCCTGCGCGCCGCTGTGCAGATCCCCGGGGTACCCTGCACACCCTTGTCGGTGCAAAGGGACGTATGGCTCCCACCGGACAGCGAACGCCGCCACGGCCGCGAGACCCGTGAGCTGCATGATCACGATGCCGCTGCATCGATGCCGCCGTCTGAACCAACCACAACAACCCGGCCGCGACCATGGACAACAGGGTGATCGCCAAGACGGCGGCCCTGCTGGCCCGCGGGCTGGGCCGCGCGTGAGCCCGGGGCGGTGACGAACGGCACCGAACCAGCTTCGATATCCATTCTCGATGTCAGCTGGGCAGGCGGCAGCATCCGGCGGCTGGCGCCGCCGGACCATACCGTTGGTATGGGGCATGCTGCGCTTGAGACTGAGCAACCTTCTGTGCTTCCGGCGGCGTAAGGACGGGTGACTGCCGCCTCCAGGAAGGACCGTACATGGCGGATCGATCGGAGTACGACGCGTTCGTCGAGGCGTCGTGGCACCGGCTGCTCCGCACCGCTTACCTGCTCGCCCGTGACTGGGGAGCGGCCGAAGACCTGGTGCAGACGGCGCTGCTGAAGGCGTGGCAGGCCTGGCCGCGCCTGGGCGCCGAGCGTGAAGCGTACGTCCGCAAGATCATTGTAAACCTGCACGTCTCCTGGTGGCGGCGCCGCTGGAGCTCTCCTCTAGAATCTGATTCTGTGTCAGCGTTCTTCACGCAGAAGCAGGGCGAGTTGGTGCCCGCGCCCCACGCCCGAGGCCCCTGGTCCCCCGACATGCTCCACGGCCGCCTGCTCGGCGGGCTGGCCGCCCGGGCCATCGAGCGGCGCTACGCCCAGCCCGGGCTGCACCTCGCCCGGCTGACGGTCGATCTGTTCCGCAGCAGCCCGATGGTGCCGGTCACGGTGGAGACCTCGCTGATCAGGTCCGGGCGCAGGATCCTGGTGGCCGACGCGATCATCTCCACCGACCAGGGGCCGATCGGGCGGGCCGGGGCGGTGCTGCTCCGACAGGGCGAGCAGCCTGACGGAGAGCAGACGTTCGTCACGCCCGTGTGGGACTCGCCCCCGCCCGACGGGCCGCCGCCGGTGGACGGGCCCACCACGTGGACCCCGCCGTTCGACCTGTGGCGGGTGACGGAGTGGGGGAAGCCGGGTCCCGGGCGGGTGTGGCTGCGGGAGTCGTACCCGCTGGTGGACGACGAGCCGCTGACACCGCTCGTACGCGCGGCGCTGGCCGCCGACTTCGCCAGCCCGCTCAGCAACGTCAGCACCGGCGGGCGGCTGGGGTTCATCAACGCCGACTACACGCTGACGCTCGCCCGGCTCCCGGCCGGTGATCTGATCGGGGTCGAGAGCACCGGTCACCTGAGCGCCGACGGGGTGGCGACCGGGCAGGTCACCATGCACGACACGGCCGGGCCCTTCGGGTTCTGCGTGGTCACGGCGGTGGCCAACACGCTCGGCGGCGGCCGGTAGCAGCGGGCTGGATTGTCGTACCCGCGGCGTAACGTTCGGCGGGTGCGTTCAGCTGTGCGTCTTGCCGCCGGGGACGGGTTCCGCCTCGACGCGGTGACCTGTGTCGACGACCATCGCGGGTGGTCGGCGGCCGAGGTGGGTTCCCGGCACCGCCTGGTGCTGGTGCGCCGTGGCAGGTTCCGGCGCAGGGCGGACGGCCGGACCGCCGTGATCGACCCGACGATGGCATACCTCTCGGTGCCCGGTGCGGAGGAGCACTTCGCCCACCCGGCGGGGGGCGACGTGTGCACCTCGGTGTCCCTGTCGCCCACCCTGTGGCGCACGCTCGCCGGTGACGGCCCGCCGCCGGCCCGCCCCACCCTGTACGTGGACGCCCGCATGGACCTGGCGCACCGGCGTTTCCTCGCGGCGGCGCGCGGCGGGGACGCCGCCTTCGAGCTGGCCGAGTCCCTGCTCTCCCTCCTCGGCGCCGCACTCGGGCAGCTGACCCCCGCCCCGACCCCGGCCACCTCCGGCGGGGGAGCGGGCACCACCGCGGTGCCTGCTTCGGCGCCCGCACCTGCCGCCGCTGGTACGGGCGGCACGGAGGTGCGTGCCCCTGCCGCCGCTGGTACGGGCGGCACGGAGGTGCGCGCCCCTGGCGCCGGAGCCGTCGAGGCGAGCACTCGTGCAGGCGGACCCGCCGATGGGAGGGAGGCCCGTGGATCCGCCCGCGTGCCCGCCTTCGGATCCGCCCGCGTGCCCACCTTCGGAGCGCGTGTCGCCGAGGGGGCTTCCGGCCAGGAGCGCAACGTCAAGGCGCGTGCCGTCGTCAGGACCGGCACGGCGATCGCCGACGCCGCTCGCGAGGCCATCGCGGCCGACCACCCTGCAGCCGGCGGCCTGCTGTCGCTGGCCGAGTTCCTGGCCGTCTCGCCCTACCAGCTCAGCCGGGCGTTCACCCGGGAGCTAGGCATCTCCCTGACCCACTACCGCAATCGCGTGCGCGTGGGGCGGGCACTCGACCGGCTGGAAGAGGGGGAGCCGAGCCTGGCCGGGCTGGCCGCCGACCTGGGGTTCGCCGACCAGGCCCACCTGACCCGTACGATCCGCCGCCACGTCGGCCACACCCCCACGGCCCTGCGCCGCCTGCTCGCCTCCCGAGCTCCCTGACCGGCTGCCGACGTGCCGGGGAGGACGCCGGCGTCAGGCCGGTTCTCGCGGGCCTCTAGCCTTCCATGACGCAGAAGGGGTGGCCTTCGGGGTCGATGAGCACGGTCCAGTCGGCCCCGCCCGGCTGGAAGCCGGGCACGGTGGCGCCGAGCCCGGCAAGCTCCTTCTTGGCGGCCTCGACGTCGGGGACCTTGAACTCGAGGTGCACGTGCTTCCCGTCGTTCGGCCAGCCGGGCCCCTGGTAGCCGTCGACGCGCTGGAACGCGATCGACACCGGGCCGCCTTCGAGCCCGACGAAGTCGGCGTCGCCCGAGCCGACCCGCCAGCCGGTGACCTCGGCGTAGAAGGCCGCCAGCGCGGCGGGGTCGGCGCAGTCGATGACGATGGAGGTAAGAGTCGTTGTCATGCGGCCAGCCTGGCGGCGACGGGGCGGCTGGTCTTGAACATCCTTGCACTGGCAATGGGGCCACCCGCCGCCGACTCGGGCCTGGCGCCCAGCCTCGCGCGTGCGCCTGACCGGCCTGGATCGTCGCAGTGAGCCCGGGGATCGCCTGCACGCGTGTCGGCGATGGGGCGCAGTTTTCGTTGCGCCGGGTCGCGCCCTGCGACGTCTCGCCGTACGGCGCTTCCAACATGATCAAGTGCCGCTGGGCGCTGCCTGCAACGGGACACAAACGAGATGGTCTCGGCTGACGCGATGACCTGGATTATGTTGAGGGAGCTCAAGGCTCCTGTCTCACGACAGTAGGTGCCGCTCTCCTACAGCGAGGCTAGATTCATGGCCTCAGCCAACCGGAAGCACTGCCGGTCCCCCTTGAACAGCCGCCGGGTGAATATCTGAGCAAACCAGCACATGAGATCGCTAAGCTTGAATCCACGGCTTGATTTCTCGTGATCATTTCTCGGTCCAATTCCTCGACGAGGACCGCTGTCGCAGGTAGAGGCCTGGTTTCGGGGCGT
>NZ_JBITMP010000124.1:0-7755 GCF_044466425.1 Nonomuraea sp. NPDC049400
GCGTCAACGTCTTGTGGGCACTCCTGCGCGACAACCGGACTTATCAACCCACACCTCCCCTCACCATCGCTGCTTGACAATCGGATTAAGAGTCGGAGGCTGTTCGCGGGCATCAGCTCGCTCGGACTCGGCAGCCTGCTTGCGGCCTGCGCCGGCACCGAGGGCACCGCGACCGTCACCACGTCCACGGGAGCGAGAGTCACGCCCACGGCGACCACGGCCAAGGACCTCACCGCGCTGTTCACCGGGGCCGGCACCTGCAAGCTGACCAGCACCACGACGCAGGGCCCCTACTACTTCGACGCCGACAAGATCCGCAGCGACATCCGCGAGGACAGGCAGGGCGTACGGCTGCGGGTGGCCATCAAGGTCCAGGACAGCGAGACGTGCAAGCCGCTCGGCAACGCGGTGGTGGAGATCTGGCACTGCGACGCGGCGGGGCTCTACTCGGGCGCCGAGGCGCAGTCCACGGGCGGGGGCGGCGGCAACCCGCCCAGCGGGAACCCGCCCGGCAATCCCCCGAGCGGCGGCACGGGCGACGGCGGCGGCGACATGGCGGATCTCACGCCCACCGACGACAAGCGCTACCTGCGCGGCGCGCAGGTCACCAACAGCGACGGCATCGTGGAGTTCACCACGATCTGGCCGGGCTGGTACCGGGGTCGCACGATCCACATCCACGCCATGGTCCACTTCAGCAACCAGCGCGTGCTGACCACGCAGCTGATGTTCGACGAGTCGCTCAACAGCAAGGTCATGGCGATGTCGCCGTACTCCGGGCACTCGGGACGCGACACGTTCAACGACAACGACAACATCTACGACGACAGCATGCTCATGAAGGTCACCAAGGAGGACGACGGCTACCTCGGCGTCATCGTCTTCTCCGCCGACTCCGACAAGGACGGCTCCTAGACCCGCCGCACCACGTGCGGGAGGTGTTCCGTACAGTCGAACGGGTTGAGGTCGGTACTCCTCCAGGGCCTCTCGCGCGCGGTCCCCGGACTGGGCGCGTTCGACCTGGCGCCGGCCAGGAGGCGACGTGCTACGCGCGAGTTCCCGCAGGGTTTTCCGCGTCGTCGGGCGTGGATCGGAGTCGGTGAATCTCGGCGGCGGTGCTGCGCTCGGCCGTTCTCATGAAGCGGATGATGGTGCTGAGCTCCGCGTCGTCGAAGTCGGCGAGGTCGTCTAGCGTGCGGGCGATCAGCCCTGAGTAGGCGGCGCTGACCCGGTCGAGGCCTTCCTGGGTGGGTTCGATGAGCACCCGCCTGCGGTCGTGGGGGTCGGCCACCCGCCGGACGCAGCCTGCGGCGACGAGCCGGTCGATCATGCGTGAGGCCGATCCGGTGGTGAGGTTGACATGCTTGGCCAGGATGCCTGGTGTCGTCGGACCGTGACGGCCAAGCACGTGCAGGCATTGCACGTCGGTGTCGGTGACACCCAGTCGCTCGGCGACAAGGTTGTTGAGCTGCACGACCAAGATTGCCCAGCTGGGCACCACGTCCTTGGTGATCTCGGCGAGTAGCGCTTCCCTGCCCGCCGCGAGCTCCGCCATCGTGACACCCCGTCCCATGTCATTCCGCTGCGTCGCGCAGTGAAATTTGTGATAGTTTCACTGCGTGACGCAGCTACTGTGCTACGCAGCCATACTATCCCATCGCCTCCTCGTAGAGGAGTGCAGCCAAGCATGACCACACCCACCCGCCGCCACAGCGGCGGAGCGGCACCCGTGCCCCTCCTGTCCGGGCGCAAGGCCGCCGTCGTTCTGGCCGCGATCCTCACCGCGTCCTTCATGGAGCTCCTCGACGCCACCATCGTCAGCGTGGCGGCCCCCGCGATCGCCCAGGACCTGGGCGCCGGCCAGGCCGCACTGCAGTGGATGCTGGCCGGCTACACCCTCTCCGTCGGAGCAGGCCTGATCACCGGTGGCCGCATCGGCGACCTGTACGGGCGCCGCCGTGTGTTCCTGCTCGGGCTGGCCGCCTTCACGCTGGCCTCGGCCGGTTGCGGGCTGGCGCCGAACCCCGGTGCGCTGGTCGGCATGCGGGTCGCGCAAGGTCTGTCCGGCGGGCTGATGATCCCGCAGGTGTTCGGCATCATCCGCGCATCGTTCGATCCCGGCGCACGCGCGAGGGCTCTGGGCACGTACGGCGCCGTGCTCGGCCTGGCCTCGGTGGCCGGACCGCTGCTCGGTGGGCTCTTGGTCGAAGCCGACCTCTTCACTCTGGGGTGGCGGGCAATCTTCTGGGTCAACGTGCCGATCGCGATCATCGCACTGATCGTGGGGGCCCGAGCCTTGCCCGAATCCCGCTCGCCGGGCCGTACCCGGCTGGACCTGACGGGCGCGGTCCTGGCCGCCATCGCCGCGGTGCTCCTGCTCCTGCCCTTGATTCAGGGACGTGACTGGGGCTGGCCATGGTGGGGGTTCGCCATCCTGGCGCTCTCGGTTCCTGCGGCGGCCCTGTTCCTCGTCAGGCAACGGCGCTTGCTCACCCGCGGCGCGCAGCCGATCCTCGATCCCGCGCTGCTTCGCGTGCGCGCCTTCGCCGGCGGCCTGTCAGTCTCCGTGCTGTTCTTCGGAGCGCTCGGCTCCTTCTTCCTGCTGCTGTCCCTTTACCTCCAGCTCGGCGCCGGGCGTACCACCCTCGAAACCGGGCTGCTGATCCTGCCTTACGCCGTCGGTTCGATCATCACCTCCGGGATCGGGGTGCAATTCGCGCACCGCGCCGGTCGTGCCCTCCTCGTCTGTGGCGCGCTGCTCCTGGCCGCATGCCAGGTCGTGCTGCTCCTCGTCATCGGCGATGGCGGCCAACCCTCCTACTGGGGCTTGGCCACGCCCCTGTTCGTGGGAGGACTTGGGCTGGGACTCACCGCACCATCCCTGATCAACGTCGTTCTCGCCGGGGTACCCGCCGAAGACGCCGGGGGCGCGGGCGGTGTCCTCACCACCATCACCCAGATCGGCAACGCACTCGGCGTCGCCGTCCTCGGCGTCGTGTTCTTCACCCAGTTGGACGACGCCCTGACCGACGGAGCTTCCAGCCTCATCGCCTACGGCGACGCCCTCACCGCGATCCTGCCCTGGCAGGCCGCCGGCTACATCGCCGCAGCCGCGCTCATGTTCGTCCTCCCCGAACACGCCCACACCGCCCACGAGTGACGCCTGCCTCACCATCCGATCCAGAGCACGCCATGGAGACTCGATGACCCAAGCGCCCCGTGCCACCGTCGACCCGTTCGCCGTCACCGTCCGCGGGATCGGCGAACCCCATCCCGCCCGCGCCGCCCTGCGCGCCACCGGTCCCATCGTCCAGGCCGACGCCCCAGCCGGCGGCCCGGTATGGATCATCACCGACGACGCCCTCGCCCGGGAGGCCCTTGTCCACCCCCACATCGTGAAAGACCCCGCCTACGCACCGGCGCACTGGGACCCGCGAACCGCAGGTCTGGAACCAACTGCCGCCGCGCAGCCGTCGCTGACCACCTTCGACGGCCCGGCGCACACGCGGCTGCGCCGAGCGCACGCTCCGCTCTTCACCGCCCGGCGGATGCAGGACTACGCCGAACGGATCACGAGGTTCGCCCGCGATCAGCTCACCGAGCTCGCCGCGACCGGGGAAACGGTCGACCTGATGGCCGACTTCACCACACGGTTCCCCCTCACCGTGGTCTGCGACGTGCTCGGCGTACCACTCGACCGGATCGAGGAGGCCATCGCGGCCTGCCGGGGCATGCACAGCGCCGATCCCCAGGAGGTGGGGGCAGCGATGGCCGCCTTCGGGCAGCTGGCCGCCGCCGCGCTCAGCGAGGGCCGAACCGGCCTCGCCACCGAGCTACGCGAACGGGTCCCCGACGAGCTCACCGAAACACAGCTGCACTACCTGATCTTCACACTGATCTACGCCGGGCAGCTCACCACCGACCCGTCGCTGGGATTCCTCCTCGCTCGCGTCTTCGACGCCGACGGCGTCCCAGCGGAAGAGATCACGGTCGAGGAGTTCGTCAAGGAGACGCTGCGCCTGCACGCGCCGGCGCCCTTCAGTCTCTGGCGGTTCACCTCCGCCGACATCGAGCTCGCCGGGGTGCGGCTCCCCGCCCGCTCCCCAGTGCTCGTCGACATCCAGGGCATCAACACCCATCCCGGCCGGTCGATCGGGCCGGACCTCACCTTCGGCGCCGGTCCCCACTACTGCACCGGCGCACAACTGGCTCAACTCGAGCTGAGCGCGGTCGTGGCGGTCGTGCGGGCCGACTTCCCCGACGCACGCCTCGCGGTGCCGCTCTCCGAACTCCGGCAGACCGACCTCGGCGGCATACAGGGAAGCCGGTTGATCGCTCTCCCGGTGAACCTGCGGGGCTGAGCCCCCACAGCATCGGACAGGCAAGAGCTCGACGTCCGTGCCCGGCTGCAGGTCCATGGCATGCGGGACGACGCCGTCGGCGGCCAGACGGTTCCATGCCTCCCAAAGGGGCATGACCCGCTTGGCTCTGGTCCGGCCCGCCCGGGCCCGTTGGGAGTCGTGATCACGTGGCTGGGAAAGGGTTGGACGGGATGATGCTCGGACTTGTAGCTTGCAGTTGACCGTGACACCGCCCGAGGAGGTGAGACCCATGAACGCTGTATCGATGTGGGTGCTCCCCCTTCCCGCCACGGTCGGGCGATTGACGTAGGTGTCGCCGGGAGCGCCTCGCCAACAAGGCACTCCCGAAGGGCAACACCTACGCACTCTCTGCAGGTCACCGCCGAGCCGTCGTCGAACGACAGGGGCGAGCGTGACTCCACGGTGGGCGACGTCCCCGGAGTTCTCCGGTCGCCGGCCTCCGGCGCCGATCGCGCGCCCCTCATGTTCGATGTGATCATTGCCGGATGCGGGCCGACCGGCGCGATGCTGGCCGCCGAGCTGCGGCTGCATGATGTACGGGTACTCGTTCTGGAGAAGGAAACCGAGCCCGCGTCGTTCGTCCGCATAGTCGGTCTGCATATTCGCAGTCTCGAGCTGATGGCGATGCGCGGACTGCTGGATCGCATTCTCCAGCATGGAAGACAGCGTCCGGCCGGCGGTTTCTTCGCCGCCATCCCCAAACCCGCGCCCAAGGGCCTGGATTCCGCGTACGCCTATCTGCTGGGCATCCCGCAGCCGGTCATCGTTCACCTGCTCGAAGAACATGCGATCGAACTGGGTGCGCAGGTCCGGCACGGTTGTGCGGTGGCCGCTTTCGAGCAGGACGACGAGGGTGTGACCGTCGAGCTGGCCGACGGGGAACAACTGCGTACGCGCTACCTCGTCGGCTGTGACGGCGGGCGCAGTACGGTGCGCAAACTGCTCGGCGTCGGCTTCCCCGGCGAGCCCTCGCGGACCGAGGCGCTGATGGGCGAGATGGAAGTGGGTGTGCCGCAGGAGGAGATCGCCGCCAAGGTGACCGAAATCGGCGAGACCCATAAGCCATTCTGGCTCCGGCCCTTCGGCGAAGGAATCTACAGCGTCGTAGTCCCCGCCGCGGGAGTCAGCGACCGCGCGGAACCGCCCACCCTCGAGGATTTCAAACAACAGTTGCGCACCATCGCCGGAACCGATTTCGGCGTGCACTCCCCGCGCTGGTTGTCCCGCTTCGGGGATGCCACCCGGCTGGCCGAACGTTATCGGGTCGGGCGGGTGCTGCTGGCCGGCGACGCGGCACACATCCATCCGCCCATCGGCGGACAGGGCCTCAACCTGGGCGTTCAGGACGCATTCAACCTCGGCTGGAAACTGGCCGCACAGATCCGCGGCTGGGCGCCGGAAACACTGCTGGACACCTACCAGGCCGAACGTCATCCGGTCGCCGAGGACGTGCTGGACAACACCCGCGCCCAGATGGAACTGCTGTCCACCGAGCCGGGTCCGCAGGCCGTGCGCAGGCTGCTCACCGAACTGATGGACTTCGACGAGGTGAACCGCCATCTGATCGAGAAGATCACCGCGATCGGCATCCGCTACGACTTCGGCGAAGGCCCCGACCTGCTCGGCCGCCGCCTGCGCGACATCGACGTGAAACAGGGCCACCTCTACGGTCTGCTGCATCGCGGCCGCGGCCTGCTGCTGGACCGCACCGAACGCCTGACCGCCGGCGGCTGGTCAGACCGGGTCGATCACCTCGCGGATCCCACTGCGGCACTGGATGTTCCGTGCGTCCTGCTACGCCCCGACGGCCACGTCGCCTGGATCGGCGACGATCAGCAGGACCTGGACGACGACCTCTCCCGCTGGTTCGGCAAGCCCGCCAGCTGATTTCGCCTGAGCAACCGGAAAGGCCCGTGAGGATGATCGGAACGGCCAGTAGCGACTGACCATTGGAAGGCGTCCGCGCGTTCGACTCGCCGCCGACGACCGGCCCGCGCTGCTGGAGGCGCTGTCCCACATCCGCGACGCGGACACGCTGACCGTCCAGGAGGTCGACCGGCTCGGCCGCAACCTCCTGGACGGGCCGATCGTCCTCAAATCGCGGGCCGCTCTCCTCATACGGACGCGACCACATGAGCTCAACCCAAGGCGGCGAACCGGTCGATGTCCACACCCGAGCTGCGTCCCCGGTCACCTGCTGTGACCTGAGACGACGCTCCTACTTGGGGCTCATCGCACGGACCCGGGTGGAGGGCCCAGCCGGCGTTGTTCAGCGGTGTCACGGGCTGCTGGTCTCAGGTGTCGGTTGATGGCCGTCCGGTGTCTCCAAGGGTGATGAGCAGGCGGCGCAGCAGGGCGGTGAGCTGATCGCGTTCGGTGGCCGACAGGCCTTCGAGGAGCCGGCGCTCATTGGCGAGGTGGTGCTCGACGACCTCGTTCACCAACTGCAGACCCTGCTCAGACAAGGAGATCAGCACACGGCGCCGATGCGCCGGGTCCACCGCGCGGTCGACCAGCCCTTTGTCCACCAGCCGGTCGACCCGGTTGGTCAGCGCCGCTGAGCTGACCATGGCCGCGGCGCTCAGTTGCCCGGCGGTCAGCACGTGGGGCGGGCCGGAGCGCAGCAGCGTGGCCAGCACGTCGAACTCCCATGACTCGAGACCGTGCTGGGCGAACAGGTCCTTGAGCGCCCGCTCCAGCAGCCGCGACGCCCGCGACAGGCGGCCGACGAGCTCCATCGGGGAACAGTCGAGGTCGGGCCGCACCGCCTGCCACTCGCCAATGATCACATCGACTCCATCCTGCTGCGCCATGTCCGTCACGATCGCCCCTCCTTGTGAAGCAGGTTCCCCAACAGTCTAAGTCTTCGATATCGAAGAGTTTGACGTCTTTGAAGCAAGGTCTTAAAGTTTCGACGTCGAAAGTTTTGATGGAGGTGTGAAGTGCGTATTCTGATCATTGGGGCGCGCGGTTTCCTGGGTTCGGCCGTCGCGGAAAGGCTGGCGTCCACGGGACACGAGATCGTGGAGCTCACCCGGCCCGGCCGCGACCAGCGCGAAGAACGCTACGAACGGCGTTTCGGCGACCTTGCCGACCCGGCCTCGCTCACCGCGGCGGTCACCCCCGACATCGACGCTGTGATCCATCTGGCCACGCCTACCGGTGACGCCGCCACCGACGCTGCAGCCGTCGCCGCGTTGACCGGTCCGCTGCGCGGCACCGGACGGGCGTTCGTCTACACCAGCGGCGTCTGGGTCCTGGGCGCCACGGGGACGGCAACCGCCGACGAACGGACCCCTGCCAACCCGATCCCCCTCGTGGGATACCGGCCCGACATCGAACGCCAGGTGCTCGACACGGCCGACGACGGCGT
>NZ_JBITMP010000125.1:0-6666 GCF_044466425.1 Nonomuraea sp. NPDC049400
GGCCCGGCCGGTACGACTTCCACCCGCCGACCGCCCGAGACAGCCGCCGCCCTTGTGTACTGGCAGCCATGAGATTGCGGGCACTCTGCCCGACGACACGGGAGCCAGGAAGCCGATGACATACGCCATGACACCGGACGGAACCCGCATCACCTACCAGCTCCAGGACCAGGGGGACGCCGCTGATCCCTGCGGGCGAACCAGGCCAACAACCACCACCGGTGGGATGCGGTTCGTGCCGACTTCCATCCCACTCCCAGCACCCTCATGCTCGACACCGCGGCACCGGCGACAGCGACAAGGCCCTCCGCTCCCGAACGCGCCCCAGCCGCCAGGTTGGCCCGCGACTACGCGTAGTTCTTCGCGATGATGGCCAGGCTGGGCCTCTTCGGGGGGTCTGGCCGGCGCCGCAGGCGACATCGACGCCGCACGCACGGGTTCGAACGGGCCCTCGCCCACTTGGAGCATTTGCCGCATCCCTACCGACCGCGCCCGGGTGAACTTCGCGTACGGGCAGACCCCGCGTCGCGCGGGAAAGCGGCGCGAGGCCGATACCGTTCTGCACAATGCGCGCGAGCTCCATGCGGCGCTCGGCTCCCGCACCGCGGTGAAGTACTGCACCTGGAAATGAGGCGGGCGGCGTGCACCCCGCCTGCTTCGCCTCCGGCCTGTCGCGGCTCACTCCCCAGGAACAGGCGGTCGCGCGGCTCGTCGCCTTCGGGGCCAGCAACAAGCAGGCGGCTCTGGAGCCGTGCATCTCAGCCGAGACGGTGCAGTACCACCTGACCCACGTCTACTCCAAGCTCGGCGTCCGGTCCCGCAGAGAACTGGCCGCGCAGTTCAGGGCGCTGCTGCGGAGCAACGAGCCGGACATCGATTTACCGGCTGGGAACAGCCAGTGAATGGTCAGTCCGAGAAGATCGCGCGGCGCAGTGGGGGGAGTACGCCGCACAGCCGGAAGAACGTCCGTGCGATGGTCCGGACCGCGCGGCTGGGCAGGGTGGCCAGGCGCAGGTACATGGTCGCGGCTCGCACGGCGGCGAAGCCGTTCTTCAACATCGCGCGCTCGTACTCGGCGATGGCGGGGAGTAGGTCGTATTCGCCCCGGCCGACCGCGATCAACGCGCGGCGCAGCGCGTTGGCGTCGTACAGCGCGGCGTTGCCGCCGAGACCGCCGACCGGCGCATGGAGTGGACGGCATCGTCCAGCACGGTCACGTTTGTGGTCGGCCAAGGCTTCACCCGCTCGGCGGTGGCGAAGTCGAACCGGCGACGTCCTGACAGCGTCGGAACTGTTCCGGCTGTGTCGCGACCTGGTCGATATCCACGCCGTACGCGACTGGTGCCAGGCTCGCGGCGTCGTCCTGCGCGTCCTGTCCGGTCCGCTGTCAAACTTCCACGACCTGGCCGCCAGCGACGCGACCACCGCGCTGCTCATCAACGTGATCACTGCTGTCGGGCAGTTCCAGCGCGACTTGCAGAACAAGCTCACCTCTGAAAGGGGCGCCGCGGCCGAAGCCGAAGGTCGCTACCGCGGCCGGCCGCCCGCGCTGGACGGCACCTTTGAACCCTTCCAGATCGCCTTCGAGGGCCGCCTCACCCCCACCAACCTCTGAACCCTTCAAAACCAAGATCAGCCGTGAAGTTGACACTCCCACCAACGGCATCGACGGGTGGAGCGCCCGGTGCGTGGAGACACGCACACCAGGTGCGGCGGGCGGGCCGGGAAAGCCACCGTGAGCAATCACGGCAGGGCGCCCCGGCCCGACCCAACAACGGTGTTGATCTTGCTGTGACGTGCCTGGTCAATGCTGAGCTGGAGAGGCCACGACGAACGGCAAACCGCCCCCGCCGGTCCGTCCGGCGGGGGCGCTAGTGTGGGCGCCTAAAGCTCGCAGTTGGTCTCGACTTCGCCGTCGCAGCGGTCGGTGTCGGCACCGCCGTTGAGCGTGTCGGTGCCGATACTGCCAATCAGGCGGTCATTGCCCCCGCGGCCGTTGAGCGTGTCGTCACCGAAACCGCCGAACAGGATGTCGGCGCCGAAGCCCCCGTTGACGGTGTCGACGCCGTTGTCGCCGGAGAGCGTGCTCGGCAGGTTCGTGTTGTTGCGGATCGCGTCGATGCCGTCCCCCGCGAACACGTCGACGCGATCGATCCCACCGGCCGGACACTGCGCCTCGCCCACCGCCTGCGTGCATCCAGAACCGGCCGCGACCGAGCCGAGCGTATTGCTGATGGTCACCACGGTGCCCGTCGCGTTGAGCCTGATCTCGATCCCGTCGTCCCCCGAGCTGCCGTTGACGAGGATCCTGCCGCTGTCGAGTTGCGCGGTGACGGTGGCCGCCGACGCCGGTCCGGCCAGCGCCACGGCGCCGGTGAACAGGACGGTGACGAATCCCAGGGCCATACTCGCGCTTGTGAGCATGCGACGACCCGTGTTGGTGCTGAACATTCGCTGGTTCCCCTCGATGATGTGTCGGTCCGGACCCCCGGAACACTGTGGGGGAGCCTCATCTCCGGCTCATCGCACAAAGACGCACTGGCCAGGCGTACTGCTTCCTTGACTAGCGGCCTTCCTGTCCTCTGCACCGCGGGGGCCTCGTCGGCAGCTGCGACGCGTCGTCGTCTCAGCCTTTGGGTTATGGCTTAGCGGCCGGCGACGTGGGCGACGTCGTCGTCGAGGGCTCTGGCCTGTTTTCGGGATAGGACAGGTCGGCCGGGACGGGCTTGGGCTTGCCGCTGAGGCAGGAGTCCACAAAGAACTCCTTCACCTGGGCGTGCCATGCCTCGCGCCCGTCGGAGGGCTCGACGTACGGCGCCTCGTCGATGACCCCGCTGCCGTTGTAGGCGCGCTCGCACCTGGCCTTGTCGATGTGCGCTTCCTGGGAGTGCAGCAGCTTGTAGGTGTCCACGCCGCGCTGGGCGGCCGTGCGCAGGTACGTCATGCGCGTGTCATAGGAGGCTCGGTCGTGCCGCGAGTGGGAAGGCGAGCCAGAATGGGCCCAACGCAGGGCCGGGGGAAGCTCATGGGGCCTCATTGTGGTTGGCTGGACCGACAATTCTCCGAAACTCTCTGTGATCACTCGGTAGCTGAACAGACCTGCGTGATCATGTAAGCGGGATGCATAACTGGGCGACAAAACACCACAAAACGGGCACGACTTGAGGGGAGTGCGGGGCGCCATCGACGGCTGTTCGCGTTTGTGTTGGTCAGCGCGTTGATCGCACCGCAAATTACTGATCGGTAATCAGACGGAATGAGTGTGCATATCGTTACCCGCCGGTAGGGAATTCGGCGACGGGTGGCGCGGGCCAGTGATCGCCCCAGTGGATGGCCAGAGCCTCGGCTCTCGCGAGCACGTCCAGGGCCCGGTCCTCGGCGTCCATCGCAAGGTAGCGGGAGCTCTCATCCCCAAGGGCGTCCACCATCCCTGAGCCAACGCCAGCAGGCACGCCCACATCCTGCGACAAGCCGGGCTGATCACCAGCACTCGCTGGGTCTACCTGATGCTGCACCAGGCGACCCCGCTCGGCACCGAGCTCGTTCGCACCCAGCCGCCCCAATGAATCACGCGCACGGCCATGACCTCGGTGATTTCCTCCCAGTCGAAACATGCTGACACGACGCGTCCCAGACCTGTGAACTGTCACTGCACTCCCCGCAAAGGGGATCATCTCGTGAACAAAGGGGAACCGTTCATGCAGTCGCCAAAGCATAACCACTATCGCCCGAGGGGGATCAGACATGTTCAAGATGACCAACGTCGTGACGGCCGCACTCACAGGCGCGGGCCAAACAACCACCGGAGCTAGTACGACAGCAGTAGTTCACTAGAGGCGGCCTAACGGGAGGACATAATCGCTGCATATCGAAACAAATGCGCGCGCTGCCATACTGGTTGAGTACACCAATGAAGGGTGGCCGAACCTCGCTCACCGCCCACCGTTCACGCAGGCCAGGTCGCGATGATGAAGCCTGGCCATTCTTGGAAATGGAGTATAAATGGCTATCAGGAAGTCCGCTGTAGCGGCGGCGCTATGCCTGGCATCGGTCACGGCCGGGCTGTTGACGTCCCCCGCTGCCTTAGCAGCTGTAGACCCCGCGCAGGAACCAACGCCCACGGCCTCACCGGAGCCGACTAGCTCGCTAAGCCCGAGGGATAACGGGCAAGGAGCCCGCAACCCACTGTGGCGACTCGCCGCGAGACTCGCTCCAAATGATGGAGATAAAGGCGGAATTGGCACTGCAATTAAGGCGTGGATGTACCATAACGAGGGCAATGAGGTCATTGCAGTCTTCGCCGCCAACAGGGAGATTCTCTCTTTGACAAACCATGCGACAAATCCGTACGCGTATGCATGTCTTACTGTTCGCGCTGATGGATACGGCTCCAAACAAATCTGTGCCTGGGGCGGGAGGACAGCAGTATTCGATTGGGACGTCCCGGAAGGCCATACAACTAGAGTGCGGCTACACATAGGCGACGGCAAGGTCACGTGGGTTGATTACACCAAGAAGGGCGGCCGGACCTAGTCCGCCCAAGCCTCGTGGACTCGACTCTCCGCATTGCGGTCTCGCCCTCCCAGGCCCCTCACTCGCTGGGTAGCCCCGGTGCATTGCTGCACCGAGGCCCCCTCAGAACCGTGCGGGCCACTCCTCGCGGCACACGGCTCAAACACGTCGCTCTGGTCCCTGGCGGGACGCCGCGTATGCGGGAAAATTGGGTGCGGGTCGCTCGCCGACGTCGGCGCCAGGCGGCGGCGCAGCCAGTCCAGCTCCTGGCGGGTCTGTTGCAGGTGGGCACGGTGGGCGGCCTGGCGGCAGCGCTTGCCGCAGTGGACGGCGGGGCGGCCGCGGGGTGATGGCTGGATCGGGCCCGCGCATACCGGGCAGGCCGGGGCCTTGGGAGTGGTCCCGCCGTTATCTGGGGTTGTCAAGCGAACCTGCTGGTCAGTCCCATGAAGGTCGTTAAGGCACGTCAGGCAAGTAGACCCCAGCATGCCGAGCATGGTGCGGACCGTCGCGAAGTCGACTCCGCGACGGACGAGGACGCCGATCGCCCTGAAGGTGAGGGTCCGCAGCAGGGACTCCTGCCGGCAACGGAATCTGTCGTTAGCGGAGTTCCCGCAAGTCAGCAGGTTTTCGAGTGGCCTTTCGTTTTTGCCGCATTCGACGCGTTAAAGGGGCCATGCTGGGCCTTATGCGGTTGATCCACATCATGGCATGCGCCGTCGTCAGCATCCTGCTGCTCGGCCTCGTCGGCTGGCCGGGCGAGACCATGACGCCGATGGGGGACTCCTCCTACCCCTGGCGTCCGGCGGGGCGGGGGACGCCGTCGATCGACGTCGTCGGCAGGGCTCCCTTCGTGGCCGAGCTCTACGGTGACGTGGCGGTGCGCTCGCGGCGGGGCCTGGGCACCGCGGGACTGGTCGGAGAGCGGATCACGGACGGATCCACGGCCTGGCGGTACGAGAACGGCTGGGCCGACGACTCGCTGGGGCCCGTCCGGGTGAACGATCGCCGGGTCGCGGCCATCTGGCGGGACGGCCGGGTCAGCCTCATCGACGTGCCGGACGGCCGCATCGTCTGGCAGGCCGACCTGCCGCCAGGCCCGTACCACGAGGCCAACCGGGCCTACGACGAGGAATGGGCGGCGGCCTGGGAAATCTCCGTGGCCAGAGACGGCTCCGTCCCCCTCGTGATGGTCCTGCACGACGGCCGGCTCGACGTGCTGGACGGCCGCACGGGAGCGATCCGCTGGTCCTACCCGCCTGGCTCGTCCGCTTCCTGCCCCACAGGAGACCCCGTCCCCGGCTCGGTCCGCAGCGCGGGCGAGACCGTGCTCGTCTTCCAGGACTGCGCCGGCGCGGAGTCGAACGTCGCGCTCAGCGCCACGGACGGCAGGCAGCTGTGGGGGTTCGACGGTGGAGAGCTGTGGCACGCGCGTGCGCTCGGCACCGATCGCCTGGCATCGGTGGACAACGGCGGCGCTCTCGTCGTCCGCAGGGTCCACGACGGAAAGATCCTCTGGCGAGCCCCGTCGGCGGGGCTCAAGGACAACCCCTACGGGGAGGCGATGGGGGCGTCGGACGAGTTGGTGACCGTGCGCTCGAAGACCGAGGTGGCCGCCTACCGGATCGCCGACGGCGAGGTCGCCTGGCGCCGTACCCTGGGCGACGCGTGGGACGGCACCGTCCTGACGGACGGCGTGGACACCTACGTCGCCGAGGACGCGACGACGCTCGTCAAGCTCGACGCCCGCACGGGACGCATCATCGACCGGCACCGCTTCGAGGACGACATCACCCCGCGATGGATGCGCGATGGACTGGCCGGGATCGGCGTGGGCACCGGCGACGACATAGTGATCGGCTGACTCGTCCTTCCCAGGCCCGCTACGCCTGGGCGAGCGCGGCCACCGCCTGGTTCAGCAGGTCCAATCGCGTGAGAGCGTCACACGATAAGCGGAACACCGGAGCATGCAGTCGCGTGTGACTTGGTCAACCACGACGAGATTGGGCTCTCTGAGAAGCCCGCACCACGTGTCATCTCCACGAGTTGCGACCATTGGCCCCAGATATTCAAGCGGTGAGATGGTGTGGCCTGAAACAACAGAAAAGGTGCCCCCGAGCTGCAAGGATTCGAGTGTCTAAGTCGTGTCCGCCG
>NZ_JBITMP010000126.1:0-6175 GCF_044466425.1 Nonomuraea sp. NPDC049400
GGGACGAGGGTGGGTGTCGGCCTCCACAGCTCGAGGGCGACGACGCCTCCTTCCCCCGCTTGGCCGCACCCGTATCCGACCCACAGCCGCTCGTAGGACTGGGCCAGTATCGCGTACGTACATGAGCAGGAAAGATCAACTGTTCTTCGGTCGTTCCGCGTGGGACACCGCCCCATGTCTACGAGGGCCGGCGGTGATCAGGCAGGGATCGCATTCACAAGGCCGCCGTCGATGACCAGGTCCTGGCCATTGATGTAGGACGCCTCACGGGAGGCGAGAAACGCCACTGCTGTGGCAATCTCCTCTGGTTGGCCGAACCTGCCCGCCGCGATACGACCGGTGATGGCCGCGGTCTCCGTCTCGCTCAACGCCGCGGCGGGATACATCGGTGTGTCGATGTATCCGGGACTGATTGAGTTGACGCGGATGCCCCGGGGCGCGAGATCCGCCGCAAGGGTGCGGGCCAGGTTGTGCACGGCCGCCTTGACCAGCACGCCGAAGGCACGAACCTGGGACTGGACCGCCTGCTGGCCGACCTGGCAGCCGACCCGCACCGCTTCAGTCTGCTGCCCGCAGACCTGCCTCTCCCGCCGCACCCGGCGATCCGCTCGGTCCCGCTGATCGACCCCACACCGCTGTACGCCTGGTCACTGCTCTGGCGCGGCAACGGCGGCCACCCACTGCTGGACACCTTGACAAGCGCCTTCGTGACGGAGGCCAAGCGCAACCGGTGGCTGGAACACGATCCCACCCGCGATTGGCTACCCGAGCGCCACAGCACGGACGCCAGCGCATTGACTACATCATGAGGAGCCTGGTCGGCCAACGGGCCGCGCGCGAGTGAAGGCGATCGCGTAGTTAGCAGGCGGCGCAGAAACATGAGGTGGCGCCAGAACCACCGCACAGTCCCGCCCGGAGGTCCGCTCACGCCGCGGTGAGATCGAGCCGGATCTCCATGTCCAGCCGGAACCGGCCGTAGGGGTTCACGTGAGCCCAGAACAGCGGGCTGAGGGCTCGCCGGTCTTCCTCCGTGAGCTTGCCGGCCCACTGCGGACCTCGCAGAACGGCCTGAAGGAGCCTGCAGGTTCGTCGAGTACCGGTAGTTCTCGCTCGAGGCCGCGACAGTGCGGTCCCGGGTGGGCACCAGCGTGCCGTCGAAGGACCGGGCCTGGTTCGCGGCCGGACGCTCCTGGTGTACTCGCCGCATGAGTATGGATCTCGGACTTCTCGGCGCCCACCTGCCCGAGCACGAAGTGACTCCGGACTGGGCGGCGGACCTCGAGCGCGCCGGTTACGGCACGCTCTGGCTGGACGCCTCTCCCCCGGCCGACCTCGCCTTGGCGGAGCGGCTGCTGGACGCGACCACCCGGATGGTGGTCGGGACGAGCGTGGTGAACGCATGGACCGCGGACGCGGAGACCGTCGCCGCCTCGTACCACCGGCTCGAGGCGAAGCACCCGGGCCGGTTCCTGCTCGGGGTCGGGATCGGGCACCGCGAGGTCCACGCCGAGTACGCCTCGCCATACGCCACCCTAATGTCCTATGTGGAGCGGTTGACGCGGGCCGGCGTGCCCGCCAGTCGGATCGTCCTGGCCGCGCTCGGGCCGCGGATGCTGCGCCTCGCGCGCGACCGCACGGCCGGGACCCTCACAGGCCTGATCAACCCCGAGCACACCCGGCGGGCCCGCGCGGTGCTCGGCGCGGGGAAACTGGTGCTGCCCGGGCATTTCGCGCTCCCGGAACCCGACGCCGATCGGGCTCGCGCGATCGCTCGTTCCGCGCCGCCCGGCACCGCATTGGGCGTGACGAACTACGCGAACAACCTCCGGCGGCTGGGGTACACCGAAGCGGACCTCTCCGGCTCCGGGAGCGACCGCTTGATCGACGAGCTCGTCGCATACGGCACGCCGGACGCCGTGGCGAAGGATCTGCTCGCGCACCTGGACGCGGGCGCGGATCAGGTCGGGGTGTACCCCCTCGGCAACGACCCGATCGGTGCCCTGCTCGTGGTCGCCGACGCGGTGCGCGCCACCTGGCGCGGGTGACGGTCAGCCGGTCACGATCCGCCGCAAAGCTTCGCGTTCCCGCCGGGTCAGCGGCATGCTCGGCGTGTCCACCGCGGGACGCGGGATCGGCACAGGGCAGATTCGAACGGCGGGACTGGGGGACCAGCACCCCATCCGAAGCCGGTGAACGCCCGCCCGAGAGCGCGAACCATGCGCTTCATCGTGCACCCCCATCGCCTCCCGACATTGTCGGCACGCGGGCGCTGACCCGGGTGACCTCCTGTTCGCCTGCGGAAGCGGAACGCAGGCGAACAGGAGATTCAGGCGGCTGGACCAGTCCGTCACCACGATGGAAGCTCAGCTTGAGGGGTCACCCACGCTCCAAGGCGCCCCTTGAGGGGCACCTTGGACCTCTGTCTTTCACGCGCGGGGGGCGTCTCCGAAGTCCGGAATCGCCAGCCGCTCGCCGCCCTTGAGGGCGGACTGGTGCGCGACGATGCCGGGCAAGGTGTAGCGTGCGGCGACCCAGGCATTGACCGGGGGCAGGGTGCCGGTGGCGACCCCCTGTACGAAGTCGTCAGCGAGGAAGTGGTGACTGCCCTCGTGGCCGTTGGAGACGTGGGCGAACTCTTCGGGCAGCCGGGAGCGGTCGTGCACCGGCGCTGAGCCCGAGGTGAAGGCGTCTCTGAGGGCGGGGGAAACGTGCTGGAGCGAGGGGTCATCAGGGGGCAGGGTCGGTTTGGGTTGAAGGTAGTCGGTGACGTCGGTGACACCGCTCTTGTCCTGCCACAGGCTCACTGTGGCCAGCTGCTCCAGACTCCCCTCTGTGCCGAAGAACCGGAACCGTGACTCGCGGATGTGCGAGGGGTAACCGACTCGCCGGAACTCGTTTGTCCTGAAGCATCCTCCGCCCTCGACCTCGAACAGCGCAGTGGCGTTGGAGAAGTCGTTGCCGAACTGGCTGACCGACTTGTCGAACACTCCGTCCCCGCGATCGTCGACGACTCCGATCGCCGACACGCTGATCGCGTGCGTCTGCCAGGCGCCGAGCACGCCGCCGATCGCATGGGTGGGATAGAGCAGCGGCGGGTAGCTGGCGGTCGCCTTCCAGTTCTCGCCGCCGCTGTACCGGTAGGCGTCGTAGAAGCCGAGGTCCATGTCGTGCACGTAGTCGCCTTCTGCGTAGAACAGCCGTCCGAAGCTGCTGGCGGCGATCTGATTGCGGGCGTACACGGTCGCCGGGTTGTAGTGGCTGGTCTCGCCCATCATGTAGATCAGCCCAGTCTCTTGGACGGCCATGATGATGGCTTCGATCTCCTCCTCGGCCACAGCCATGGGCACTGCTGCATACACGTGCTTACCGGCCCGTAGCGCCTGGACGGTCAGCGGCCCATGGGTCCAGCGCTGGGTGAAGATGGCGACCGCGTCGACGTCTGAGTTGAGCAAGGCCTCGAAGGACGGCATGGCCCCGGCAAGGTCGTAGTCGGCGACCAGTCGGGCGGCCCGGTCCGGGATCAGGTCGGTGGCCCAGATGTCGCCGACGCCCGGGTGGAGCCGCCATAGCTTGGCGAACTGGCCAGCGAACTGTCCGGCGCCGACGATGCCTAAAGAGAAGGTCATGAAAGTTCCTTGTCATGCCGTCAGAGCAATGGTCATGTTTCCTGCCCCGCGGACCCGCGGTCGGTGAGGTGTCAGCAGTGGCTTCAGGCGGCTCGCGTGGACTGCCACGACGATAGAAGCCTACAATCCACGAACGCTTCATCTAAGAGAGTGAAAATTTCTTGGATCCTCATGTCTAGCCTTGAACCGCCGAGTCTCACCGGATGGGGTGGCCGACCGGTGGTCATGGGCTTCCCGCACCAGCACGACGACCTGGAGATCAATCTGGTGACCGAGGGCGGCACCATGCTCTACCTGTTCGGTGGCACGCCCGTCGAGATCGGCCCTGGAAGCCTGGCAGTGTTCTGGGCCGCGGTACCGCACCAGCTGGTGGCGAACTCGGCGACGTCCGTCCACTGGCTCCACGTGCCGTTCACGACCTTCCTGAGCTGGCGACTGCCCGACACGCTCGTCAGGCGCCTTCTATCCGGTGCACCCCTGGTCTCCGCACCGTCGGCCGTCTTGCCTACCGATCCCGTGACCTTTGCCCAGTGGGCCGACGACCTGGCCACCGACCAGCGCGAACGCCATCGGATCGCACTGCTGGAGATCGAAGCCAGGGTCCGCCGGCTCGCTCTGACGAGCATGGGCGAACCGGTGCCTCAGTACACCGGAGGCGAACCGGCGCTACAGCACGTCATCGCCATGGTGCGGCACATCGCCGAACACTTCCGCGAGCCATTGACGAGCGCCGACATCGCCGGCGCCGCGCACCTGCACCCCAACTACGCCATGGCCCAGTTCCGCAAGGTGGTCCGCACAACCATGGTCGAATACCTCACCAAGCACCGCCTTGCGGAGGCCCGCCGACTGCTGATTATCACCGACTTACCGATCAATGACATCGCGTCCACAGTGGGCTTCGGTTCAGTCAGCCGGTTCTACAGCGTGTTCACCTCTGCCTGTGGCACATCACCCGCGAAGTTCCGGCGCGAGTACAGCCGCCACCGTACGGCAGAGTTCTGTTGAAGAGAGGTGGTTTCCCACGTGACCCGCAGGAGGACGACCGGCCAGATCCAGAATGTCACTGTGTTGGTTCTCTGGCCAGTGGCCGGGGGCGGGTCCAGCGCGGGGACGGCACATGGGGGATGCCGTCCCCGCACGGCTGCCTGCACCGTGGAGCTGTCGTACGGGGTCTCGCGCGAAACAGCCCGAGAACGCCTCCCGCTTGTCCGTCGATCCGGCTCCCCGTCCCGGCGTGGCATCGGTCGGACCGGCAGTCCATGTCACGGCGGGACGCAGAGCGGCGCGGATGCTGCTTGCCGGATTATCAAGGCGGTTGAGCCACTCCGACGGTTCGATGCCTCGTCCGGGAACTCGTGGTAGCGCGCGGCGCAGTCCAGATGCGGCCAGCAGTCCATCCCGCCATTCCCCGGCTTGGCCAGTGCGCTGTTGCAGCTCTACGGCCGCTTGCGCTATTGATCACGAATGTCGTTGATAAGGGTGATCTGGGCGGTCCTTGATCTGCTCGACAAGACGTCGCGAGCAATGCTTGAGACCTGTGGATCGGCCGGGAGGGGTGTACCTTCCCGGTGATCGTCTGTAGGTCTCACGCATGGCCGACGCGCCAACGTCGGTCGGGAAGGTACACCCATGCTCACCGTAGTCCCCGACCCCGTCCGATCGCGATGTTGTCGCGTCGGCCGGGTCGCCTGTGGCGGCGTCGTTGATCGACGAGATCGTCCGGGAGGGCGCCCGCCGGATGTTGGCCGCGGCGTTGCGGGCCGAGGTCGATGCCTACATCGCTCAGTTCGCCGACCAGCGTGACGAGCGCGGTCGTCGTCTGGTGGTGCGTAACGGCTCGCACCAGCCTCGCGAGGTGCTGACCTCGGCGGGTGCTATCGAGGTGAAGGCGCCACGGGTCAACGACCGGCGCACCGACCCGGAGACGGGCGAGCGCCGCCGGTTTTCCTCGGCGATCCTGCCGCCGTGGGTGCGTAAGACTCCCAAGGTGACCGAGGTGCTGCCGCTGCTGTACCTGCACGGCCTGTCGTCCGGCGACTTCGTGTCTGCTCTCGGCCAGTTCCTCGGCAGCTCGGCCGGGCTGTCGAGCTCGGTCATCACCAAGCTGACCGAGCGGTGTAAGGCCGAACAGCGCGCCTTCGCGGCCAGAGATCTGTCAGCGGTGGACTACGTCTACCTGTGGGCCGACGGATCCATGTCAACATCCGACTGGAGGAGCACAAGCTGTGCCTGCTGGTGATGATCGGGATCCGCGCCGACGGCCGCAAGGAACTCATCGCACTCGCCGACGGCTACCGCGAGTCGACCGAGTCGTGGGCCGACCTGCTGCGCGACTGCGCCCGGCGTGGCATGCGCGCCCCGGTGCTGGCCGTCGGCGACGGGGCGTTGGGGTTCTGGGGCGCGCTGCGGGAGGTGTTCCCGAGGCCCGGGAGCAGCGATGCTGGTTTCACAGGAGTCATCAAGAAATAAGGCGTTGCTTTTCGATCTTGAACTCGTTGACTTGGTATGGGCATACCGGGCGAGGTCCGCGATCAGCTCGTCTCGCG
>NZ_JBITMP010000127.1:0-5118 GCF_044466425.1 Nonomuraea sp. NPDC049400
AGCATGGAGCGCAGGGTTTGCTCGCATACGGCGAGATATTGGCCGTAGTGGTCGAACTCAAATGACGGATAGGACGCCGTCATGGTGGCCAGGTCGAGCTCGTCCAGGAGCAATGCCATACCGATGACATCGCCCCGGCGGGTCTTCCGCCTTCGCTTCTGCACGTGAGACGACGGCAACAACAGCATCTACATCCAACAAGATTAGATAGATCTCCTAGGTCCACCAGACAGCCTGCTGATAAGAAGCCCGCCATAATGTTCTCGTCCACGACCGGCGAGAATCCCGCTGCCGGTCGGAGTCTTCGGGTCATGTGTCCCTGAGCAGGCCGACAGCGCGGGCCAGGACGATGAGCTGTTCTTTCGCGAGCGCTGTGGATTCGGGGGCGTTGAGGGTTCCGTCCGCATGAGGATGCAGCCCAAGTAGTGCACCCTGGACTGGGACGGATAGTTGCGACAGATCCTGGATACGCCCACGCAGATGATCCTCCGCCGTTGCCAGGACATCCGTGCCCAACCGCTCGACCACCCTGCTCGCTGGTGTCCACGGTCACGTACTCGTCCTCGCCGGTAAGCGCGCCATTGTCGGCCAGCATGTCGAGCATGCCATCGAGCTGGGACTTGCCGTCCGCGAGTCGAAGCTGGCGGGTGATCGGATCGTAGGAGGCGTTCAGGCAGTGTTCGCCGCGGCGCAGTAACGACTCCTCCAACCCGCCATCCCACGTCGATCGCTCCAACTCCACCCAACCGGCTCCCAGCAGCTCCATCTCCAAGCAGTCCAAGACGCTGTCCGAGTAGTGATCGGCACCACCAGTCCCGTACAACCGCTGGTAGCTCTCCCCTGCCCAACCACCGTCCTGGTCGGCCATGCCGGCGACATCACCGGTAGTGACGATCGACGCGAGCAGCTCGGCTGCTTCTGGAAAGCCAGCGTCGGGACAACCATCGCGGTGGCACCAGTTCTCTCCTGGACACCCCAGGATCACTCGACGCACCGCGTCCACCATGTCCGTACCATCGGCGGAACGGCTCACGAACACCAGGTAACTATGCAGTGGACCAGGCACACCGATCAGACCTTCGGTGCCGTGCAGGGCCCCACCGTACACGTACACGATGAATCCGCTCCTGCCTTCCCCCGCCCAGCCAGCGATGGCCGCGCGGGCGGTGACCAGCGTGTGCGCATCCACGCTGGGGTCCCATCCGTCCAGCACCCATCGGGCGCTGTGGCGCCGCCCCCCGCGGCCCCGAGGGCGAGAGCGAGCGTCTCATAATCTTGAGGCGTGTTGTCGGTGACCGGCAGCCCTCCAAGGGTCGTCGAAGTGGCCAGCAGTTCGCTCGTCACTCCCGGATCCTGTGCCGCCGGCAGCGACTTCACCGGTTCGACCGCCCACCAGCGCATGCCTTCAGGAACCAACGCTTCGTTGGCCTCCGCGTCGATCGGAACAGTCGTGGCAGCGCGCTCGCTGGTGACGCCCAGGAGCGTAGGAAACCCCTGACTCGACGAAAACCTCATGACGCGGTCGGATGCTACCCATCGGCGCGAGTAAGCCTCGGCCACCAGTTACGCTGAAGGTGCAACACAGGCGCCGCGACGGAGGGAGTCGAGCGACGGTGAGCGTGGACCTCGAACACGAGCCCATTCATGACCTCGCCCGCCGGGTCATCCGGTTGGCCGAGGAAACCCAGCACGCCGCTCAAGTGCTCGAACGCCGTCTCGATGCGCTGGAACGCCGCTCCGAAGCCGCCGGCAGAGCCGAACGTATCTTGAGCGTTGCCGCTGAGATGCGAACCCACCTCGGTGGGGACCGACTGTCCGTTGAAGATCTGTACGATCCGGACACTGGCCTTCCCGCGTGATCATCGATTCCAGCGCCATCATTGCCGTCATCAACGGTGAGCCCGAGGCCACCCAGTTCGCCCACGCCATCGCCGCAGCCGTGTGTCGTGTCTCGGCTGTCAACTACGTCGAAGCGGCCATCGTGGCAGACAACCGTGGTGAGGCCATGCGCCACGCCTTCGACACGCTCGTCAACGAGATGGGGCTCATCATCGAGCCGGTAACACCCAATCAGGCCAGGATCGCGCGCCGGGCGTACCAGATCTACGGCAAGGGCAACAATTCCAAGGCCAAGCTCAACATGGGCGACTGCTTCGCCTATGCTCTCGCCAAAGACCTCGACCAGCCCCTGCTTTTCAAAGGCGAGGACTTCCCACACACCGACATCACCCCTGTGCAGCCCTGACGGTCCAGCACTCTGGGAGCTGCTGCGCGAGTTCGGCGGCGGAATCCCCGGCCGGGAGATGGAAACGGGGCGGACGGTCGCCGAACGGCTGGACGCCGCCGCCGCCCGCCGCCACGCCCGCGAGCAGCAGGAGGCGGCCCAGCGCACCGAAGAACAGGCCCGCCGGGAACAGCAGCGACGGCAGGCCCGGGAACTCCACCTGAACCGGCTCGCCCAGGACCTCGACGCGGCGTGGGACCGGGTGGAGACCTCCATCGGCACCAAGAAACCCCGCGAATACGGTACGGGCCTTGATCGGTGTCGATGCCGAGGAATTCCCGGACGCATTCGATGGTCAGTACCTCGCTGTCGGCGAGCGTCGGCCGAGGCCCTCGCCGACGTAGGCGTCGATCGCCGAGCCAATCGTCGATGAGGCAGAACACTGTAGTGACGAATGTCGTAATGTCCATGGCAGGACCCTCGTACGCGAGATGACGGCTTCATCTGCAGCGTACGAGGGTCCCCTTGGCTAGCCGAGAAACCCGCACACAGGGTTAGCTAGGGGTGTCGTAGCCGATCCAGTTGATGTACCAGCCGAACTGCTGGGCCATGGCGGGAGTCAGGTCGCGGTCGTCGCGCCATTTGAGGTAGACGCTGAACTTGTTGGCGGTGATGTCGTAGACGGCACTGGTGCCGACCAGGTCGTATTGCATGCCACCGGCGCCTCCGATGGAGGTGAGGTAAACGGGGTTACCGGTGAACTGGCCTGCGGTGGTATCCACGTCGATGCAGATGGAGTTGGGTGCGTAGGCCCTCCAGCCCTGTCCAGGTGGGGTCTTTCCTGAGGCCGTCCAGCCGTGCTTGGCGAACACGGTTCCCCACTCATGGGTGCCCGCCCGATACACGTTCAGCCCTTCCTTGGGGAAGCTGATCCATCCGTCGTTGGAGCTCCTCCCCTGCACCCATTTGGTGTTCACACCGTTGAGGTCGGCCTTGTCGGCGTGCACATTTCCCCATGCTCCGCTTCCCTGGCGGATGTCGATCCCGTCCTTGGGGAAGCTGATCTTTCCGTCGTCGGAGCTTCTCCCCTGCACCCATTCGGTGTTCACACCGTTGAGGAGGGCCTTGTCGGCCGTCACGGTCCCCTGCCCGCCGGAGTTGTTGAAGATCTCCACCCCTGTGTCGGTAAAGGTGACACGCCCCTTGTTCGCCGTCCCCTGGACCCAGGGGGTGTCGATGCCGATGGTGGCGGTGAGCGTCTCCAGGACGGGATAACGCACCTGAACGGTCGTGGTGAGGAAGTGCTGCTGCTGGGTGGTGGGGTCGGTGGCGACGAGAATGTAGGTGGTAGCCCGCTTCGGGGCTTCAGCCGGCGACCAGGTCCGCGTGCGCGGGGCGATGTCCACTTGCCCGCCGGGGAACCGGATCTCGTAGCTGAAGTCGTTGGACCCGTCCCAGCTCAGCGTGAGACTGTCTCCGGCGTCCACCATGGCCTTGTCCGGACGGAAGTCCCGCGGCGGCGGAATCTCCTTCGGAGCGGCCTTCACCAACGGCACCGCCGCATCGCTGACCTGCCACCCGCTAGGGGTTCTGATGGTCTCGGTCACCATCAGCACAGCCACCCCGGCGGTGGGAGCGACGGTGATGTTCTCCAGCGTCAGCACCATGTAATCACCGGGCTCGAAACCCTCTATGCGACCGCTCTGAGGGGTGACCTGGAAGACGTTGGTCCCCTGCGGCTGGACGATCACCGGCCGGGTGTCCGCCTGAGGGCCCGACTGGGTGTCGGTGTACTCGCCCTTCGGCTTGATCGTGCTGATGTCCCGGGTGAGGTGGCCGGCTCCGTCACCCACGGGCACCTTCACCTCGATCCTCAACCAGGGCACCGTCTTCCTGGTGTTGGTGACCATCAGATACACCGTCCCCGTGGACGGAGACCGCCCATCCACTGACGCCTCCAAGGACGCCGGGTCGGTGAGGATGGTGTAGGTCAGCGCAGTCATGCTCACGACTCCTTCTCTTGGCAAACAACGCAGGCCGATGACCTGCGCACTACGAGAGGACCGGGCCGGGCAGAACAGGCGGCGGCACGGGTGACGCGTCCGGAACCCGCCGCTTGTGACACACCGCAGAAGAGCACCCCCTAGATCCAAGCGCCAGGACGAGAGCACAACAAGAGCACCCAAGGAGGCCATAACCGGGCGCTCAGGCCACACCCTCAGCGCCTTGACAAGCCTTCGGACCATGCATCACGGGCCGCTCCGCAAATGAAGCGCCTCACACCCAAACACGGAGGGGCATTCTTGGGCATTTCGAAAACGACAAAACGATGCAAAATGATAGATTCAGATATGTTGAGACAGAGTCCGGCACAAAAGCTGTCGACTTTTAATCCGTAGGTTGCGGGTTCGAGCCCCGGGCGCCCTACTACTCCACACCCCATCTGACCTGCGATTTATCGGTTCTGGCAGCCATTGTGTGAGGCCGAGAGGCAGGAATGGTTGCTCGCCGGCTTGTACCGCCTCAAAACTCGTGCACGTGGTCTGAGCTGGTGCTTCTTCGGGTTGGTCAGGCGGCTCGGTGGTACTCGTTGATGGCTCCGCTGAGCAGCTTTCGGCGCTGGATCCGGCCTTGCAGCGGCACTGCGACGTCCTCATCTTGATCGGGTGGGCGTTGTTGGCGGGACTGGTGTGGGCGGTGCGCGTTGTAGTGTTCGGCGTACTCGCTCAGGACTGATCGCAGGTGGCGTTCGTCGTAGATCAGCATCTGGTCTGTGCATTCGGCTCGGGCGGTGCGGACCCAGCGTTCGGCGTAGCAGTTGGATTACGCCGTCGATTACACCCGATGGCGACGATCAGTACCGACGCGTTCGGGTGACCCACCCGTTTCATCCG
>NZ_JBITMP010000128.1:0-5101 GCF_044466425.1 Nonomuraea sp. NPDC049400
TAGTAGTGTCCATGCCCCCACCAGATCATTCGCGGTGGCGGACACGCGCGAGCCGAAGGCCCCCTCTCAAGAGGACCTTCGGCCCATCCTTCACCTGAACGCCTCCCGCCCCAAGGAAGCGAGCGCATGCCGGAGGGTGGCCATCAGCCACAGCGCCCCGGCATGCTCGCCAAACTCAGGCACGGCCCGCCCTCGCCCGTGTACTCCTCGCCGACCGAGCTCAATGCGCATCCGCCTACCATGCTGAGCAGCAGGATGGCGTTCGCAGCACCGCGAATGCTGTCGATGACGGATACGTCCGAGCCTTCGGATGAAGGCGATGTAGACGGTGACGTTCGCCCCCCGCGACCACTGTCGCCAAAGCGTCCTTCCAGGTGAGCCTCGTCGCTGCCACCTCTCTTCCCTTCGGGACTCCGCTCGCGGGATCGGGGTGACAGGGCCGTTAGCCCGTGTCCGAGGACGATCGCCACCGGTAAGCGACGCGTCGTGACGGCGGTCGTGTCTCACACGGTGACGCTGTCCAGCTCATGTCAGGAGGCAGGAACGGGGAATGCCGCGGCCAGACTCTCACCCCACTGCCTGGCCCGCTCCAACTCGCCCTCCACCAGCAGCCCCTGCGTACCGGTGACGTAGAAACCCTGCGGCTGCGCCACCGCTCTGATGCCGAGGCGGCGCAGCCGCCTCGCGATGCCGCGCGCGGCCGAGCCAGGAATGCGCGGCTTGCCGATGCGCGTGTCGAAGGCGGCCGAGCCTAACGCGGCCGAGGACGTATGCAGCGTGGCCAGCCATTCACGCACGCCCTCCCCGCGGGAGACCAGCGACGCGGTGGCCTGCTGGGCGGCGGACTGACGGGTGGAGGCCCGGCTCATGGAGAAGGCGTGCGTCGGTCCGCCCACTACGAGCAGCCCGATCTCCTGCCCCAGCTCCGAAGGCGCGGAGCCGACCTCGACCACCATGGCCCGCATCCGCGAGGCCAGCCCTTCGGCCACGGCCTCGGCGATCTGCTTGGTGTTGCCGTACATCGATTCGTAGACGACCAGCGCGTCCATCGCGCGACTCCTATCTGGTCTTATGGGGCAGGACGGGTTCGAGATGGAACATCCCGGTGACGACTTCACCGGCCCCTTCGGCCGGCCGCAGCCGTCCGGCGACGGCCATCAGCACGTCGCGGGCCGTGACCATGCCGATCAGTCCGTCCGCGTCGACCACAGGCAGAGCGTCGCACTCGGCGTTGAGCATCGCCGCCGCGACCCGGGCCAACGGAGTCTCCGGCCCGACGACCGGCCTGCGCTCGGACCTCAGCATCGTCCGGACCTGGCGGCCGGACTGCTCCTGCGGCCCGCCCGACCAGGACGCCGCCACCTGCTCGCGCGTCAAGATACCCAGCACGTGACGCCCGTCGACGACCGGCAGGTGATGAACGTCGGCGCGGCGCATCAGCTCCCAGGCCATCAACGGTGACTCGTCCGGCTTGACGACCACCAGAACGCGGCTCATCACCTGCTCGGCTGTCAGTGCTTCGACGGTCATGACTCCTCCTTCGCGCGTGGCCGCACGACGGCGACCGGGCAGGTCACGTGGTGCAGCACGCCGTGACTGACCGAGCCGAGCACCGCCGAGGCGAAGCCGCCGAACCCGCGGGAGCCCACCACGACCAGATCGGCCGTCCGAGCCGCGTCGATCAGCGCTTTGACCGGGTGCTCGCACAGCTGCTCGTCGGTGATGACGAGATCGGGATTGCCCTCGCGCCAGGGAACGATGCGCTCCCGCGCTGCGCGAGCCTCCTGCCGCATGAGATCCTCGATCAGGCTGCTGTAGGCGACGGCGTACGGCGAGAATGCCGGCACCTGCCAGGCGGAAACGATGTGCAACTGCGCCCCACGGGCACGGGCCTGCTCGACGGCGTACACCATCGCGGCCGCCGAATGCCCGGAACCGTCGTAGCCGACCACGACCCTGCCATGCTGCAGCGCGCTGGGAGCCCGGACGATCACCACCGGTCCGGTCGCGTGCCCGGCCACGGCCATGCCGACCGACCCGAGCACCAGCCCAGCGAACCCGCCGAGCCCCCTGCTGCCCAGCACCAGACTGTCCGCCGACTCCGACTCCGTGACCAGGACGTCGATCACGTCGCCGCTGAGCAGCTCCGACGTCACATCAACATCCCTGGTCAACTCACGCGCCCGGGCGGCGGCAGCCTCGAGCGACTCGGCGCAGTACTCCGTGCTCTCGCTGTGCGGCCACTGCTTGCACACATGCACGATCCGCAGCGCCAACTCACGCCGCTGCGCGTCCGCCGCGGCCCACTCCACGGCTGCGGTCGCCGGTGCGGACCCGTCCACACCGACCACGATGTGACCGACCATCAGGCCACTCCTTCACAAACTGGACTCCTCACTCCACCCTCGCCACAACGACCTCGCCGCGCCCGGGGACGAAGTCCCGAATCGCGGTGCCGTTGGTCCTCTCAGGAGGTGTGCAGGTCGAACATGAAGGCGGCGGCCAGCACAGGCGCGCACGAAATTTGTCTTGCTCAGCGGGCTGATCTGGTGAAGACAAGGCCGCTACCATGCATGCCCCGGCCGAGCACGGCCATAGCGAGTTGCCTCAGCGTCGGTAGATGGAACGGGTGTTGAGGGAACCCTCGCGAGCTCGAATCTCGTATCCTCCGCTTGCTGGTGTACGGCGGGCTAATATCCTGTGGCCTTGACCGTGGTACCTTCGGCGCGCCGATCAAGGTCAGCGCCGCCTGGGTGGTCAGGCGCCTGTCCGGGTCTTTGTCCAGCAGCCCCGTGATCAGCAGCGTGAGCCGTCCCGCGCGCATGGGCGGCGGGGCCTCCTCGAACAGGACCGCGGTCAGGCAGCCGGTGGGGGTTTCGCGACGAAACGGCGAGACTCCCTCGACGGCCTGGTTCAGCGTCACGCCCAGCGAGAACAGGTCGCTGGCCGCGAGCCCGTCTGTGCCGCGTGCCCGCTCAGGGGCCATGTACTCCATCGAGCCGATGACCGCGCCGGTGACGGTCAGGGCAGTGTCCGCGTGGAGGAAGGCGATGCCGAAGTCGGCGAGCAGAATCTCCCGCTCTTGCTGATCATGACGTTCGCCGGCTCGACGTCGCGATGCACGATGCCGGCCTCGTGCGCCGCGCCGAGTACCCGCAGCAGCTTCGCGGCGACGTTGGCGGCCTCCTCGACTGGCGCGGCCCGTGCGCGTCGAGAAGATCCTGCAGCGACGATGACGTCGTGCACCTCGACGATGTTCGGATGGTCACGTAGGCGGGCGGCATTGTGGGCCTCACGCGTGGCTCTGGCCAGCCGCTCTGCCTGCTCGTCCTCGGCCATCACCGGGGGCAGCCATAACTCCTTGACGGCGACGTCGACGCGCAGGGCCTCGTCATGAGCACTCCAGACCCTTCCGAATCCGCCTGATCCAAGTTCGGAGACCAACCGGTAGCGGCCGCCGATCAGCTTGCCCTGCGCCGCGGTCACCCCTGTCTTGATACAGACCTGATCCAGGACGAGTGGTTTTCGATCATGTCCTGCGGCTCGTCGCTGTATTCACTCCGCTCCAGACCAGCCAAGGAAGTGCGGCAAAGGCAGGGGTCAACCATCAGGGCGAGCCAGGACGACATGGCAGAGGCGAAGACACCCGCCGGATGCGGCCATGCGGTCCGCCCGGCTCGCAGTCACTGTGGCTGTGGAGGTGTGACTGCCGACCGCTGATGATCCACTGCCGGGCGAGGCGCCATGGGGATGGGCATCTGTCGCACCTCGGCGGATGTCCGCCTCAAGGATGATCGTGCGAATCGTGTACGGGTAGGGCCGGAGGTCCTCGCCTCATCGGGACTTTCAGCCGATTCCGCCGAATGGTTCTTTGTGACCTTGGGCTGCCGTTTGCCTCATCCTGGGCGGCGAGAACACGGGCTGATCCTCCGGCGGAGGACGTTGGTCCTGGTCGCAAGGGTCGACTGGCCCTGGCCTGCCCCGGCCGACCACTTTCAGGCTGGGAAGGCAATGAAGAATCCACAAGGTGCGGAGGTCATCATGAAACGTGCCGCACTAGCGGCGATCGCGGCCGGGTCGGCGCTGGCCACCGCGGCGGCTGTGACCGGCATTGCCAACGCTGTGGCCGACACTACGTCGCAGGTCGTCGCCGCGTGGCAGCAGGCCGCCTCACCGACCCCCCGGGGCCCCTTGGGGCCGTGCAGTTGGGTCGATGACGTGTACGTCAGCGGGGAGGCCGGCTATCTGACCCACATGGTGGCCCATCACGAAGAAGCAGTGGCCGCGGCTGGGCAACTTCAGCGCTCGAACCGACCTAAGATGCGCGCCCTGGGCGCCTCGATCGTCACGACCCAAAACGCCGAGATCGCCACCATGAAGAGCTGGCTGGCCAAGTGGTATCCGGGGCATCCGCCGGCGCGCGATTACCGGCCGATGATGCGCGACCTGTCCAGGCTGTCCGGTGATGCGCTCGATGAGGCGTTCCTGCAGGACATGATTCCGCACCACATGGTGGCGATCAGGATGTCGCAGCAGTTGCTGGCGTCCGGGCGGGGCGAGCATGCCGAGGTCGCCGACTTCGCCGCCAAGGTACGCGACACCCAGCACACTGAGATGTTCCAGATGCGGCGCTACTTGGCCGACTGGTTCGGGGAGTGGAGTGTGCCCTGTGGAAGATGGGACCGGCCAGGCCCACACGAGCCGGGTCCATATGGCCCGGGCCCACACAGGCCAAGCGACATGATGGACAACTAGCCGACATCGCGGCATGGCGTCCACTGTGCGGCGACGGAGTCGGCCAGGCTCGGCCTGGCTAGTGCGGTTGAACAGGCGGTCGAGCAGTTCGAGTCGCTCCCGAAACATCGACTCGTAGAACCGAGCGATGATGACGTCGAGCGAGGCGCCGGTGACAGGCAGGGTGCACGGACGATTGCGGCTGACTCCCAGACAGGATGAACCTCGAGAGCATGAGGAAGCTGGACATGTGACCGCTGGCCGTGAACCACGGCTAGTACTCCAGTGACATTTCGCGATCATGGCTCGGATCTGCGCTGGTAGTGGCAGCGTCGGGCGGTGGCTTGGTGTCGGCGGCGCCAGTCTG
>NZ_JBITMP010000129.1:0-4744 GCF_044466425.1 Nonomuraea sp. NPDC049400
CGTGCCGGCTTTCTCCTCCTCCGCAAACGAGTGCTCCTCACAACCTAACGATCATTACGCACCGTCACCGCTTCACGGACTTTGCGCCAGATCCTCACAAGCAGCAGCGTTTGTCGGCAGTTCGGACAGCACTTGGGGGCTGATGGGGCGCGAAATGTCGGTGAGAAATAGCAGCGCTCCGAGGAAGCGGGCAATGACCCTCGCGATCTACTGATCACTGGTGTGGGAGGGGCCAGTGAGCCGGGGGCATGTGCTCCTGGGCGTGAGCATGTGTGGCTTTCCCGGCAGATGGCGTCGGCGCGATACTGCGCGCCGCTGATCACTCGCCTGCCGGTCTTCGCGTCAGCCTCTATGCCTGGTCACGGGCGCGTACTCGTGGTCGTCGGGCTCGTGCGGGCCTCACATCCGGGCTCGCAGCACGTCGAACTCGCAGCCTGGCAAGGACGGGTCGAAGCCGTTCTCGATCAGCCAGCGGATCGCCAGCAGGCTTCGCAACGACCACCACGCACGTATCACGTCGAGGTCGACATCGGTGCCGTAGCCGGCGACGACGTCGCCAAGGTGCTCCTCGTGTCCGAGCGTCAAGATGGCGAGGTCGAACAGGGCATCGCCCTGGGCCGCCTCGGACCAGTCGATCACGCCGGTGATCTCGTCACCGTCGACGAACACGTGGCTGACCTGCAGGTCGCCGTGCGTGAACACCGGTGTCCACGGCCGGAGCGCAGCCTCGGCAACCCGGCGGTTCCGCGTGACCAGGTCGGCGGGAAGGACGCCGTTCGTGACGAGCCACTCGCATTCGCCGTCGAGGCGCGATGCGATCTCGTCGAGGCTCCGGCCGGGCCAGGGCGGCAGCGGCGCGTCGTGCAGCATCCGTACGGCGGCACCCGCCGCGGCCCACGCCGCCGACGACGCGGTCGACGGCTCACCGAGGCGGCCGAGTGCCGTGCCGGGCAGGGCGGCGAGCGCGAGCACGGGCGGCTTGCGCCACAGCACCTCCGGAGTCGGGATCGGCACCATGGCCATCGCCTTGACTTCGACATCGGTGCGCGTCTGATCGGCGTCGATCTTCAGGAACACATCGCCGACGCGCAGGGTCGCTCGCTCGCTATGGGCGACGACGACCTCAATCTCCTCCATGCCGGCCATTATCGAAAGAGATCATCGACGTCACAACGGGTTTATCGCGTGCCACTGCCCGGCTGACCAGGTCCCCCTGGCCGGCGACCTCGTGCACGACCCCGGCCGCCGACGGGCCGGACACCGCCGAACGCCGCGTCGGGGCCTCGGCACGTGGATCGTGAAGTCGAGCGGTATGCCGTCCCGGTCCGTGACCTCGACTTGCCCGAGACCGTCGGTCAGGTGATGTCGCCGATCATCGCTGTGTACGTCCAGGCGTACCTGGCTCTGCACCGGTTCCTGTACGCCGACCGTCCCGGGCGGACAGGAAGAGCGCCAGGTTCGACTTCTCGCCGTGGCGTCTGGATTCCCGCTCGGCTGAGACCGCGTCGTTCATGAGGACGACGATGGTATTCCCGTAGGGTGTGGCCAGTGGGGTGGGAAACACTCGGGCAGTGGGGCGAAGACGCCGCTCGCATCGAACCGCTCGCTGGCGGAGTCGCCAACGACGTGTGGAGCGTGCGCGTCAACGGGCACCTCGCGGTCGGTCGTCTCGGTGCCAGGAGCGACGCTGATCTCGCGTGGGAGACCGAGCTCCTCCAACACCTCGACCGTGAAGGTCTGACCGTGCCGGTGCCGATCCCGACCACGGACGGCCGGCTGTTCGCCGACGGTCTGGTGGTGATGACCTACCTGGATGGCGGACCGCCCGAGACGCAGGCCGACTGGCGTCGCGTGGCCGGCACGCTCCGCGAGCTGCATCGGTTGACGCAGGGCTGGCCGCAGCGCCCAGGTTGGCGATCGTCGACCGACCTCCTGCACGCCGAGACCGGGACGAGGATCGACCTCGGTGCGATGCCCCCTGAGAGCGTTGCTCGATGCCGGGCAGCGTGGGCGCGGCTCACCGGACGTCAGACATGCGTCGTCCACGGCGACCCCAACAACCCTGGCAACGTCCGCATGACCGCGAATCAAGTCGCGCTGATCGACTGGGACGAGTCGCACGTCGACGTCCCCGACCTCGACCTCGTGCTGCCCGACAACGCCGCCGGGCTAGACGACGGCGCGTACGACATCGCCGCGCAAGCGTCGGCCGCATGGGAAGCCGCCATCTGCTGGGACGACGAGTTCGCAGTCAAGCGGCTCGCCGAAGTTCGAGCGGTCTGAGAACGCGTTCGAGGAGTGGGGCCAGCCGTTCCGGCCGGGACGGCGGCGGGCCCGGCTCCGGACTGGCCCCGCCCTTGGCGATCAGCCGGGCCACCTCTGCGCCTTGTGGCAGACGACCAGGTGGGAGGCGAACAGCATGACCCGCACCGGTGCCCGGCCAGGTGGATCGGCACCGAGTGGCGGTTGGTGCGGACGCTGATCTGTCCGTGCATGTTCACTCGCGGCGTCAGCCGCCGGCCGATCTCGAACGGCTCGACCGGCAGCGGCGGCTCGTGGGCGAAGCGCTCGCCGATGGTCTGCTTGCGCATCCGGATCCGCGCTGCTCGTCTTGATGTCTCTGGTCGATCAACGCGTTGAGCTCGCTCATCGAGGCGACGGCAGGCACGGGTACCAGGCGGTTGCGGCGGAACCAGCCGATCTGACCCTCAACCCCGCCCTTCTCGTGCGCGCCGATCAGTCCGGGGCGGCAGTAGAAGGCGTCGATACCGGCCCAGCTTCTGAAGGCCACCCACCGCTCCGACTCCACCCGGGCCCTCGAAGAACGCCTCTTGCGAGCAGGTCGGGAACATTCGGTGCACGGCATTGCCCGACCAGGACAGCCGGAAGGCGAGCAGGTAACACCTGGTCAGCTCGCCCGCCAGGTGAATGCTTGGGCGGCGCGTCCAGATCGGCCCGCAGCCACCGCAGCCCCGGAGCGCTGTTACTTCTCAGCGACATCGTCTTGCAGCGGAAACGATCGCTGTTGCAGGAGACCGGCAAACGCTGTCACTCCGGAGCCGGACACGCAGAGCAATCGCTCGTACACTGTCTGGCGCGGCACGTGAGCCTGAGCGTCCCGAGATCAGGAGAGGACAGGGTCTGGGAAAGATGAGCGAGGCCCCCCAAGGTGACCAAGACCCTCGGCCTGCAGGAGAGGCGACTGAGGGCGGGCTGGAGTCGGTGACCTGCCACGAGGAGCTGGTGAAACTGCTGGCCGAGCAGTTCGTGCGAGCCGACGTGTCGCTTCGAGAGCTTCAGTCACGGGCGGACAGGGCGGGCGGAACGCGGCTGCCACGCACGACCTGCGCCGACATGCTGGCCGGTCGGCGCTTCCCCAAGAAGGCGGTGATGGTGGCGTTCCTTCAGGGATGCCGCGTCCCCGACCATCAGCTCCCGGCGTGGGAACGGGCGTGGGAGCGGGTGCGGGTCAATCAGCTGCCCGCCGGGTCCAAGGAGCATCGCAGCGCCGATTCCTCCCACGGCACGCCGCTCGCTGCCCAGATCATGGCCGCACCTGGCAGCACGGGGACGGACCGTGCCGCCGGTCGACGTTGGCGCCAAGCCGCCCTGCTCACAGCGGTGGCCGTGCCGGCAGCTGCGGCAACCGTGAGCGTCATCATTGTTCAGGGGGCAACGCCGCAACGCGGCGCGTCCGAAGGGATGGCTGACCCCGTCGTGGATCCCGCCCACATCATCAGTGACGATGGTCGTGCGTTCCCTCGCGGGGGGTCGAGCCGGTTCACCGTGACTGTCAACCCGGCCAATACGGGCGTACGGCTGATCCGTCGGCTGGATGCAGGCGTCGGTCTGCAACATGCCACCATCACCGTTGACGGAGCCCCGGCCGCACGATGGCGACCGCTGCTTGAGGACAGCATCTACAAGTGGAGAAACCAGATCGTCACCCTCCCGCCGGCTCTGACGACAGGGCGAAGCTCGCTCACCATCGTCAACACGTGCGTGTCCTCCTCGGGCTTCAACGAGTTCCTCTACACCGTGGAGCACAAGGTCAACGGTGTCTGGTCGACTGCCGATACGGTCGACATCGGCCGCGACCACACCGCGAGCGAAGCCGCGCACGACTACCGCGTCGTCGGAGAGGACTGGGCCGATACGCAGACCTTCGCCTATCCGCCGCGGAAGGAGGACTGGAGCGTCGAGTGAGCTCCAACGGCTGACATCCCCGGGCAGGCAGCATGCGCAAGGCCAGAAATGTCCTCGCCCAAGACCTTTGACTCTTGTACGGTCACCCGCATGAACCGGCAGCACCTGCACGACTCGGTGACCGCGGTGAACGCACTGACCGCCCGATGGGTGGACACCTGTTCGGGCGGGTCGGTCGTGATGGCCGGCGCAGGCGCCGGTCACGGGGTCGAAGTGATTGGTACGGCCTGTCCAGGAGGCTCAGTCGCGCCCCCTCATGAGCCGGCGAAGGAGTGATTTCGTCGAGGAGCAGCGACAGCGTTCGGTGGCGAATTCAGACAGTCACAGCCACGGCGCTGGTGATGGACGCCACCGGCAAGGCGGGCATGACGGCGTCGAACGAGCATCAGGCAGTCATCATGGAAATCGATCGCGCCGACATCACGCGGCCTCACGCCCGGAACGTGCGGCGGTAGGTGTCCGGTGGTACGCCGATCGTGCGGTGGAAGTGGCGGCGCAGTGTCGTCGCCGTGCCCATGCCCGTGGCCGAGGCGATGGT
>NZ_JBITMP010000130.1:0-4349 GCF_044466425.1 Nonomuraea sp. NPDC049400
GCCCGCGTGATGCTCATCCGGGCAGGTCTGACCCCGGCTGGCGCCGATCGCGTAAGACCCGACTGTCCGCCGGACAGCCAGGCAGCGTGAGCCAGGAAACCCGCCACTTCAGGCAGGGGAGCAGTCCACCATCTGCATCTCGACATGGTGGCCGCCGTCCCTGGACGGGTGGACGTCCTCAGGATGGGGTGGTTGTCGGGGTGCCGTGCCAGCTGGTCCACAGGGCCGCGTACGAGCCGCCCTTCGCCACCAGTTCCTCGTGCGACCCCAGCTCGCTGATCCGCCCATCCTCCACAACAGCCACCCGATCGGCATCGTGCGCCGTGTAGAGCCGGTGGGCGATCGCGATCACCGTGCGCCCATCCAGTACGGCGGCCAGCGACCGCTCCAGGTGCCGGGCCGCGCGGGGGTCGATGAGCGAGGTGGCCTCGTCCAGCACCAGGGTGTGCGGGTCGGCGAGCACCAGGCGGGCGAGGGCGAGCTGCTGCGCCTGGGCGGGCGACACCGCCAGGCCGCCGGAGCCCACTTCCGTCTCCAGGCCCGACGGCAGGGCGAGCACCCAGTCCAGCGCGTCCACCGCCTCGAGTGCCTTGCGCACGGCCGCGTCGTCGGCGTCCGGGCGGGCGATCAGCAGGTTGTCGCGCAACGAGCCCTTGAACACGTGATGCTCCTGCGTGACCAGCGCCACGTGGCCCCGGAGCTCGTCCAGCGGCAGGTCCACGAGTGGCACCCCGCCCACGGTCACCCATCCGGTACGCGGACCGTGGATGCCCGCAAGCAGCCGCCCCAACGTGGACTTGCCTGCCCCGGAAGGCCCCACCATGGCCAGCCGTTCCCCTGGCTGAACGGTCAGGGAGACGCCGTGCAGCACGTCGCGGCCCTCGCGGTACGCGTAACGGACATCGGCCGCCTCCAGCGACTCCCCGGAAGGGCGCGAGGAACCGGCCACCCGGTCGTCAGGCACGTTGGACACGCCCAGCAGCCGGGCCATGGAAGCGCCGCCCACCTGCAGCTCGTCGATCCAGCTCAGGAACCTGTCCAGCGGGTCGATCAACTGCTGCGCGTAGAGCGTGGCGGTGGCCACCTGGGAGAGCGAGACCCACCCATTGGTGTAGAACAGGCCGCCGACCAGCAACGTGGCCACCACCGGGATCACGTAGCCCAGCTCGACGGTGGGATACCACACGGTGCGGAGCCCGAGCGTGTACCGCTCGGCCGCGAAGGAGCGGCTGATGTCGGTGTCGGTACGCGATCGGCGGCGGGCCTGGAGCCCGAGCGCCTCCACGGCCCGGGCGCCCTCGACGGTTTCGGCCAATCCTTCGGTCATGTCGGCATAGGCGGCGTTCTCGCGGAGATAGCCGTCCCGTGCCCGTTTCAGGTACCACCGGGTCGAGATCCAGATCACCGGCCCGGCGATCAGCATCGGCAGCATGAGCAGGGGGCTGACCAGCAGCAGCGCGCCGATCGTGATCAGGAAGGTGACCAGGGCGATCAGCGTCTCCGGCACGGCGTGCCGTACGGTCCGGGACAGTGAGTCCACGTCACGGGAGGTACGCGTGATCAGGTCGCCGGACCCGGCCCGCTCAACCGTGGACAACGGCAGCCCGAGCACCCGGTTCACGAACTCCTCCCGGAGCTCGGCCAGCACCTTCTCCCCGAGCCTGGACGAGGCCTGCACCGCGTACCGCACGAGCGCGCCCTGCAGCAGCAGGAAGCCACCGATGGCGGCGGCCACGACGGCGACGTTGACCTTGGCGCCGTACTGGACGTCCTCCACCAGCCCGCCGAGCTGCCACGGCACGACCAGCCCCGCGACGGCCGCCAGCCCGTGCAGGGCGAGCGCGATCGCGAGCTGGCGTGGGTAGCGGAGCGTCAGCCGCCTGGCGTAGGCACGCACCTGTTTCCGGTCGGCGACCGGCAAGATCTCACGAGCCATCTGGTCTCGCCTCTCCCCCGCATGTCAGAAGAGCCGGCCCCCCGCCGGCCGCCCGCTCCACGCCGGCCGCCCGCTCCACGCCGGTCGCCTGCTCTCCGCTGGCCGCCTGCTCTCCGCCGGCCCGGGATCCGCCCCAGTCACACCCACACCGGAGAAACACACCCACGCAGCGCACGGAACCAAGCGCGCCACGCCCAGACGCCAGAGACACGCCCATCCAGCGCACGGAACCGAGCGCGTCGCGCCTACACACCAGAGACCGGCCCATGCACCGCACGGAACCGAGCGCGCCATGCCCACACGCCCGGAACCCGAGCAGGCCGTGCCCACACGTCCGGGACACGAGCGGACCCCGCCCACACCTCCGGGGCACGAGCAGGCCCCGCCCACACGTCCGCAGCATGGGCTCAGCCCTCTTCACGGGTCACGGTCGCGGCGTACTCCAGCGAGTCGTCCAGCAGCTGCCGGTGCGTGCCCTCCGCGAGCACCCGTCCGTCCTCCACGTAAACGACGTGGTCGGTACGGTCGAGCACCAGCGGGCTGGTCGTGCAGACCAGGGTGGTCTTGCCGGCCCTGGCCTTGGCGAGGCGTTCGGCGATGCGGGCCTCGCTGTGGGCGTCGACGGCGCTGGTGGGCTCGACCAGGATGAGCACCTCCGGGTCGGCCAGCAGCGCCCTGACCAGGCGCAGCCGCTGCTGCTGCCCGCCTGAGAACTCCCGCCCGCCCTCGGCCACCACGGAGGAGAGGCCGTCGGGCAGCGCCTCGACGATGTCCTCGGCGCAGGCCGCGTGCAGGGCCTGGCGCAGCTCCTCGTCGGAGGCCTCGCCGCGCACGTCCAGCTCGTCGCGCAGGCGGCCGGAGAAGAGCCGGGCGCTGTTGTCGGCGACCAGGATCCGGGAGCGGACCTCCTCGATGGGCAGCCTGGAGAGCTCGGCCGCCCCGAACATGACGTCGCCGTCGGCGTAACGGCCGAGCCGGTCGGCGATGGCGATGGCGTCCTCGGGCGCGTTCGCGGCGATCGCCGTGAGGCAGCCGGGCTGGAGGGTGACGCCGCTGTAGGAGTCGCGCAGCACGCCGCCCGCGCTGCTCCCGGCGCCGCCGGTGATCTCGGGCTGGATGGACAGGATCCGGATCACGCGCCCGGCCGCCACGTGGCCCTTGGTGAGCCTGTCTGCCATCTCGGTGAGCGTGCGCATGGGCCCGATCAGGAAGACGGCGTAGAGGTAGAAGGCGACGAGCTGCCCCGTGGGGATCTCCCCGGCGACGGCGAACGAGGCGCCGATGCCGGTGACGAGCGCGATGAGCAGGCCGGGCAGCACGATCTGGGCGCCTTCGAGCACCGACTCGACCCCGGCCACGCGTACCCCGGCCTGCCGGACCCGCTGGGACTCGGCGCGGTAGCGCTCGGCGAAGACCTGCTCCCCGCCGATGCCGCGCAGCACGCGGAGCCCGGCCACGATGTCGGCGGCCCTGGTGGACAGGTCGCCGGTCAGCTCGCGCTGCCTGGCCTGCCGCCTGTGCAGGGGCCGGAGCACCGGTCCGACGGCGACGGCCATCAGCGGCACGCCGAACAGGACAAGCAGCCCCAGCGGCAGCGAGGTCGAGATGAGGATCACGGTGACGGTGACGATCGCCACGACGGAGCCGATGCCGCGCAGCAGGATGTCCATGGAGCCGCCGATGTGGGCGATGTCGGAGTTGCCGACGCTGACGACCTCGCCGGTCGAGAGCCGCTTCGGCAACGTGGCGCCCAGCCTGGCGGCCTGCCGGGCGGTCAACTGCACGGTGCGGTACGCGGCGGCCAGCCAGTTGTAGACCGCCATCCGGTGCCGCATGATCCCCGTGAACGCCTGCACCAGCCCCAGCGCGAACAGGATCGACGCCCAGCGCAGCAGCGCCCCGGTGTCCTTGGCGGTGACCGCCTCGATCCCCTTCCCGAGCACGGCCGGCATCAGTGCCTGCACCAGCCACCACAACGTCGCGAAGCCGATGCCCGCGAGAAGGGGCGCGCCCTGCCGCCGCGCGGTCCACCACAGGTAGCGGAGCGGGCTGCGTATGTCGGGCACGCCGGGATCGGCTTCAGGAAGGGAGCGCATGGCCTGACAAGGTTGACAAGGCACCGCACGGCCCGGCAAACCATTTTCCCCGCGTCGGCACCCCTACAGGCACGTGACCTTTACGAAGCTCAGACATACACTCTGTGTAACAGACGGTCACCTTCTGTGATGGAGTGGGGGTATGAGCGCGGAGGACCTCCTGCTGAAGACCGGCCGATTCCTGCGCAGGTCGGTCACCAGCTCCGACCTGCGCACTCTCTACCTGAAAGACATCCCAGGAGTTTTAATGTCAAGCCGTGGCACTCTGGACGTGATGCGACCAAGCGGTCGCTTCGTCGTAGAGCGTGCCGGTTTTG
>NZ_JBITMP010000131.1:0-4084 GCF_044466425.1 Nonomuraea sp. NPDC049400
ACGCCGTCGTCGGCCGTGTCGAGCACCTGGCGTTCGATGTCGGGCCGGTATCCCACGAGGGGGATCGGGTTGGCAGGGGTCCGTTCGTCGGCGGTCGTCGTGGCTCCTCGAAGGCCTGTCGGCCACCGAACGCGATCAGCTCACCGCCCTGCTGCGCCGCCTGCTCATCACCCTTGGAGACACTGGACGGCCATCAACCGACACCTGAGACCAGCAGCCCGTGACACCGCTGGGCTCTCCACTCGACGGGTAGCCTCGGTGCATTGCTGCACCGAGGCCCCCTCAGAACCGTGCGTGCCACTCCTCGCGGCACACGGCCCCGAAGGGCGATTCAGGTGCGCTGTGCCGGGCCCCTGCGATGCCGGGCGAGATAGCTCCGGTTGCAGGAGGCGTGAACGAGGCGGGTCTGGTCACCGTCCGGTGAGCCGGGCCGCCCGTGGTGCACGAGATAGTCGGCTGCTATCGCGCGCCGAGCGACGTGCTGCCACCATCGGGTCCATTGATCGAGGGACTTGGGTGGCTGGCCGGCGGTCAGCAGGTGGTCTCCGCAGAGCGGACAGCGCGCGTCCTGCCCGGTGCGCGTATACCGATCCAGCGGAGGTTCGACCCGCGTGCGCCGCCGGGCCCAGTACTCGGCCAGTGTGGGGTCATCGGGGATGCCCTGCCCAGGACCAGGGTGTGCCGGACGATGTTGGTCCAGGCGAACTTGGGCAGGTAGGCACTCGTGTCCGGGTCGCCGAACACCCACCGGTCGTTCCTGAACTTGTCGAACTTGCCGAAGTGCCGGTTGACGATCCAGCGCGCCGGCTTGTTCGGGTGGTTGTAGACGGCCCTTGAAAGTGAATCGCAGCGGCGTGGACGCTGTTCCGCCTCTACAAGGCCCGGTACGCGGTCTCTCCACAAGGACCACGCCGCACTGTGATCTTCGCTCGACCAGGCTCCGATCGTGTAGAGAGATGCGACCCTGAGCACGATAGGGCGAATCGAGAGAATGTCGGTCGCAACGACTACGCCAGACACCGCTTCGTGTACCCCATCGACGGCACCGTTGTCACTGGCAGCCAAGATAACCGGTGTAGCGCTCACTTTGACTGCTTTGAACATGTTGCATTTCGTCGGCGCTGCCGGGAGCATGGCATGCCCCTGGCAGCCTGCCTTCGATCAGCTGACCGATCCCTTTTCGGTCAGGGATGGAGCAGTTCACGTTCACTCGCACGGGCGATCTCGTCCCGGCAAGTCTTGTGGCCGGGCGAGCGGCTGCGAAAAGAGTGTCCTTTGTTGGACGTTGTTCTCCTGGAAAACGTCACGTAAATTCCGGCTATGCGTCGTCGATAGCAAGGGAGAAATCGTGCCCGAACTCGTGGCACCCCAGCTCGTCGTCAACAGCCGGATGATCTACTTCGGGTGGGTGCCGGCCGACCCCGATGCCGTCGCGGCGCTGGTGCCCGACGGTTTGAAGCCGATGGCCAACCGGCAGGTCTTCATGAACCAGTACGTCGTCGACCGGCCCGAGCAGACCTCCGGGTTCGGCGCGTACTCGCTGACGTATATCGGGCCCGACCTGGAGGATGCCTACGCGCCCGACGGCGTGACCCCCGGCCGCTGGTGGACACACTATTTCAACTCGAGTGCGGTGGTACGCGAGTACGCGGCCGCACGGGGAGTGCCGGCCACTCCCGGCCGTACCACGATCGAGGTCCAGGGGAAGACACTGGTCGCGACGACCGAGTCCGACGGAGTGCCGGTGATCCGGACGACCGCACGGGTCGGGCACACCGGTACGGCGGTCAACCGCGGGCAACTGCGGTACATCACCGAGGTCGACGGGCAGAGGATCAGCGGGCTCTATCCGTTCGTGGCGGAGCCGGTCGATCCGTTCGAGGTCGTCTCGCTGGAGTTCCTGGAGCCGAGCCACTCCGTCTACGCGCTGCGACCCGCTGACCCCCTGCAGATCGTGTGGGGGTTCTACTCGCCCAGGTCTTCCTTCACCTACCCGGGCGGCGAGTCGGTGATGGACTGATCAGGCTCCCGACAGAGTTCTGAGTCGTTGCCCCTTAGGGAGAGGGCGAGGGGCAACGACCAGGCTGACCGAAAGGTCGCGACGGTCTGTTCGGGGCTCGTCGATTCGGTCGTGGTACGGGCGATCGCTATTCCGCTGCTGGTCACCAACTGACAGCGGCCTTCCATCGCCGGCGCCGTGGACGAACGGCTCTCGTGGCGGTCGTCGCCGGCGTTGTCCGCCAGGAGCCGTGCCCGGGCGAGGAGCTGTCCGGCCAGGGCCAGCAGCGGGGGCGTCATCAGGTAGCAGGCCACGCACAGGCCGTACACCAGGTAGACGAGCTGACCGGCGGTCAGCTCCTGCGCATGAACGAACGGGACCCAAAGAGCGCTGAACTCAGGCGTGTAGAAGCACAGTGGCGCTTCGAAAAAGTGGCCGTTCGGCTCCAGGCAGACGTCGCGGGCGGGGGCGTCGCCGAAGACGGCTCCGTTCAATCCGACCCACAGGGAAAGCCCGAGTGCCAGGACTGTGATCGTGTTCGCCAGGATCGACGGATCCTGGCGGTGCAGGCGGACGGCGAGTGCCAGGCATGCGGGCAAGGAGGCGAAGAGCAGGTAGCGGGGCCCGTAGAAGGTCGACCCGCTCCACGACCAGTAGGTGGAGTAGAGCAAGACCAAGCCCACCACGAACGCGATCCACATCCTGTAGAGCGCCGTCAGGTGCACGCCCGTGCCGCCGGGAAGTTCGGCGATCCTCCGGCGTACGGGCAGGAACAGGCCGGGGGCGAAGAACAGCAGTCCCTTGCCGAACGACAGCAACAGCGACAGGAGCCCGAAGAAGATCGGATAACTGAGTCCGGGCTGACCGGAAAACGGCATGATCGTTTTCGGCCCTCTGTCGTCTCCGTATCCGGTCTCGAAGGGGTTGCCTCTCCTGATCCAGGCTTCGAGCAGGACGACCGCCACCGCCGCGACGACAGCCAGCCCCAATCGCAGTCGCCGCGTGACGCAGATGCGTTCGACGGTCAGCAGCATCATGGCGGGCAGGGTGGCGGGGGAGTTGGCGACACCGAGCACGATCGCCGTCCATCCGCGGCGTTTGGCGACCAGAAAGACGGCGCCGATGCCGACCATGACCGCCGTGAACACTTCTCCCCAGTAGAAGAGCAAATGATGGGAGAACATCGAGGCGAAGGTCAGCAGCAGGAGGAAGCGGCGTAGCAGGCGGCGCGGCACGTGGTTGCGGAGCATCCGGTAGAAGACGAACAACCCTGTGGCGAAAACCAGCGCGTTGTACTTCTCACACCACCATTCGGGCGACTGATACAGCCGGCCCAACTCCCAGAGCGGGGTGGAGAACAAGGGGCCGATCAGCGAATACTTCTCCTCGCTCAGGTGCCCCTCGAGCAGCAGCCTCCAGAGGTACAGGTAGCGGAACCCGCCGTCGCCCCAGAGCAGATCATGGGGCAGCAGGAAGGTGATTCCGGCAAGGCCGCCGACGATCATGCCGATCTCGAGCCGCGCGATCGCGCGGGATTCAGGCCTGTCCGAATCGGCAGAGTGAACTGTTGTCTTCGACATGCCTGGCTCCCTCCATTCCCGTCACCAGCGTGGCCATACGGGGGGTGGGGTCGCTGGTCATGAATCGAGGATGAATGGCCGAAGCCAGCCACTTGCTGCCCGCTGCGCAAAGTGTCGGCCAGCGCTTCGCCTGAACGGTAATAAGGATCTTGGGCAGGGGCCTGCCCTTCAAGTCTCACTGTGGGCCTGCTTGAGCCCGCCCCGAGCGGGCCTCGCCTCAGTGAGCCCTATCAGGGCGGGTGTCGGAGGTGCTGGGATCATTCAGGCCATGACAGCTGATTGGAACGGCATGGAGGTCGTCTTCCAGCGGGTCGGCGTCGACCGTATGGACGAGGTCCTGAGCGTGCTCGATGAGGCGGCGGGATGGCTCAACGCACGCGGGACGCTATGAGCTGGCCCTCCGGCGCACGCCCTAGGTAGCTGGTGTAAAGCGGTCGATCCCGGCCGGTTGCATCTCGATCGCGATCTGCTGAGCCGGGCCTGTGATCGAGCTTGGTGGCCCGAT
>NZ_JBITMP010000132.1:0-4043 GCF_044466425.1 Nonomuraea sp. NPDC049400
GGGGTGTTCACGAATAGCGCTGGCCTGGGGCGGAGTAGGTACTCAGAAGATCGCTTCCCGAGGGGACGTTGATCGTTTCCCGCGTTTCATTCGATTTCTGCCCTGCGACCCGGTATTCGTCGACGACTGATCTTGGTAGACCCTGCACCCGAATTCAGCTCGTCAGACTACGAACCCTTCCTGCCCGGGTGTCGGATGTTGGAAGATCGCTGGATGACGATCAATGTGCCGGGGCGCTTCGAGGTGGGGACGACCGTGGTACGCCGCCACGTGTGGGGCGGCAAAGTGTGGTCGGCGATGCCGTACCGAGTGCTGGAGGACGTCGGTGACTATCTGACGGTGGCCAGTTGGCCGGGCTTGCGTGGTTTGGTGTCGACCACGTGGATCAAGGCGTTCTTGGACGATGGGCACGGCCGGGATCAGACCATTCAGGAACTGGCTTCGGGCACGTGGCGGCTGGGGTGGTGGGCGTGGCAGGGCACCACGGTACGTAGTTGGTATGGCCTGGACGCCTACTTCACGGTGCGACAGTACTTTGACGCTGATCGACGCCCGCTTTCCTGGTATGTCGACTTCGACCTGCCGAAGCAGCGCACTCGCATGGGTATCGACACGTTCGATCTTTTGCTTGATCTGGTCGCCGAGCCCGACCTGTCGCGCATCCAGTGGAAGGATGTGGAGGAGTATGAGCATGGTCGCCGGCTCGGGCTGATCGATGATCGCGCGCATCAAGGTGTCCTCGCGGCGCGCGAGGAAGTAGTCGGGCTGATCGAATCGCGACAGGGGCCCTTCGCGCACGACTGGTCGCCTCTGCCCTTGGAGGGCTGGCGAACGCCTGTGTTGCCTGTTGATGTTCGGTCTGGCGCTGTGAGCTCTGGCCTTTGGATCAGTTAGTTGTCCGACAGGCACCTGGATGCAGGTGTTGATCTTCGTTGTGGTAGTGACTGCCAGCACTTCGCCGCTTACAGTGTGGAGTTGTTGGACCGCATAGCGTGAAGCGGATCGGATGGGCGCATCTGCGCTCTCTCGTGGAGGGCGACGTGACGTCACTGCTGGAACGTTTGGCCCAGGCCGAGGCGGCTGCCACCGAGAAAGCGGCCACGCTACGTGAGCAACTGGCCGCGGCAGAGGAACAGCTCCGGCGCCTGTCCATTACCCGCGAGACCCTCCTGACATTGTCAGCCCAGAACGAGCAGGTGGCGGGGGCGGGCGAGTCAGGCGCCGAGGAATCGGTCGAGGCAGGCAAGCGGCATGAGCCGGACAGCCCAGTCGGACCTTCAGGCGGGACTGCGGCGTTGCCGGAGTTGCGCGGGGTTCGCCGGCAGACGGTGGCATTGCTGGCCACGGCGCAGCAGCCGATGCGGGTGCGGGATGTGGTGGTGGCGCTGGGCCAGCCGGACGATCGGGGAAAGGTGGAGTCGATGCGGTCGCGGTTGCTGCGACTGGCCGCCGATGGATGGCTGACCCGCTGCGAGGGCGGCACCTATGCGATCGCCTCGGGCGTGAACGGCAACGCCCCGGCCTGGAAGGGAAGTGAGCCGACAGCTCCGTGAGTGACTGAAGTGGGGTGCCGCCGAGATTAGGCCCTCGACGGCACCCGAGGTTGCGTGAGCACCCTCCAGTTCTAACCGACAGTGGCTCGCGCACTCCCGAGAGTAACCCGGATGGGATGTCTTGGGGAGAGGCGTCGAGCCTGGATTTCGCCTGCCCTGCCGCGGCAGGGACGAGGCGGGAAGGATCGGCGATGCCCTCACCAGGGCGAAGGCGGGTTCGTCGCGGGTCAGCTTCTCCCGGATCCGCCGGGCGGGGCAGGCCAGAGCCGGATGGCCAAGCTGGCTTCGAGTTGGGCGATGGTGGCGACGTCGGGCCAGCAGCGACCAGCGACGAGGTCGTTGATCGTCTGCCGATTGACGCCGGACATCACCGCGAGACGGCGGAAACTCAGCCCTTGGTCGGCGATCACCTCAGCCAGGGTGGCGGCGATCGCTTGGACGACGGCGGCGGCCACATGGCCGGACAGGTCCGCGTGGGGCCAGTTCTCCGGGTCCTCGGCCAGGTCCCGGGGAGATCGGGACCGCGCGCGTCCTCCGACCATGACAAAGTGCTCCTTTCGGTGGATGTCGTCGCGCTGCGTAACGGCAGGTTGTCCTGCCGCTATGGGTGGGGTGTGACCCTCGACGCGCAAACCTCGGCCATGATCACCAGCTACCGGCCGCAGAAACCCCTGCCGGAATGGGACCTTGTCGCCGACCGCGTGCGGATGCTGGTCGCCGCCAGCGCCGACCGCTCCCCCTACCGGGTGGAACGGCTGCTCACCGCGACCACCCGTCTGGCCGTGTGGTGTCACCGCTCTGGCCTGCCGGATGACCCGGAAGTGTGGTTGCGGCACGAGACGATCGACGCGTTCGTCCTGACCGGCTGCACCGATCTGGCCCCGAGTTCGGCGCAGACCTACCGCAGCTGGCTGCGGCACATGCGCGCCACGCTGGCCTGGCTGGAACGCGGCGAACAGGCGCCGCCGCCGATGACAGCCCCCAAAAAGGTCAGCCCGCCCTACTCGCCGGCCCAGCTCGGCCGTCTTCGCGGCTGGGCCGAACGCCTGCCCGGCCAGGCCAGAGGCGACGCTCTGGCGTTGATGGCGCTCGCCTTCGGTTGCGGTCTGACCTCTGGGGAGGTGGCCGCCGTCCGGGCCGGGCATCTTCGTCGCCTGGACTCCGGCGCGGTCGTGGTGACCGTCCCCGGCACCGAGCGGTTGATCGTCTGCCGCGCCGCCTGGGAGAACGTCCTGGTTCATGCCGCCGACCAGCCCGGCGACCGGTTCGTGTTCCGGCCCAGGCGCGCCGCCCGGCACGCCAAGAACCTGTTCAGCTCCTGGACGGCCCGCCACACCCCGACCGGCGGCCTGCCCGCCCTGTCGGTGCGCCGGCTGCGCTCCTCCTGGATCGTCGAGCTGCTGAGCGCCCGCATCGATCTGGGAGTGGTGGCCGCCGCGGCCGGGATGAGCACCTCCGCGCTGGCCCGCTACCAACATTTCGTCCCCGCTTTGGACCAGCCCACCGCGGTCGCGCTGCTACGCGGCCGCGCCAGTTGAGTACAGCGACGCCACGCGCCTGGCCGCCACGCACCACCCGAGCCCGAACCACCCGACCCCGGCCTCCCGCCAAGCAGACGGCACAGATCCCCGACGCCCTCACCAGCCACTACGCCCGGCTGCTGGACGACTCCGGCATCATGCCGCTGATCGACGCCGAACTCGGCCCACGCCCCGGACCGGCGGGAGTGCCCATCCGGGCCGTGCTCGTCTGCCTGATGGTCTCCATCCACCACAGCGGCAAAGCCACCCTGGCCGAAGCCTGGCGACTGGCCGCCTTCTGCCTGTCCCCGACCGCCCGACAGCAGCTGGGACTGGACGCCGACCGGCCACCTGCCGACGATCCACACGCCTGCCTGGCCGACAACCGGCGCTTCTACCGCGCCTTCGACCGGCTCACCAGCCTGCTGGACCCCGCCCGGCACAACCGCCGCACCCGCCTGCCCCAGCACCAGGCCGACGCGCTGGCCGCCGCCTGGGACGACGACGATCCCGACCACACCCGCAAGCGAAACCTGCTGCAAGACATCGTCACCGCGCTCGTGCTCACCCCGGCCTGCTGGGGCAAAGGCCGCGGCTACCTGGCAGGATTTGGCGGCGACGTCGGCATCGACACCACCGCCACCCCAGTCTTCGCCCGCCCACCCCACGTCCGCCGCTCCACCAGCGAACTCATCGCCTCCACCGAGATCACCGCAGGCTGGCACCACTCGGCCGGCAACGGCCCACCCGAGTACGGCTACAGCGCCACCCTCACCGTCGCCGCCCGCACCCGCTCGGCACTCGGCTCCTTCCCACAACTGGCGCTCGGCCTGGTCCTCGACACCCCGCACAAACGCATCGGCGCCAACGCCATCACCACCCTGAAGCCCCTGGCCGCGCTCGGCTTGCCCGCTGCCTTCGCCGTCGTCGACCGCGCCTACACCGACCAGCAACCCGCCCACTTCGCCCA
>NZ_JBITMP010000133.1:0-3624 GCF_044466425.1 Nonomuraea sp. NPDC049400
CGAACCAGCTACAAGGCCACCATCAGCATCAACATCCACATGCCCGATGAACCTTGACAAACCAGCGTGAAGCCAAACTAAACGGCATTGGGACTTGTCCATCAGCCGCCAGCTGCCGTCGGCGTTCTTGGCGAGCGTGGCGAACATGCCCGGCGGGGGCTGGTAGCCGCCATCGGCCTTTTTTGCGAAGCGCACCTGCCGTCCGTCCGGGTAGGTCACCAGCACCGACGCCAGTCCACGGATGCTTTCCTCCACCACGCGCATGTCCCAGCGCGTGGACCAACCCGCCCCGAAAGCGCCATCACGCCGCGGGTCCATGCTGTTGTAGGAGCGCACCACCGACAGCGGCGGCCCAGCCACCGAGACTTGCGCATCGGTGAACGTGGTGGTGTAGTTCCCAGAAGCCTGATGGAACTCCTGCCCGTTCACGCCCGGGGTGGACAACTGCGAAGTGATCGTGGGCTGGCGCACCCCGACGACGAACGACCGCGTCTGCGAGTACGCACTCTTGCCGCCGATGGTGGAAGCGTCTGACACCTCGACCCGCCACCAGTACTGACGCCCCCAGGACAGCATGCCCTCCGGCACCGTCCGACTGCCGGACAACTCACAGCAGTCCTCGTAGGTCTGGCAGCCGGACATCGACGGGCTCTCACACACCTCAAAGTCGAAGCCGACCGCACCGCCCTCCCACGTGGTAGCCGTAGCGCTCAACGTCGGCGTGGTCGTCATCACCTGCGAGCCGTTGTCCGGAGACATCGAGGTGACCGTCGGCGCCGGCGGAAGCGGGCAGGAACCGATCTTCTCCCAGTAAGTGCCAGGGTAAAACTCTGGTGGCGGCTTTTGGTTGAGATAGCCCGGTATACCCAACATGGCTTCCCAAATGGTCTGCTGGTAGGCCACACGCTCATACGCGGCGACCGCATAGCCAGCTCTCCATGCCGGGACACTCCCGCACGGCGGCTCAGTCTCCAACTGCGCCATGAACGCCGAAGCGCTACCCACAGGCTTGCCGGCCGCCCTCGCCTTCCGCGTGACACCTTCACGGTCTTCCCGCGGCAACGCCTTCTTCGGTATCTCGACGTCCTTCTCCGGCGTGCCCGCAGCGGCAGACGTCCGCGTGGCATCGCTCGAGGTGAGCGCGGGCAAAGTTTTCGTGGACCCGAAGGCCTGCTTCGGCGTTTCCACAGGGCCTTGGAAAGCGGCGGACACAGCAAGGGCAACCGTATTGGCAGCGGCCGGTAACGACTGCAACATGAGCAAGCCTGGCAACAGGCCCATGAGGGTTGCTGCCATCATGGCGGGCTTCCGCCCAGAACGAGCCCATGCCAAACTCCGGCGCATACGCCGTCACGCTCCGAACCACAACGAGGGACACCCATACGGGTGTCAGACGTCGCTCCACCCCACCCGGCAGGCCATCCTGACTCGTGCGGCTCTGGAGCTCTGACCAAACGGGCAAAGCCTAACTTTCCGCAAGATCGCGCTACAAGAGCGATTTCGCCGTCGGGCGAGCGCGGAGTGTGACGTACCGGATTGCACCATTCGGCGGTTATTGATCACGAGCTGCTGCGTCGGCTTGTTGAAGTGATCATGCTCCTGGCCGTGGGGCCATAAGGAAGCGCTCGGCCGGTGCGGTGTCGTGTCACGCTCGGAGCCGAAAGGTGTGATGTGCTCGCGGCTTGTCCTTAGTCGGTGCTCTCGTCGCTGGGTGGGCACGATCCCCGCGGTGCTGGACGACGCCATTCCGGTGGACATCAAGGTCCACGCGGTTCCCGCCAATCTGGCCGCAGGGGAGCCGCCACCCGCTCGTACGACCACCCCGGAGAAGAGCACACAGCGTGATCATGGAATCTTCAGATCGGCTGGCTGGTCCGGGGCCTTCTTGGATCCGGTTAGGCGACGCGTTGCCAGGTGTCCCCGAAGTCGGCGATGACTTTCAGTTCTCCGCCCAGGGCATGGATGTACAGGCTGAGGGTGGCCAGTTCGGCGATGGCCCCGTTCTCGATCACCGAGACGCGCTGCTGGGACACCCCCATCGCCTGGGCCACCTCGGCTTGGGTCAGTCCGACCTTCTTACGCATGTCGGTCAGAAACCCCTCGGGCACCCTGGGCCAACCGACGCTCCCGTGCCTCCTTCAACGCCTGGCGGTCGTCAGGGTGGACGAACTCGGTGATGAACTCCTCACGCGTATGGGCGTGAAACTTGGCGCTCATGGCAACTCCTTCAGATACGCCCATGCCCTATGCCGTGGCCGCCGTCATACGTTTTCGTCTATTCGAATCCCAATCACACCGCCGAAGCACAGCGCGGAGTGCTTGGACTGCTCAGGCCGCGTTGGTGCGGTGTCCGGTGAAGCTCACCTGGGTGTCGTCGTTGTCGAGGGCGATGTTAAGGGTGGCGTCAAGGGCCTCGGCCAGCTTGGCGAGAAGCGGCAGTGTGGGGACGGTGTCAGAGCCTTCGATCCGGGAGACCTTCGCCTGAGTGAGGCCCGCGCGGTCGGCCAATTCAGCCTGAGTGAGCCCGAGTTCGGTGCGCCGGTCGTACACCGCCTTCGCCAGGGCCATGGACAGCCGGATCTCGCGACGAGCCTCGGCCACGTCCTCCGGCTCGGTGAAACCTGCGGTGAGCTTGCGTTCGCGCAAGGTCTTCCAGCGGCTGTGGCTCATTGCCCCACCTCTCCTTCCTTAATGGTGCGGATGAACTCCTCGTGCGCTGGACCGTGTTCGGCCTCGCAGACCTTCTGGGCGAGCTTGGCGCGCCTGACTTCGGCGTCCTCCCGCATTCTCGTCTTGCGGAAGACGGTTAGCAGGACCGCGGTGCGGTTCGGCGTGAGCCAGTACGTTATGCGTATGGCAGCACCGTCGAGGATGGGCCGCAGCTCCCGAACTCCGTCGCCCAGGTAGCGGGCATAGGGCTCGCCGAGCGCGGCAGCGTGTTCCGCGAGCAGCCCGACATACTCGTCGATCTTGAGGAAATGCCTGGCCGGCAACGCCTCCAACCAATCCCGCACCTCGGGCTCGACCTCGATGGCGAAGAGCGCATCCACCCCACAACGCTATATGTCGTTGACGACATATTCAAGACGATGCCCCGGCTGCGCCACAGCGAGAGGTCCCGTTCTCCGGTCCGGCAGGCGTCTCGATGGCCTTCAGGCCGAGGTCCCGATGCCCGGTTCCTGGCCATGTCCAGGGTCAGATTACCGGGAGGCGAGCGCGCCGCCGGCCCTGCGGACGCCGGGCGCGGACCATGGCGCTCTTCGAGGGTTCGAGCTGGTGGAGGACGGGCTGGTCTGGCTGCCCGGTGAGGTTCCGAGCAGGCGAACAAGGTCGACCTCATCGGCAGCCTGGAAGGGGGCGCCGCCACCAACCGCAGTCGTAGACCGCGACGGTGACCCTCGGCGATCGTGCGGGTGATCTCGACGACGAAGGTGCAGTAGGCGCCCTTGATAGGTTCCGGGTGTCAGGTGTCCTGGTCTCGATCGACAAGTAGAGGTGTGGCCAGATCCGAACCAGCGTTTCGTGGTTCAGCTTGAATCCACGGCTTGATTTCTCGTGATCATTTCTCGGTCCAATTCCTCGACGAGGACCGCTGTCGCAGGTAGAGGCCTGGTTTCGGGGCGT
>NZ_JBITMP010000134.1:0-3604 GCF_044466425.1 Nonomuraea sp. NPDC049400
AAAACGTTGGCTTCACACTGCACCCCTTCGGTTCGATTCGCTTGTTCCTGGTGTTTGTGCAGGTCGCCGGTCGGCGAGCTTGGGGAGTCCGTGATGTGGGGTCGGCGGGTTGGGGCCGGGCGGGTGGTAGAGGATCTGTCCCTTGTCGTTGTAGCACTGGCCGCTGACAATTCCCGCGTGGAACCAGTGCTTGACGGTGGAGGTGGACACGCCGAGGCGGTTGGCCATCTGGTTCAGGGTGAGCAGCCCGGCGTCGCGGAGTCGCTGCTCGCGGCTGCGTAATCCGTAGTTGTCGCGGATGCGCATGACGATAAGGCGGTGGAAGGGGCGGCCTTCGCCGCTGGTCAGGCCGCGGGCGTTGAGGATGTCGGCGATCTCGGCGTGGGTGTGGTGGTCGAGCAGGTCGTCGATCGCTGCGACGACGTGTGGTGCGGTCTGGCGGAGTTCCCAGGCGGGTTTGGGGAGGGGAAGGGTGAAGGTGTGATCTTGCCCGCCGGCGAAACGGACGTGGCAGGTGATCGCCTGGTCGTCTCGGGTGATGGTGACGTCGCTGATCAGCAGGTGGGCCATGCGTTTGCGTTCGCGTTGCGGGGTGGTGGGGTCGTTCCAGATTGCGGGGAAGTCGGTGGCCAGTTGGCTGATGCGGGTCTTTTGGGCGTCGGTGAGTGGGCCGGTGGCGGCGCGGACGGCGCTGTCGTGGGCGTCTTGGGCCTGTTGCAGGTCGCGGAGTGCGGTGTTCCAGTCGGCTTCCAGGGTGTCGGCGACGAGGCGGTTGCCGGGGTCGACGGCCAGGTAGCGGCGGCGGGCCAGGTCAGCCTGGTAGCGGGCGCGTTCGACGAGGGCGGCGCGTTGCTGGTCGGCCTGGTCGGCGCGGTGGGCGAGTTCGGCGGCGACGGTGAGGGCGGCTTCGATGGCCAGCGGGGTGAGCGCGTCGAGCAGCAGAGCGCTGATGTGGGCGTCCAGGTCGGCGCCGGGCAGGGTCTGGCAGAGCGGCTCGTTGTGCTCGATCTTGGCTCGCTGGCAGACGTAGTCGGGTAGTTCGATCCCGCGGCGCAGGTGGTAGCGGACGGTCATCTTCTGGCCGCATTTTCCGCAGATGATCAGTCCTTGGAGCAGGGCGGATCCCTCGCGGGCCGGGCCGCGGCTGCGGTCGGCTCCGTGCGCGGCGGCGTTGTGGGCCAGCCGGTCGAGATTGGCGTCGAATTCGGTCAGGGTGATGTATCCGGGGTGGGCGCCGGGCAGGAAGGCGATCCACTCCTGGCGCGGTTTGATGAGCTTGGTGTGGTTCTTGCCGTCCGGGCCGGGCAGGGTGCGGTGGCGTCCGTAGCAGAACACGCCGGCGTATCGGGGGTTGTGCAGGATGCGGAGCACGGCCGAGTGGGTCAGTGGCGCCCAGTCGAGTTCGCCTTTGCGGGGTCCTTTGCGGTGGCGGCGGGGGAACAGCAGGTGCTGGTCGGCGAAGGTTTTGACGACGGCGTGGGCCGAGCCGGTCGCGGCGAAGGCCGCGAACAGGTGCCTCACGGCAGTCTGGACGGCCTGGTCGGGGTCGAGGACGACGCGGCCGGCCGGGTCGTGGATCAGCCCGACGGGCAACGGTGTGAGCAGTTCGCCGCGGCGGGCGGCGTTGAGGATGCCGCCGCGCATGCGGGCTCGCAGGAAGTGCAGTTCGGCTTCGCTGATCTGGCCTTTCATGCCGAGCAGCATGCGGTCGTTGAAATCGGTCGGGTCATAGAGGCCGTCTTCGTCGCAGATCAGTGTGCCGGTCAGGGCGCAGATCTCCAGCAGTCGGTGCCAGTCGGCGTTGTTGCGGGCCAGCCGGGAGCATTCCAGGCCGAGCACGATCCCGGCCTTGCCGAGGGAGACCTCGGCGACCAGGCGTTGGAAGCCTTCCCGGTCGGCGGCCGAGGCGCCGGAGTGGCCCTGGTCGATGTCGATGACGATGACCTGCTCGCTCCTCCATCCCAGCGCGATGGCCCGGCCGCGCAGGTCGTATTGGCGGCGGGTGGATTCGGTGTTGGTGAGGACCTGCTTGAGCGTGGATTGGCGGACATAGAGGTAGGCGTGGCGGTGCAGGTGGGCCGCACTCACCTTGGACGGGCCGCCTGCCGCCGACGTCGATGGCACCTCAGCCGGGGTGGGTGCTGATAGGTGAGACATCGATGGTCTTCCTTCCTCCAGGCGAGCGGCCCGGGTGGTTAGGGCGGGATGAGGGTCATGGCCGCCAGAATGTTGACGAGTTCGCTGGTCAGGTCTGCGGGCAGTGCTGGTGAGCGGTCCAGAGAACCGGAGACGGGGACGTGTGCCGGGGCGCGGGCGGGGGCGCGGCGGAGTGGGCCGATCAACTCGGTCAGGACGGTGAGCCAGGTGGCGACGCCTTTGCCGATCAGTACGGCAAGGCCGAGCGGGAACGCGTTCGCGCGTTCGTGCAGGGCGGCATGGCGAAGGTGTTCGTAGCGGGCGTCCAGCAGACTGCTGCGCGCGATGGTGCGCCCGTTGCCGGGAGCATGTCCCTGACCGGCATCCGGGCCGGTGCCCGGGGGTGCAGCCGCCGGGTCAGGGCGAGGTCGACGGGACAAAGACGGGGGCGGGTTCACCTCCTCGGTTATGTCGCGGGCGGGCAGGTCAGGGGCGGCTTTTGGAGTGCTCCCGGTGGCGGGCCAGCGCTCGCTCGATGGAGCGGGGGTGCACGCGCACGCCGAAGTTGTCCTCGATCGGGCCCACCAGGTCCTTGGCCCGCAGCGCCGGGTCGGCGGCCAGCTGGTCTTCGGCGAACGCGCAGACCTGTTCGGTGAGCTTGTGGCCGCCCTTCGGGCCGGGCTTGGCCGGGACCAGGGCGGCCAGCCCGCCCTCGGCCAGGGCGGCAGCGGCGTAGTAGTAGGCCTGCCGGGAGTAGCCGAACGCGGCCGCGGCGTGGGCCACCGCTGTCCCGTCCTCCTCCACCGCGCGCACCATCTCGTACTTGACCTGCACCGCGTCGCGCGGATCGAAGAAGTCCGAAGAGGTGAACCGCTCGTCGGTGACCTGGTCGGGGTGGGGGTGCAGACAGCGGCTCTCGCGCAGTGCTGTCACCTTCGGGTCCTCGCCGCGTGCCGTCATCGCGCCTCCCGAACCACATGCGTGTAATTCGGATTATGACGCGGACCACTTCGATACGTCTAGTAATTCGCTGAATACCGAGTGATATAGCCAGGCGGATGACCAGAAGAAGAAGTGATGGCCGACCGATCCCGGTAGTCACGTCGCCGAGATGAGGCGTAATCATCATGACACTCGCGGCGAAATCACGTTGACACCGCCATCGGCTGCGAACCGCCCTCGCACGCGATCGATCACATCGCCGAGCGCCAGCAGCCCATCAACGGTGAAGGGACAGCGCCCATCCGCCGCGGCCACGAACGGATCGACACCTGCCACATCCGTCCACGCTGCCGGCAGCGAGAACAGACTGCCATCCTCGTCGCGGCAGTAGACCCGGTCCTCACCCCAGTTCCGGCGATGGACCACGAACTCGAAGTCGCGCCCGGACAGCGGATGAAACGGGTGGGTCACCCGAACGCGTCGGTACTGATCGTCGCCATCGGGTGTAATCGACGGCGTAATCCAA
>NZ_JBITMP010000135.1:0-3396 GCF_044466425.1 Nonomuraea sp. NPDC049400
CCCGAAACCAGGCCTCTACCTGCGACAGCGGTCCTCGTCGAGGAATTGGACCGAGAAATGATCACGAGAAATCAAGCCGTGGATTCAAGCTTAGCATAATTCATGCGCCCATGAAAGCGGGCGGGCTCCCCTGCCCCACAAGGCATCGCAGCAGGACTTCGCCTCCGTGCTGGAACGACTCGCTTCGATCATGCGGATGGGCCAACTATTTTCAAACACACCGTGGACAAGTGGACCTTCGACAAGCAGGACACCTTGTAGGGCGCGAAAACCCGGATGCGACCTCTGGCCTGCGGTTATCCACCCCTGTTCGGCGCCAAAGGACTCCTTCATAGCGCTGGCCTGGGGTTGCGCACGTCGTCAAGCTGCTCTGCAATACTCACGGATCAGACCGCAGACGGCGTTTCGTCGCTCTGTTCGAGCCGTGAGATCGACCGCGGAGGCCGGATCGTGAATGGGTTGGCGGAGTGACAGTGCCTGATGCGTGCCGCTCACCGTAGACCAGAAGGTGATCGAGGCATTCGCGCCTGAGGGTGCCGACGAACCGCTCGGCGAACGCGTTCGCCATCGATTCCGCGCGATCGCCAAACGGGTGACGAATGGATCGCGTACTGTCACCTTCGTGACTAGCCCGCCCGCTTCGCCGCACGACCCGCTCGATGTCGTCGTCGATGCCAGCCAGCGCTGGGCCGCCCACCGGGAACTGCCGGCCCGCCAGTTCGGCGAGACCACCTTGGGCGATGGTCCGGGGCGGCGAACGCTGCTTACAGCAGCCGCGTCCCTGGCGGCGTCCGGCCTTGTCGGCTGCTCATCGGCCGAGGTGCGGAACGAGATGCACACGGCGGCGCCGGCATCCCGCACAGGACCAGTTCCTGGCACACCGACGGCTGCTTACCAACGGCTGATGGAGGGCAACAGACGCTGGGTGGCCAACGCACTCCAGCATCCGGATCGCGATCCCACACGCCGGGAGTTGCTGGCCGCCAGCCAGCAGCCCTACGGAGCGGTGCTGTCATGCATCGATTCCCGGGTGCCACCCGAGCTTGTCTTCGACACCGGCCTGGGTGATCTGTTCGTCATGCGCAGCGGCGGGGCGGCTGTGGGGCCCATCATTACCGGCTCCGTCGAGTACGGGCCAATGACCAGCGGAACTCCGCTGATCGTCGTACTTGGCCACCAGCGGTGCGGCGCGGTCTCCGCCGCATACAGAGCCCTGCGGGAAGATAAGCCGCTGCCGGGCAACCTCCAGGCGATCACGGAGGCTCTGCGTCCGGCGTACGAACAGGCCGTACGGGAAAGCAGCGCCGATCCCGCCGAGACGATGGCCAGAGCCCAGGTGAAGCTGACCGCGAACGCCCTGCGCAGCAATCGAGACCTCGCGCCGCTGGTGGCCGAGGGAGTCCTGGCTGTGGTCAGCGCGTACTACTCCCTAGACACAGGCCAGGTCGAGATTCTGAACGGCGCACCTGCCTGAACAGCCCGCAAACCCGAGAGCCTCCCGGCACGCGCCGAGCTGACCGCTGGACCCCGTCCGCGCTCAACGACGCCACCGCGCCGCTGGCGGACCTGCTTGCGGCCGGCCAGCGCCACGGTGTCACCGCCGCCGAATGGAACGAGGACGGGGAGAACGATCTGACGCAGGCTGTCGCCACCGGCCTGATCGCCGGCCACAAGCGGGCCTCACAGGTAGAGCCGGCCGACCCGTTCGCCCTGCTGACCGGCGCAGCCGCCACCCGCGAACTGCTCGTGCTGGATTCGGGGGCGGAGGAGGACGGCGCGTACGTGGTGATTGCCCGGCAGCCTGAGCCGCCGGCGTGGGGGCCGGACGGACAACCGCCGCTGCTCGTCATCCTGAAGCGAGAGGAGGACACGTGGTGGCTGGAGGGGGCTGGCCCCTGGCAGTGGCACCTGTGGCCCGACCTGCCCACCGGTGTCCCTGTGCCCAGCCTTCACCACCCCGTACGCCCAGGTCATCGCGCCGCCGCCGGCACCGGACGTCGCTGTCGAGGTGTGCGAAAAAAGGGGGGATTCGTAACCGATCACCACCAAAATACGGGCTATGGGAACTGAAGCCTTCTATGCGACCTCAGCTCAGGTGCTGCCCACCCTCTTGATCGCCCTCACCGTCGAGATCGGCTTTCTCCTCACTCGCCTCGAACGTGCTCACACGAAGGCGCACCGAGAGGAACATGACATGGCTCCGCAACCCTTCTTCTTCTACCGCGGGCCATCGAGGGCGGCGCGGTACTTCGCCCGTCTTGGAAGGTGGCAGCTCGCAGCCGTGCTCATATCCCTCACGTTTCTGGTCGGGGAGTTTTCAGCGCTCCTGGCGCTGGCACACCGCTGGTTCTACCCGGGCACCTTCTACCTCACCGCCGGCAGCATTGCGATGATGGGCATCTACGCCGTGATCGCGCCGATCATCCGCTGGTACGGCACTCCCTGACATCAGAACTTCGACGACTACTCTCCTGCGCCCCCCGCGGATTCCGGGGGCCGCTCGCATTTAACTAGAGGAGCCGATCACGTCTTGGGCCGCAGCGGCAGGGGTCGAGACGCTCTGACGGCCAGCCAGACCTAAAGGGAGAGACCTGGCGCTTCCTCCAAGAAAGCCAGGCCCCTCTCCCCACCCCTGAATGCTAACGGCCGTCGATCATCGCGGCGTGAGGGACTCGGCGGCGGTGTACTGGTGGCTCCGGGCGATGCCAGCGAGCGTGGTGGCCACCGAGGCGGCGCAACGGGCGGGCGCGGCGAGCGCGGGCTCCCTCCGGTCGATCGCACCCCCGGGTCGCCGGTGGCGAGCTCGGCCTGCGCCTGGTCCAGCTCGGCGATCAGCGCCAGAGTTGCTCGACGCCGCCGCCTAAGCGACGGCACAAACCAGTCCGCCTCTTGACGCGTCTGCTGCAGGCGGCCGCGGACATGGTGGCTGGCCTGGCGGCAGGGGCTCGCCGTAGTAACGCGCCACCAGTAACGCTTCATATCTGCATAGCTACTAGATGCTGCGATCACTTGGTGGCAAATTGTGATCTCGCCTGATCACAGCCGCCTAAAGAGGTCACATGCCCCCACCATTGCTGCTCGTCTACGACCCCTGCTCTGCCAAGCCCTCACGTTCTGCCTCCTAGCCACCGCCATCTCCCTGGCAGATCCGTCGCCGGCATCAGCCACCGTCTCCGTCGCTCACACACCCGAGTCCGCCAGTCCGGCGCCGTCATCCCGTCGGGTGGCGGAAGCGAGCTGGGATACGGGGGTCGAGCAGCAATGGAACGGTCAGTGGCGTTAGTGGTTTCGTTCGTGAGAGGCGGATCTGGCGCAAAGTCCGTGAAGCGGTGACGATATGTGATCGCGTCGCTGGGGGCAGGCGATGGTCAGGTTGATCGCGATTTCGTAACTCGA
>NZ_JBITMP010000136.1:0-3116 GCF_044466425.1 Nonomuraea sp. NPDC049400
CGCTGGGCGAGCTGCTCGCCCTCACCACGATCCCCCCGCTGGGCTGGGCCATGGCACTCGCCGCGGCCGCCTTGACCCCGCCGCTGTGCGACCTGACCCGGCGGATCGGCCGGAAATCTCGATGAGCTGATAGGCCGAAGGTCCTGCCGCAGGTGGGACTGTCGCCTCTAAGCGCTTCCCCTCCCAGCGACGGACGATGAAGGCATGAGGATAGGGATCAACGGGTTCGGCAGGATTGGCCGTGCCGCCCTGAGGCGCGCCCTGCATACTGACCTGGACATCGTCGCTGTCAACGACATCACCGACGCGGCCGCGCTGGCTCACCTGCTCAAGCACGACTCCACCTACGGCTCGCTCGACCTGCCCGTCACCGCCTCCCCAGGGAGGCTGGAGGTCGACGACAGGGTCATAGCGGTGAGCGCCTGCGCCGACCCGGCCGAGATCGACTGGCGTGCCCACGACGTCGAGCTGGTCATCGACTCCACCGGCCGGTTCAGGACGAGGGATGCCCTGGCCGCGCACCTGAAGGCAGGCGCTCGCAAGGTGTTGCTCTCGGCCCCGGGCAAGGGCCTGGACGCCACCATCGTCCCGGGTGTCAACGACGGCGCCTACGACGCGGACCGGCACGAGATCGTCTCGCTGGCCTCATGTACCACCAACTGCGTCGCGCCGATGGTCAAGGTGCTGCACGAGCGGTTCGGCCTGGTATGCGGCTTCATGACGACCATCCACGCCTACACCGGTGACCAGGTGCTGCTGGACGCCCCGCACAAGGACCCGCGCCGGGCCCGCTCGGCGGCGGTCAACATCGTGCCGACCACCACAGGGGCCGCCCGCATGGTCGGCCAGGTGCTACCCGAGTTGGACGGCCGGCTGGACGGCATCGCCATCCGGGTGCCGGTCGAGGACGGCTCGATCACCGACCTGTCCGCCCAGCTTGCCCGGCCGGTCACCGCGCAGGAGATCAACGACGCCTTCGCCGCGGCTGCCCAAGGGGAGTTGCACGGCATCGTGCATTACAGCACCGACCCACTGGTATCCCGCGACATCATCGGAAACGCCGCCTCGTGCGTGTTCGACTCTGTCCTCACGCAGGCGAGCGGGGACCTGGTGAAGGTGTTCGGCTGGTACGACAACGAGTGGGGCTACGCCAACCGGCTGGTGGAGATGGCCCAGCGGATGGCGTGACATCGCGGCGGCCGGTGATCTGTGGCGGAGCGGCGGTCGGTCTACGACAAGCGCCGCCACCGCTCGCATGCCTCGGCCCAGGAGGCGTCCCACGCGGCGTACCGTCCTCTGTCCAGCAACCATCTGAAGCTCCGGAAGCCCAGCATCAGCGTGGCGGCAGCTCCGGCGATGACCAGGAGGGTCGTGGTCACAGCGCCCGCCAGTGTGTCCGTGTGAGTCGTGGGCGGTCTGGTCAGCTTGCCCCGGCCGTCGATCCACACCTTCAGGGAAGCACCCGCCTTGGTGCCGGCGGGCACGTTCACCTGGCCCGTCCTTTGCTCGCCTGACGGCGCCACCCAGCCCGCGGCAGCGCGTGATTCTGGCGCCACGCCATTGTCATTGCCCACGACGCCAACGGTGTCCGGCGCGTCCCGCACGAGGGTCGCTGTCACCTGCTGACGGATGCCGGGACCGGCACGCTCGGCCTGCAGGCCGTTCTCGTAGGCCAGTTGCCCCATGGCGAGGGCGGGCCAGACGCTGAACAGCAGCAGAATCAGCGCTACGGCCACGCCTGCCGCCTCGAGCCGGTCGGAGCGACGGCGCAATGGGTTCCGCCCTGGCCAGTAGCGGCGTATGCGGAGTGCCACCCACCGATTCGAGAGTCGCATGATGCACCTCCCTCCCTTCAGCTTGTGGCGGGGATGGCGGTGGACGATAGGGACATATGGCCCGGACGCTGTGGGGCCTTGGACCTCTTCTGGAGTGATCGCCTCGGACGAAGAGAGCGTCCGCAGGCCTGCGCTGAGAGCAGGACGACTGCGTGGGGGACGGCCGATGACCACAACGTAGCCTTGAGGGCCTTTGCCGTGGCTTTGCCGCCTTTCGGGCAGGAGGTCCGCAGGGGAGGGCTCTCGGCAGCTAGCGAAAGGCGCAACCATGAACGACGTCATCGTCGTGGGAACTGACGGTTCGCCGGGCGCCGATGCCGCGCTCGCGTGGGCAGCTGCCGACGCGGCACGCAAGGGGCTCCGGCTCGAGCTCGTGCACGTGATCGAACGCGGCACCTACGACCTTCCGCGTTATCCGGTCCCCGGCCTGCTGGAAGCGCTCGGAGAGGCCGCCGAGGTGATGCTGGAGGAGGAGGCCCAGACTGTCATGGCCGGATGGCCCGGCGTCGAGGTCGCTACCAGAGTGGTGACCGGATCGGCGGTGGCGGACCTGCGGGTGCGGGCGGCGTCGGCCGCCGAGCTGGTGGTCGGCTCGCGCGGCCGGGGCGGGTTCGCGAGCGCGTTGCTCGGCTCGGTGAGCCTGGGCGTGGCGGGCCACGCACACGGCACGGTCGTCGTGGTACGAGAGATGGCGGCCGAACACGGGCAGCTCGTGGTAGGCGTGGATGAGAGCGATTCCTGCGAGCCCGCCCTGGCCCATGCCTTCGCCGAGGCTTCCCTGCGCCGAGCAGCGCTGCGCGCCGTCTATGCCTACGCTGTTCCCGTTCACGCGGTCTCGATCAACTTGGAGCGGCTACAACGAGCCCAGTACGAATTCCTTCGTGATCGACTCGTCCCTTGGCGGGCCAAGCATCCCAAGGTCAACGTGATCGAGGACATCACCTCCATTCATCCCGTGGCGGCCCTCGCTGAAGCGTCCAAGGGCGCCGATCTGGTCGTGGTCGGCAACCGGGGACACGGCGGTATGGTGTCCGCGGTGCTGGGCTCCGTCAGCCACGGTGTGCTGCACTACGCTCACTGCCCGGTCGCCGTTGTCCGCCGCTGAGGCGCACGAGATGTCTAGTGGCCCATCGCCGGCCTCGCCCCCACAGCGGGGATCGGCAGGTGCTCGCGGATGAGGAACCAGCTGGCGGCCAGCACCCACAACGCCGTGAGCACGCCGAGCACGATCGCCGGGACCGGGCCGCCGGGCACCAAGGCGCCGCCCGTGTTGACGACCGT
>NZ_JBITMP010000137.1:0-3046 GCF_044466425.1 Nonomuraea sp. NPDC049400
ATCGGGCCACCAAGCTCGATCACAGGCCCGGCTCAGCAGATCGCGATCGAGATGCAACCGGCCGGGATCGACCGCTTTACACCAGCTACCTAGGCATGCGCCCACGCCGATGTGCGGATGGCGATGCTGGTCGGCGGCTCCTCCACTGGCAAGACCCGTCCCTTGTGGGAGGCCGTACGCCGGCTGCCGGAGCCGTGGCGGCTGTGGCATCCGCTGCGCCCGGACCGGCCCGAAGCCGTACTGGCTGGTCTGGATGCGTTAGGTCCGCACACCGTGGTGTGGCTGAATGAAGCCCAGCACTACCTGCTCACCCACGGTAGCGGCAGCGGCGAGCAGGTCGCCGCCGCGCTGCGTGATCTGCTGGCCACCCCCGAGCGTGGTCCGGTGGTGGTGCTGGGCACGCTGTGGCCGGACTACTGGGCCATCCTCACCGCAGTCCCCGCTCCCGGCGGGCCTGATCCGCACGCACAAGCCCAGGAACTGATCAAAAAAGTCAGCATCCGTGTCCGGACGCCTTCACCGGCGCCGATTTGCAGGCCGCACATCACCACGCCGACGAGCGAAACGATCCGCGGCTGGCCGAGGCCCGGCAGCTTGCCCACGATGGGGCGTTGACCCAGTACCTGGCCGGTAGACCTGCGTTGATCGATCGCTACGACAAGGCGAGCTTCGCGGCCCGGGCAGTGCTGCACGCGGCGATGGACGCGCGCCGATTGGGCCACGGCCCCGCGTTGCCGCGACTGCTGCTGGAACAGGCCGCCGCCGGATACCTGACCGACGAGCAGTGGGACCTGCTGACCGACGGCTGGCTGGAACAGCACGGCACCAGGACCCGTCGCCTGATATGTCCTCCAGCCGGATTCTGGGACGCCGCCGTCGGCCATGCTGCCACCACCAGCGATCACATCGCTCTCGATCAAGCCGCCCACCTGCGAGGCCGCCGCCACGCCTTCGCTTTGTGGCAACATGCCGCCGACACCGGCGACATCAGGGCCCTGTGGGGGTTGGCCCGGCAGTGGCTGGCGAGTGGTGTGGATGGCCGGTGGGGGGATCTGTTGCGGTACGGGCTGGAGGCCGACGGGCGGATCGCCGGCCCATGGTGAGGTGGTTCCCTCTTCAGACCCGAGGTCGTTCGCTGACGATCATCGCCGCAACGACGGAAGACAACCTGCAGATTTTTCACAATCCCACCCGTTCAGCGTCCTTCGGTGGTCGATGCTGCCTCTGCCGAAGGCCGGATGATCGTGCAGCAGAGTCAGCGGCGACGTGCGGCGGAGTCGCGGGCTTGCTGCCAGCGGGCCACGCCGCCGGCGAACGTCAGCGCCAGGCTGCGGATGCCGGTCCCGCCCAGGACGAGCGGATCCCCGATTCTGGGACGTCCTGGAGGGTGACTTTCCGTCGCCTCCACGAGGGCCGCACACCGGGCGAGAGATGGTTGGCATCGGTTGGTGCCCGTGGCACGATCAACCCTGGCGGAGATCATGGCGGGCGGGTCCGGAGGGGAGATGAGCGAGTTATCGGCGCGGCCGCGCGGCCATCAGAGCGGGGCCTATCGTGCGGCCCGTGTTGGGCTGGTGGCGGGGCTGTCCGCCGTGGTCGTGTCGGGATTGCTGCCCTGGATCGCGCCGGCCCGGTCAGGAACGGCCGAACAAGCCGAGGGATTCGTTCCAGGTTTCGGCCAAGTCGTGGTCGGCCATCTGGGACTGTCCTATCTGGACGTTCATCGAGCAGTTCCGGTGATGCTCCTGGTGACGTTCGCGTTCGCGGGTGGCGCAATCATCGCGTCGTTGCTGGCGGTGGTCGCCCTGATCCGACCGTCAGGTGGCGTTCATGTGGTGGGCGCCGCGCTCGCTGCAGTGGACGTTGTCGCGTGCGGTGCGGCCGTCGTGCCGTCTCATCCCGATGTGGTCCTCGGTATTGGGCCTGTGGTGGCCGTCTTCGGATTCTTCGCACTCGCGATCAGCCAGGTCGTGCTGGCGAGGGAAGAACCGGGCCCTCGTGCAGATCGGCGACTGAGATCTTAGGGACCGATCGACAGCGCCCCAAACGGGGCCGAGCCCGGTCGACTGCGCAAAACCCGGCCTCGGGGACGAAGGGACCGCCAATGGCGACACCCGTCGATAGCAGCGCTGACCGGACGAACGCTGGAACCCTGTTCCCCCATCTCCAGAACGGCGTAATTCCAGGCCGCCCTTCGCGCGTGGAGTGAGGACAGCATCGTGTGAATCGGGTTCGCCCCGTGTGGCTCCATGAAGAGCCCTCTCCTGGTTCTGTCTTGGGAGCCCTCAACCTGGACGACGCGGCCTGGCGCGAATCCGTCGCCTCCAGGTCAGCCGCCCCCTGGGACAGACATCGAGCGAGTCCGGCAGCTCGTCCCTGCCGACGGGCCGGAGTTCGTCGCCGTCGATCATCCGCAGGAACATCTCGGGCACGGTCGCCCGCTCGGCCTCGGTCAGCTCGCCATAGATCTCCTCCGCGATCGCGCCCAGGTCGGGCTCGGGCCGTCCGGCCAGGGCACCCGCCTGCGTAAGGCCGCGTTCGAGCAGGTCATTGCCGCGGCGGAGCGGCGCCTCGCCGCCGTGCCCCAGCAGCACCTCCCCGACGGCCGGCCGCTGTGTGGGATCCCGGGCAAGCGCTGCGGTCACCAGCGCATCCAGGGGCTCAGGCAGGCCGCACACATCCGCCTCGAACTCCATCTCCCGCCCGGGCTCGCTCCGGCCGCGCTACGGATCACCTGTGCCGGACACGGGCGCAGCCCCCGCGGGGGCCGCCTGCATCACTGAGCGCGACCGGTCTCTCACGCGTGCGGTCACTTGACGTGTGGATAGGCGACCATGGTGTTTGTGGAGTCGTCCCAGAACAGACCGTATCCGGAGTAGTCGCCGAAGGGAGCCACGACGTAGTCGGCGGCCTGGACCTGGCCTGTGGCGAGGTCGATGGTGACCCGCGGGTCGGCCTGGTCGGCAGTCGAGGCGCCGATACCGAAGGCGACGCCGTCATCGGTCACACCGGTCAGATGGACCGGCTTGTCCTGGTCGGTCTCCTC
>NZ_JBITMP010000138.1:0-1393 GCF_044466425.1 Nonomuraea sp. NPDC049400
TTGTGTGATGTGACTGCGTGCCTTTTGAAGAATGAGCCTGCGAGTTATGGTGTGTGGCGAGGTTAACCCGTGTGGGGTAGCCGTAGCGAAAGCGAGTCTGAATAGGGCGTTTGAGTCGCATGCTGTAGACCCGAAGCGGAGTGATCTACGCATGGGCAGGTTGAAGCTCAGGTAAGACTGGGTGGAGGACCGAACCCACCAGGGTTGAAAACCTGGGGGATGATCTGTGTGTAGGGGTGAAAGGCCAATCAAACTCCGTGATAGCTGGTTCTCCCCGAAATGCATTTAGGTGCAGCGTTGCGTGTTTCTTGCCGGAGGTAGAGCACTGGATGGCCGATGGGCCCGACAAGGTTACTGACGTCAGCCAAACTCCGAATGCCGGTAAGTGAGAGCGTGGCAGTGAGACTGCGGGCGATAAGGTTCGTAGTCGAGAGGGAAACAGCCCAGATCACCGACTAAGGCCCCTAAGCGTGTGCTAAGTGGGAAAGGATGTGGAGTCGCAGAGACAACCAGGAGGTTGGCTTAGAAGCAGCCACCCTTGAAAGAGTGCGTAATAGCTCACTGGTCAAGTGATTCTGCGCCGACAATGTAGCGGGGCTCAAGTACACCGCCGAAGTCGTGGCACTGACAGCCTTCGGGTTGTTGGTGGGTAGGGGAGCGTCGTGCAGCCGGTGAAGCAGCAGAGTGATCTAGTTGTGGAGGCTGTGCGAGTGAGAATGCAGGCATGAGTAGCGAATCGAGGGTGAGAAACCCTCGCGCCGGATGACCAAGGGTTCCTGGGGCAGGTTAATCCGCCCAGGGTAAGTCGGGACCTAAGGCGAGGCCGACAGGCGTAGTCGATGGACAACGGGTTGATATTCCCGTACCCGCTTCAATGCGCCCATATCGAACCTCGTGATGCTAAGAGTCCTTAAGTCCCTAACGCTCTTCGGAGTGTGGGTGAGACTGAACGCTCGAACCGATCGGGTAGTAGGTAAGCGATGGGGTGACGCAGGAAGGTAGTCCAGCCCAGGCGATGGTTGTCCTGGGGTAAGCATGTAGGGAGCGAGGTAGGTAAATCCGCCTCGTATGTATCCTGAGATGTGATGCCGAGCCGATTGTGGTGAAGTGGATGATCCTATGCTGCCGAGAAAAGCCTCTAGTGAGTGTTGTGGCGGCCCGTACCCTAAACCGACTCAGGTGGTCAGGTAGAGAATACCGAGGCGATCGGGTGAACTGTGGTTAAGGAACTCGGCAAATTGCCCCCGTAACTTCGGGAGAAGGGGGACCTCTGCTGGTGTAGGACCGTGCGTCCGAGGCTGGTGGGGGTCGCAGTGGCCAGGGGGAAGCGACTGTTTACTAAAAACACAGGTCCGTGCGAAGTCGTAAGACGATGTATACGGACTGACGCCTG
>NZ_JBITMP010000138.1:1490-2672 GCF_044466425.1 Nonomuraea sp. NPDC049400
GAGCTGGTGGGGGTCGCAGTGGCCAGGGGGAAGCGACTGTTTACTAAAAACACAGGTCCGTGCGAAGTCGTAAGACGATGTATACGGACTGACGCCTGCCCGGTGCCGGAACGTTAAGGGGACCGCTTAGCCAGCGCAAGTTGGCGAAGGTGAGAACTTAAGCGCCGGTAAACGGCGGTGGTAACTATAACCATCCTAAGGTAGCGAAATTCCTTGTCGGGTAAGTTCCGACCTGCACGAATGGCGTAACGACTTCCCCGCTGTCTCAACCGCAGACCCGGTGAAATTGCAGTACGAGTAAAGATGCTCGTTTCGCGCAGCAGGACGGAAAGACCCCGGGACCTTCACTACAGCTTGACATTGGTGTTTGGAACGGCTTGTGTAGGATAGGTGGGAGACTGGGAAGCTCGGACGCTAGTTCGGGTGGAGTCATTGGTGAAATACCACTCTGGTCGTTTTGGATGTCTAACTCTGGTCCGTGATCCGGATCGGGGACAGTGTCTGGTGGGTAGTTTAACTGGGGCGGTTGCCTCCCAAAAGGTAACGGAGGCGCCCAAAGGTTCCCTCAGCCTGGTTGGCAATCAGGTGTTGAGTGTAAGTGCACAAGGGAGCTTGACTGTGAGACTGACGGGTCGAGCAGGAGCGAAAGCTGGGACTAGTGATCCGGCATCGGCGTGTGGAAGCGGTGTCGCTCAACGGCTAAAAGGTACCCCGGGGATAACAGGCTGATCTTCCCCAAGAGTCCATATCGACGGGATGGTTTGGCACCTCGATGTCGGCTCGTCGCATCCTGGGGCTGGAGTAGGTCCCAAGGGTTGGGCTGTTCGCCCATTAAAGCGGTACGCGAGCTGGGTTTAGAACGTCGCGAGACAGTTCGGTCCCTATCCGCTGCGCGCGCAGGAGACTTGAAAGGGGCTGTCCCTAGTACGAGAGGACCGGGACGGACGAACCTCTGGTGTGCCAGTTGTACCGCCAGGTGCACGGCTGGTTGGCTACGTTCGGGAGGGATAACCGCTGAAAGCATCTAAGCGGGAAGCTTGCCTTGAGATGAGGTCTCCCACCCTGTGAGGGGGTAAGGCTCCCGGTAGACGACCGGGTTGATAGGCCGGAGGTGGAAGCACGGTAACGTGTGGAGCTGACCGGTACTAATAGGCCGAGGACTTGACCACAAAGCAGACTTTT
>NZ_JBITMP010000139.1:0-2433 GCF_044466425.1 Nonomuraea sp. NPDC049400
GTACTGGTGGGCCGCTGACGAGGTGCCTGCTGAGCAGGTCCTGTTCCAGCGGCCCCCAGCCCGAACGACGCATGCGACTTATCACCGCACGTCGCTCTCCAGTGACTACTCCGTGAGTGCTGGGACAGGGTTCTTGCCGTGGATGTCCGCGTGACAGTTTCCGCAGACCACGAGGGTCTTGCGGTGTCGTGCGGCCATGAGATCTGCCCACGGCGGCCGCTCTCCCGCTCGTCCGAGGTCAGCAAGTCTGGCGACGTGGTGGACCTCCACCTGGTCGACATGCCCGCATGACTCGCATCGTCCGGCAAGGAGCCGGGTGACCAGCTCCTTGCGTTTGATGTTGACCGGGGGCAGCCGACGGTCGGTGACGACCGTCTTCTTGTCCTGTCTCAGCGGGATCCCGCCGAACCGTCCGACCAGTGGTTTCCTGCCGACGCGTTCGACGCGAGCCTCAAAGCACTTACGCAGCCCGTGCGGTGTGGCGACGGTGGCCGCGTACTTGCGGGCCATCTTCGACACCGTCGAGCGGTGCTTGTTGGCCAGCGTCATCAGCATCGAGGTCTCCATGACCCATTGCAGCCGGGCGAGTCGGAAGACGTCGCCGGCCAGCAGGTAGTACTGGACGATGCCGCGGTACTCGGATCCGAAGGTGCTGATGATGACGTGGTCGTCTTGGTTCAGCAGCTCGGGCCGACGCGCGGGTTTGCCGCGCTGCATGTACCGGGCCTGCTTGGCGACCACCACCGAGCGAGGGACATGCAGACCGACCGTCCCGTTGAGGGAGCGTCGTCTGCCGGAGACCTTACGGTCGTCGTGATGCACGGTGATGTCGTAGCCGAGGAACCTCGCCGCCCCGGTGCGAGCGTGCGTGATGAGCGTCTTGTCCGGCGACAGTTCCAGTTTGAGATCGTCACGCAGGAACTGCGCCAGACGCTCTTTGATGTCCTCTGCTTCTGCTTTCGGTCCGGCGAACCCGAGAAGGGTGTCGTCGGCATAGCGCACATACCGCAGCCGCCGATAGCCGGGATCCTGCGGATCCAGACTGGGAATGCGGTGGAGTTGCTTGCGCAGCTCGCGCACTGCCGTGCGGTCACCACGCTTGCTCGCACGCTGCATCGCGCCCCATATTCGATAGAAGGCGCGATTGCCTTTCCTGACCTTTCCTCGGGTGTATTGCGGGATCAGAGTCTGCTCGACGAACTCATCCAACTTGTGCAGATAGATATTAGATAGGATAGGAGAAACGACTCCGCCTTGCGGGCTTCCGCTGTGCGTGGCGTTCCAGATCCAATCCTCCATGTATCCGGCCTTCAGCATGTTCCGCATCAGCCGCAGAAACCGATAATCGTGGATCCTCTCGCCCAGTATCTTGAGCATGACCTCGTGGTCGAGCCGATCGAAACACTGAGCGATATCCCCCTCGATAAACCACGTCGTCCCCGTCCACGTGTGCGCCACATCGCGTAAAGCGGTGTGGCAACCTCGGCGAGGACGGAAACCGTGGGAGGCGTCGGAGAACGTCGGCTCGTAATACGCCTCAAGGAGCAGGCGGATCACCTCGCCGACGAGCTTGTCCGACCAGGGCGGCAGGCCGAGCGGGCGCAGCTTGGCGCTGCCCGGCCGCTTCGGGATGTAGACCCTTCTGGCTGGGCTCCATCGGTAGCGTTCGTGACGCAGCGCATCGATGATGCGCTCGATCGTGCCCAGTGACATGCCGTCCACGGTCTCTGCGCTGACCCCGGGTGTCATCGCTCCCTTGTTGGAGTAGAGACGTCCATAGGCCAGCAGATACAACTGCGGGTTGAAGAGTTGTCGATAGAGCTCATTGCATGGCAGGCCACGCCTGCCGCGTTCATGGAGGACACCCAGCACCGTTTCGGCGCTCTGCATTTCGCATACCTCCCAGCTTCTGTGGTGTCCGATCACCTGGCCCCCTTCGCCCGAATGTGGACGGCTTTCCCGTCCTCCTTGGCCGGTCGTTACTCCGGCGACTACTACGGGGCCTCCGTCGCCATAGGAAGACCTCTTCCCTTAGGCGATCCCATGTTCGTCCTTGTCGTACGTCATAGCGTGATGTAGGTGCCCCACTCATTCCCTTGAATGCCCTCACTGGGCATCGCTCCGCACTCCGGAGGTTGCGTCGGCCATGGCATAAAGCCGTCGCAGGGTGCGGCGTCGGTTACGGGTAGCTTTCCGACGGATTCGACCTTCAATCTTCTGGGAATTAGGGTTCAGGCAATCCAGCTTTCACCGTGTCACGCGGGTCTCTCGACGCGCCGTCCCTGCTACCTGGACCCGGCCGCCGATTTTCTGGCATGCTCTGGTCCCCTTTACCGTTTCCGGATTGGGTAAGCCATCAGACCCAAGAACCTCCCTCCGAATTCCTCCCGGCTGAACCGGGGATACGACAAGGCGCCGCATGGCGCACTGCCA
>NZ_JBITMP010000140.1:0-2379 GCF_044466425.1 Nonomuraea sp. NPDC049400
CAGGTCGCACAGCGGCGGGGTCAAGGCGGCCGCGGCGAGTGCCATGGCCCAGCCCAGCGGGGGGATCGTGGTGAGGGCGAGCAGCTCGCCCAGCGGCGCCGCCAGCGTCACCAGCACCTGCAAGGCCGCCGTGCCCACCACTGCGACCATGACCGCCCGGCCGCGCCACCAGCCGTGCTCGAACGTCCAGCGGCGCGCCCTGGCCACGTACGCCAGCGTGAGCCGGGCGAACACCAGGGTCAGCACTGCCTGCGTCCTGACCTGGTCATCGTCCCAGCCCAGCCGCCGCGTAACCTCCACAGCGCCGGCCACCAGCAGGCCGACGATCAGCGAACGGACGCCGATACGGGACAGCACCGGCCCGGACAGCAGCCCGCCCCGGCCGGGGCCGCTCACCAGTGGGTCGCCGGGTGCCCGGTCGATGCCCAGAGCGATGGCGGGGATGCCGTCCAGCACCAGATTGATCCACAGCAGCTGTACCGGCAGGAGCGGGATGACCAGGTCGGGCCAGGCGAACAGGCCGACCAGCACCAGGAAGATCTCGGCCAGGTTCCCAGCCAGCAGATAGCCGATCATGGAACCGACGTTGTGGTGCAGGCGGCGGCCCTCCCGTATCCCGGTCACGATGGTGCCCAGCTCACCGCTGGTGACGACCACAGCGGCGGCTTCCCTGGCGACGTCGGTGCCCTCCTCCCCGGCCATCGCCACCCCGACATCGGCGTCGCGCAAGGCCGGGGCATCGTTGACGCCGTCGCCGGTCATCGCGACGACCTCGCCGCCCTCACGCAGCGCGCGCACTAGATCCAGCTTGGTCGCCGGGTCGACCCGGGCCAGCACACCCGCCTCCCGCAGCCGGGCCGTACGATCCTGGCCGTCCAGGCAGGACCCGGTCACCACCGGTTCCGGCTCGATGCCGACCTCCTGGGCGACAGCACGCGCGGTATCGGCATGATCGCCGGTCACCATGACCACGCGGATGCCGCCTGCCCGGCAGTCGGCCACTGCTTGACGGGCCGAGCCGCGGATCTCATCGCTCAACCCGACCAACCCCACCGGCCGCAGCCCCACGGCGTCCAGATCACCGGTGTCGCCTTCGGCCAGCGCCAGCACCCGCAGCCCATGTTTGGCCAGCACCGGCACGGCATCAGCCAGCCGTTGGGTGGCCTCCCCAGGCACGCATCGGGCCAGCACCACCTCTGGGGCGCCTTTCACGGTCAGCACCGGCCCCTCGGTGACCACGGCCATCGACCGGGCGTCGGCGTCGAAGGGCCTGGTGGCCAACCGCGGCTCGTCCGGCCGTACCCCATGATCGGCGGACGCGACCAGCAGCGCCACGTCCACCGCGTCGCCCAGCCCGTCGCGGGCGTCGTTGCAGCGTACGGCGGCTCGCCACAGATCGGCGCCCGCAATCTCCACATAGTCGGCCACCGCCAGTCGGCCGGTGGTCAGAGTGCCGGTCTTATCCGAGGCGATCACCGTGGTCGCGCCCAGCGCCTGGATCGCCGACAGCCGCCGTACGATCACCCCGAGCCGCGCCATGCGCTGCGAGCCCAGCGCCAGCGCGGTCGTGACCGCCGCAGCCATGCTCTCCGGGACGGCCGCGATCGCCAGCGCCACCCCCGCCAGCACCAACTGCACCGGCTCGATCCCGCCCCTGGTCAGCCCGAGGACCACCATCACCACGCCGGCCGCCAAGGCCAGCAGGCCGATGCGTTTGGAAACCTGGGCCAACTCCACTTCCAGCGGCCCCTTCACATGTCCCCGCAGAGCCGAGGCGATGCGGCCGATCTCCGTATGGGCACCAGTTTCCGCCACCACGGCCACACCCGACCCGCGTACCACCATGGTTCCGGAGAACAGCACGCCATCACGATCGCCAAGCGGCCCCTCGGCCCGCCCTCCGGCACGTTTGCCCGCCGACTGGGACTCGCCCGTCAGCACCGACTCGTTGACCGCCAGCGAAGACGCCTCAACCACCCACGCATCGGCGGGAACCCGATCGCCCGCCGCCACCTCGACCACATCCCCGCGCACCACCTCGCCCGCAGGGATCCGCCGCACCACACCGCCGCGGCGGACCTTGGCCATCGGCGCGGTCAGCGTCCGCAGTGCGCGTACCGCCTGGTCAGCCTTGACCTCCTGGCTCACTCCGATGAGCACGTTCACCAGCAGGATGGCCAGGATGGCCGCCCCCTCGGGCACCTCGCCAAGCACCACCAGCGTGACCAACCCGGCGAACAGCAGCAGGATCGACAGCGGGTCGGCCAGCTGGCGCGCGGCCCGCAGCGGCAGAGACGGCCGCCGCGGCTCGGGCAGCTCGTTGCGGCCGTGCTCGGCAAGCAGCCGCAGCGCCTCGTCGGCGGCGAGCCCGGCCTGGGC
>NZ_JBITMP010000141.1:0-2364 GCF_044466425.1 Nonomuraea sp. NPDC049400
GCACTCCAACCGAAGAGCCAGACCCCGATCTCAGCGGCGTGAACGCCGCTGAGATGTTGCCACGCGTTGGCTAACGCCGTGTTTTCGGGCCAGAAACCGGAATGAGTTGGCCCGGCGCCCGAGATCCATGACCAGGTTCCGGGCTTGCTGGGCCGTCCAGGCGCCGGTGGGATGAGCGGTGACGCCCAGGATGTGAACGCGTCGTGTTACCACCTCCATCACGAACGACACGTATAGGCGTTTCAGGAAGATCGTGTCGATGTGGAAGAAGTCGCAGGCGAGTAGTCCTTTCGCTTGCAGGCGTAGAAACGTCCGCCAAGAGGTGTCGGAGGTTCGTGGCGCCGGCCGTTGTCGGCGTGAACGCAGGTGGCGACCAACCGAGACACCGTCGGATCGGAGGCTATCGGTCCGAACAGCTCTGGCGAGGACCTGAGCACCGCTACGTCTGCCAGACAGTCTCCGCCCAGCGCGGGCATCACCGCCAGATCGGTGATGATCTTCCCTGGATCGTGCACCGCTCGAGGCCGCCGCCACCCGGACAGGGCCTGCGACAGCCCTTGCGCCAAGCCGCTGACCCGCAGCGCCTCGACCAGCAGCAGGCCGCCGGCCTGACAGACGATCCCCTGCCCGTCCGATGACACCACGATCTTGCGACTCGAACCGATAGTCTTCACGTGAAAAGTGCTCCGGAACTCCGGACGGACAGGGCCTTTGACAAGCCCTATCTTCCCAGTTCAGGGGGCACTTTCCCATTTAACGATCAGATCCCCGCCGCTCAGGTGAAAGCCCGAGGCTAGCGGCACCATGCTGTCGATCTTGGTTGTCCCGGCCGAACCGGGCGCAGGAGGACGAACCATCACGTGCGGGTGCTGTGCTGTTGGAGTCACCGGGACAAGCAAGCCGACGAGTTCGCCCGCCGGATCGCCCGGAGATTCTTGCGTGAGTCGGCGGTTCGTCGGTCGTCAGACCGCGTCTCCTCAGCACGGGGCCGTTCCGCCGGACGCCAAAAGCAGTCACGCACCGTGAACATACCGGCGCTATACCGGAGGCTCGTATGGTGATCGGCACTGCTTGAAACCGAGCAGTTTCGAAGCAAGCTAGTAGGAGATTCCTTCGTGAAGATGAGCTCGCGTCGGCGGAAGTCGGCCACCGTGATCGCCGCCGGAGTCCTGGTCGCCCTGACCGGCCTGTCCATCAACGCTCCCGCGGCCTCGGCCGCCAGCGTCTCCGGTTGTAAGAGTTCGAAAACGTTCAGCTATTCGACCAGCTGGGCAAAGGTCAGTGGCGCCTTCGCACGGGATTGCAAGGTCACGTCCGGCTCCAACACCTACTACAGGCAGGACTTCGTCAGCTTCACGCTCAGAGACACGAAGTGCGACAAGTCCGGCCCTCGCGTCACCTTCTATCACGGCAGCGACTTCGCAATTTGGAGCAAGTACAACAGCTCCGGTTGCGACAAGTCCGTGACCGGGACTGGGTGGACAGGCACCGCCGGCAAGACCTGGTACCTAACGCTGAGGAGCGACAAGCACGGCCCGACCGGCCTCGTGAAGATCAGCTGATCAACGAGCATCCCGGCGATCTTCCTCGCTCCTGATCTCCTTGACTATTGTGATCTCCATCTGTCTGAGGGGAAACAGAGGCGCGATCGGCTTGCCGTACCGGGTGCGCCGCCCGGCGAGGGCGGCGAACATGCGGCCGATGTCCCGGGTGGTCAGCTGGGCCAACTCGATCCCGCCCAGGTACGGGATCAGATGCAGGCGTACATGATCGGCGTAACCTACGCGGGTGCTCGGCCGCAGCCCCTGCTGCGCTTGTAGCCAGCTGCGCAGCCAGCGCGCCTCCGTGTATCCCGCACCCGGCCCACTGTCCTGATCGGCGGCGATCGCCTCACCACCCGCGTGGTGGGCCTGCTCGGCGGTGGTGAACCCGCCACGCCGGAGCCGCTCGCGGCGTCCGGCCGCACCGCGCACTTGCACCGCGAAGTACCAACTGCCGTGCTCCTCCGTGTCCAGTCGCACGCAGCGCCGGCCGAGTTGCCTGCCGGAGATCGCATCGACACATCCGCAGCGCTTGTACACCAGAACGCGATCTTGATGATGTCTCATGTGTCCCGTCCTTTCTTGATCGGTGTTGCCGTCAAGGGCCAGGCAACACCTGACGCCAAAAGCCGACAACAGAGCGAGAGCAAAGACACGGAAGCGGGCAGGAGCGGGGGACCGTTCCGGGCGCTCGGCTTGCCGGTCAGGGCTCAGACCTGGGTGCGGCTCCACTGCTGGTTGGTGCCGGTGTTGCACGGATACTGCTTGAGGATCACGCCGTCGGCGGTCGATGCGGCCGGTACGTCCACGCATTTGCTGCTGT
>NZ_JBITMP010000142.1:0-2168 GCF_044466425.1 Nonomuraea sp. NPDC049400
GGAGCCGTAAAGAATCAAGGTGTCGATTCTGTGACGCGTGGGATTTCGTCGTGCGGTGTGATGGCGTTCAGGAGCGCGTCGGCGCTGGAGTATCGGATTGCGGATCGAGTGACGACGTAGCCGGTCTCCTCCAGCAGCGGGCGGACCCAGATCTTGGCGTTGCCGATCGTTCGTCGGCTCACTTGAAACAGTTCGGCTACGACCTCCCAGGTGCAGACTTTTCGCATGCCGAGGATGACCGCCAGAACGCGCTCGGCGTCGGTGATTTTCTCCTGGAAGATGCCTCCGCGGGCGCCGGCCTGCCGGTCGCCGCCGCGCTGAAGATGCTTGCGCTGCTCGGCCTCGGCGGCCTGCCGCAGCGACAGCCGCTCAATCAGTGCGGCCAGTTCCGCGCGGCTCATCCCGGTCAGTGCCGGATCTCCGAGCAGCGCCAGCCGGTTCGGTCGCGTCGGGATGACGTTGCTGTCCAGAAAGTCGCGGAGCGCACCGGCGCTGGTGAAACGCAGCACGGTCGGCTCGATCTTGAGTTTGCGGGCGGCCAGTAGCTTGCCGGTCTCGGTGACCGCTTGACCGATCGGAGGCTGGCTGATCTCGAGCATCTCCGACAGGACGCGCTGGGAGCAGATCTGGCGGAGATAAACGATGGCGATCAGGACCTTGTCGGCGGCGGTGAGCAGAGGGCGTCCGTGGCTGGCCTTGGCCTGTCGGCGTGGGCCGCCACGGATTTCGAAGTTGCGCTGCTCGGCCAAGGCCGCCTGATCCGAGGCCAAAGACGCAGCCAGCTCGTTCAGCTCCTCTCGGCTCATCCCGGTCAGCCGGGGATCGGCCAGAGCGTGCAGGCTTTCGGACCGGATGCGCGCCCGGTCGTCGCATAAGGGCAGGTGCGGGTTGCCGTCTTCCGGGCCGATCGTGTAGTTCCAGGCGCCGCGCTCGGTATGCGGGACGATCGGCAGCATGCTCATCCGCTCGGCGGACACCGACACGCCCAGCGGGTAGGCGTTGGTGTCCAGTTCGGCCGCGACGGTCAGCCCGGTGCGGGTGCGGGTCGCGGCGATGCTGTTGACCACGACCTCGTGGCTGGTCAGGGGCCTGCCGCGCCAGTTCATAGTGATGTGCGAGAACAGCCGGTGCTCTACCTTGTTCCACTTGCTGGTGCCGGGCGGAAAGTGACAGACAGTCACCGCCAGCCCGGTCTCAGCGGCGAAGTCGGCCAGCTCGGCCTTCCATAACCGATAGCGATAGCTGTTGGAGCCCCCGCAGTCCGCCGTGATCAGCAGCCGGTCCGCGTTCGGGTAGTCCAGGCTGCCGCGGCCGCGCCACCAGCGCCGGATCGACTCCACCGCGAACGCCGAGGTGTCATGATCGATCCCGACGTTCACCCAGCCCGTGTCTTTGACCACGTCGTAGATCCCGTACGGGATCGCATGCGGCACATCCGGGCCGGTGAAGAAGAAGCTGTGGTCCTCGACCCGAACCGGATCGCCCTTGGGCCGCCACTGCCGGCCAGCGTTCGGCAGATCGCCCAGATGCTCCTTCTTCTTCGTGTCCACGCTGATCACCGGCTCGCCGTCCGCCTGATGGACCTTGACCTGCTCGTTGATGTAACGGAACTGCGCGTCCCGGTCCGGGTGCTGCTTGCCTTCCAGCGTCTTGGCATTGGCCTGCAGACTGAAGCCTTGTTTCTTCAACAGCCGGCCCACCGTCGGCGCCGAGACTGGATGGCCCTGCCCGGTCAGCTCTTGGGCCAGATCACGCAGCGACTTGGTGGTCCAGCGCAGCGGAGACATCGGATCCCCGCGCTCACCCGGCTCCACCAGCGCCAGCAGTGCTGGCACCAGATCCGGATCCTGAGCTTCGGCGGCCTTGCGACCTCCACCACGACGACGGACGCGGCCGTCCGGCAACGGATCCTCACCGGCCTCCAGCTCGAACACCCCGGCGCGGACCGTAGTTTCGGACACTCCTGCCACCACCGCCACCGTCCGCACCCCACCATGTCCGAGCAGCCGGGCCTCCTGCCCCATCACCAGACGCCGCTGCCGCTCGTTCAAATGCGGAAACAGCACCCTGAACCGCGAGACGAGCTGATCGCGGACCTCGCCCGGTATGCCCATACCAAGTCAACGAGTTCAAGATCGAAAAGCAACGCCTTATTTCTTGATGACTCC
>NZ_JBITMP010000143.1:0-2168 GCF_044466425.1 Nonomuraea sp. NPDC049400
GCCCCGCCGCCCACGACTGGAGATCCTCAGACGTCACCACATCCGACACGGATCCGACTATAGATCACAAAACATGACTGTAGTACTAGTACTACTACTAGGGTTCGTGATCTATAGGACGATCTTGTTGTGACGGAGCCAGCGTTTCCAGTTGTGGCTGGCGCGGGCTCGGGTCTGGTGGATGCGTCGGAGTGTGGACCAGGCCAGGGTGTGCTGGAGGGCGTGGTCGAGTGAGCGGGTGGCGGCGCTGGTCAGGTGTGCCAGGAGACGGCGGATCTCGGCTGGGGTGAGGGGGACCAGGCCGCGGCTGCTTTTGGGGCGTGGGCGGCGGTAGCGGCGAGGTAGGCGTGGGCGAGCATGGCCAGGGTGATGTGGCGGTGCCAGCCGTCGAATCGGCGGACCTGATACTGGTCCAGGCCGACTTCGTTCTTGGCGGCCTGGAAGCATTCTTCGATGGCCCAGCGGGCTCCGGCGATGCGGACGAGTTGGTCAATGGTGGTGCCGGCCGGGCCGTGACATAGGTAGTAGGCCAGTTCCAGCTCGCCGCTGTCGTTCTCGGTGAGGTTGCGGCGGACCAGGAGCCATCGCTTGCGTGCTGTGGGGCCACCGAGGTCGTCGTCGAGATGGGGCGGCAGCGTCGCCATCGCCCAGTCGTACAGGCGTGGGCCCTTGGCGCCGTCGCCAGCCGATAGCCGCTTCCACGCCTCGGGCGGCGCGTCGGCGACCACGTCGTCGGCGCGGGAGCCGGTGTTGCCGTAGCCGATACCCGTCCCCAGCGACTGGTTCCGGGGGACGGCGACCACGTAACCGACCTGCTGCTTCTCCAGGTAAGAGCGGAACTTGTGGTCCTGGCCGTAGGCCTCGTCCGCGGTCACCCACTGGGCGGGGGCGCTGTCGGTCGCCAGCACTCGCTCCAGCATCGCTTGAGCCAGAGCCGGTTTGGTCACAAAGGTAGCGTGGTCAGGGATGTCCGCCCGGGCGCAGCGTTCCGGGTCCTCCAGCCAGGACTTGGGCAGGTACAGCTCGGCATCGATCAACGCCCGTCCCCTGTGTGAGGCGTAGGCGAGGAAGACGCCGAGCTGGCAGTTCTCCACCCTGCCTGCCGTGCCCGAGTACTGCCGCTGCACGCCGGCTGACCCGGTGCCCTTCTTGATGAACCCGGTCTCATCCACGATCAACACACCCGAGACAGCACCGAGTTGCTCGAAGACGTACTCCCGCAGGTCATCACGCATGCCCCGCGGATCCCAGCGGGCGTTGTTCAGCAACCGCTGCATCCGGTCCGGAGCAGCATCCCCCGCCGCTTCCGCCAACTGCCAGCCGTTTTTGCGCTCCACCGGCGCCAGCAGCCCGGTCACATACGCCCGCGCCTGCCGCCGCGGTTCCACCCGCGGAAACCGACCCGCCACTCGCGCGAACAGGTCATCCAGCCCCGACACCCACGACCGCAGAACGTCCTCTGTTACCCCATCAGCCACAACCAGAGACTGTAGATCACAAACCCTAATAGTAGTACTAAGGTGCCCGTGGAACCCGGAACCAACTGGTCAAGATGACACTGAGTGGGAGCGGGAGGAGTAAGGCGGCGAAGGCATGGAAGATGGCGGGGCCCTCGGCGGGGACGTACAGCACGCTTTCAACCGCACCAACGATCGCCCCGGCGGCCACAGCTCGCCCCAGAGTGCCCAATATTCGCATAAGGCGCCATCATCTATGAAAAGTTCAGTTCGGCACAATCAGGGCTCCTCTCCTCGGTTGCCGCCGCCACCGGCCTGCTTACCGTGGGGGCGCGCACTGGGCACCGCCGCTCAAGCGCGCCACCATCGCCAAGCAGCGCAGCACCTGTCCAGCTAGTCAATGGCGATATCGATAGACGCTGTCTACAAATCGTGGTAGACAGTGTCTATGAGCGATGCAGGATCTGTTCGGGAACGGTTGATCGACGTGGGCGTGGCTCTCGTGCTCAGGCGCGGGGCAGCCGACCTGGGGCTGCGGGAGATCGCCCGGGAGGCGGGCGTGTCGCACGGCGCCCCGCGCCGCTACTTCCCCACACATCACCTCCTGCTCTCGGCGATCGCCCGCCGCGGTTTCGCCGACCTTGAGGCCCGCTTCGCCACGGCGATCAGCGGCGAAGCGTCGGCACGGGCCCAGGTGCGGGCACTCGCACA
>NZ_JBITMP010000144.1:0-1995 GCF_044466425.1 Nonomuraea sp. NPDC049400
GCGGAGGCGACGCCGGTGGTCTTGGTGCGGCCGGTGAGGATGCGGTTGACGGCCTCCACCGCGAGCGGCGCGCTGATGGCGTAGATGTCCTGACCGGTGGCGGACAGGCGGCGTTCGGTGCCGCCGGAGCGGACCAGGACGTCGACGACGAAGGTCTGCGCGGAGCGGCCGCGCTCGTCGACGGCGGTGGGTGCCGAGGCGTCAGGAGTGGACAGGTCTCCGGCAGCCTTGGCGGCCATGTAGGTGCGCACCTCTGGGATGGCTAGGTGGCTGGGAATGGTGACGACGTCGGCCATGGTGAACTCGCCGATGACCTTCTGAGGGCCGAGCGGGGCCGGGAAGGGCCATTCCAGGGTGGGCAGGGCGTCGTCGTGGTACTCCAGCCGTCCGTCGGTGTAGCGGACGCGGCGGCCGCCCCGTCGCTGCCCGGAGACCACGCCGGAGGCGAGTGTTCCGGCGGTGGGGTGCCAGCTGTTCAGGCCGTAGGCGATGTGCGCCTCGTCGGCTGCTGTCCAGTCGCCCATCGCGGTGGTGACCAGCAGGTCGCCGAGGCCGCCGTAGAAGGCCATCGCCGGGACCACCACGGTGCCCGCGGCGCGGGCGCGCTCGGCGAAGTGCGCGAAGGTGTCGACGTTCGCCTCGATCTCGGCCGCCACGTCGACATACGGGATGCCTGCGCGCAGCGCCGCCTCGACCAGCGGGGCGCCGGTCGAGGCGAAGGGCCCGGCACAGTTGATCACGGCGACCGCGCCGTTCAGCGCGCGGTCGAGCGAGGCCGGATCGTCAACCGAAGCCTGCCGCGCCTCGAGCCCTGGATTGGCGTGCGCCAGCGCCTGCAGCTTGTGCTGGTCGCGACCGAGGAGCAGCGGGTGGTATCCGCGCTCGCGCAACTCCGCTACCACGAACCGCCCGGTGTGCCCGTAGGCGCCGAACACCGCCACGTTCCGACCCGATCCCATATCCGCTCCCACCTGCTCAAAGTGATCCACGTCGGAAATCCTGTCCCAGCGGGCTCACTGGTGCCAGCGTCCGGAACGACATGACCCGTACAATTCCGGACATGAGTTCTGTCCCGCGCTCCGTCGCCCTCGCCGCTACCGACGGGATGCTCCACTTCGAGCTGGGCCTGGCCTACGAGGTGTTCGGCTCCCGCCCGGACGCCGTGCCGGGCCCCTGGTACGACGTCAGTGTGTGCGGCACGCATGCCGTCCGGGTCGGCCGGTTCCTGCTGGAGCCCGACTGCGGGCTGGACCGGCTGGCGCACTCCGGCACCGTGATCGTCCCCGCCTTGGCGGACGTCGAGGAGGACCCGCCGGCCGACCTGGTCGAGGCGGTGCGCGCGGCTCACGAGTCGGGCGCGCGGGTGGTCTCCCTGTGCACGGGCGTGTTCGTGCTCGCCGCCGCCGGCCTGCTGGACGGGCTGCGCGCGACCACACACTGGGCCCACACCGAGGAGCTCGCCACGCGCTATCCCCGGGTGGAGGTCGACCGGGACGTGCTCTACGTCGACAACGGCAACGTGCTCACGTCCGCGGGCAAGGCCGCAGCGATGGACCTGTGCCTGCATCTGGTCCGCCGCGATCACGGCTCGGCGATCGCCAACGTGGTCGCCCGCCGTCTGGTCGTGCCGCCTCACCGGGCCGGCGGCCAGGCCCAGTTCGTCGCCACACCGGTGCCCGCCCAGGACGGCCATCCCCTGGCCGAGCTCCTCGCCTGGGTGATGCGCCGACTGGACCAGCCGCTCACCGTGGAGAACCTGGCCCGCCAGGCGAACATGAGCTCGCGCCACCTGACCCGCCACTTCCGCTCGATAACCGGCACCACCCCGCTGCAGTGGCTGATGACCCAGCGGATCCGCCGCGCACAGGAACTGCTGGAGACCACCCACGACAGCATCGACACCATCGCCTCGGCCACGGGCATGGGCACGGCGACGACACTGCGCCGCCACTTCCACCGCACGATCGGCGTACCACCGGACACCTACCGCCGCAC
>NZ_JBITMP010000145.1:0-1959 GCF_044466425.1 Nonomuraea sp. NPDC049400
CAGGTCGGCTGCCCCGCGCCTGAGCACGAGAGCCACGCCCACGTCGATCAACCGTTCCCGAACAGATCCTGCATCGCTCATAGACACTGTCTACCTACGGCGTAGACGGTGTCTACTGACCTGGCGCCCTGGGATGTACGCCGAACTCCGCCCGGCGTGCACATCTACTGCGCCGCGGTTGAAATTGAGTTGAGCTCAACTTAATATCGCTGCCATGGAGCAGCGACTGTCCGCCAGAGGCTCGGCCGCCCGGCAACGCATACTCCAGGCGGCCACCGCGGAGATGGCGGAGACCGGCGACATCGAGGTGGCCGCCGTGGCACGGCGCGCCGGGGTGAGCGTAGGCCTGCCCTACCGCTACTTCGGCACGCGCAGCGGCCTGCTGAGCGCCGTCGTCTCCGACTTCTACGACAGGCTGGGCGAGGCGGTGACGAACCGGGAGTTCGAGGGCGCCACCTGGCACGACAGGGAGCGCCTCCGGGTCGCCGCGTGGGTGGACCACTTGTACGACGACCCCCTCGCCCCCGTCGTACTCAGCAGGTTGGGAGGCGACGCCGAAGCGGTGGTCATCGAGACGCAACGCCTCCACCAGGCCATCGAACTGGGCGCCCGCAACATCGCGCGCGGACAGCGCGACGGTGACCTTCCACTCGATCGAGACCCGGAACTGCTGGTGGCGGCCATCCTCGGCGGCGTGCACATGGCCCTGGCGATCGCCCTGACCCGTACGCCGCGCCCGGATCGCACACGCGTCGCCGCGGAAGCATGGGCCTTCGTCGCAGGAGCGGCGGGAGCCGGAGCCTTAGACCGGCCGGAGCCTCAGACCTAAGGAGAACATCATGACCGAGCAGCGCACACATCCCGAGGTGCACCGCCTGGAAGACCTGGCAGGCGACCTCGCCCGCACTCATCGGGCGGCCGGCGGCGAGAACCGCGACATCGAGCCCGCCGAGGTCGAAGCCGACCTCGCGTCCCTGGAACGCGACGGCTACGTCATCCTGCACGGACTCCTCAGCCGCGATGAGTGCCGAGCACTGCACACTGCGCTCGTACCACTCCTCGGGCGCACGGGCCGCAACACCTTCGAAGGCCACCGCACCCAACGCCTCTACAGCGTCCTCAACAAGACCCGCGCCGTCGACCGCCTCGTCGACCACCCCCGCGTTCTGGCGCTGCTCGACCGGCTCCTGCTGCCCAACTACCTGCTCTCACAGCTCCAGGTCATCAACATCCAGCCCGGCGAGGACGCCCAACTCCTCCACCCTGACGATGGTTTCTACCCCGTTCCCCGCCCCCGCCCGGAGCTGTCGGTGGCCACCATCTGGGCGATCGACGAGTTCACCCAGGACAACGGCGCCACCGTCCTCATTCCAGGAAGCCATCTCTGGCCGGACGGAAGAACGCCCGCCGACGCCGACCCTCGCCTGGCCGCCGTCATGCCGGCCGGCTCCTGCCTGTTGTTCCTCGGCGCGCTCTGGCACGGTGGCGGCGCCAACCGCAGCGCCGCACCCCGCCTGGCCGCCACGGCCCAGTACTGCCAGCCCTGGCTGCGCACCCAGGAGGCGTTCACCCTCTCCACAGGCCTGGACGTCGTCCGCCACGTCTCAGAGGACATCCGCCGGATGCTCGGGTACAGCATCCACCCGCCCTTCGTCGGCATGGTCGACGGTATGCACCCCAAACGCCTCCTCGGGCCTGGGCTCGCTTGAGATCAGCAACGACGACTCAAAGATCACATATGGGTTGCTGGGGCTCACCGAACGAGGCGGTGGCGGTGCGCCGCCGAGTTGAGGCATATGCCGGCGAGGATCGCAAGCACTCCTGGGCAAGACACAATGGATCCTCATGCTCGGCGATCGAGGGGCCAATGGACTGGGTCGTTGAATGGGTGCGCGCGGCCGGCGGCTTGCCGTTTCCGCTGGTGGCGGCCGTGGCCGGGTTCATGGGGTTCGCCGAGTC
>NZ_JBITMP010000146.1:0-1900 GCF_044466425.1 Nonomuraea sp. NPDC049400
TCGGGCCACCAAGCTCGATCACAGGCCCGGCTCAGCAGATCGCGATCGAGATGCAACCGGCCGGGATCGACCGCTTTACACCAGCTACCTAGGGCTCGCGCGACCGCGCCCACCAGCACGACCAAGGCGGCCAGTGCCACTGCACTGGCCAGTGCCCGCCACGGGCGACTGCGTCCTGCCACACGCCCCATCGTCGAGCACTGCTCGCCCTGAGGCGAGGGTTTGCGCGAATCGCTCCGGCGCGTCAGCGGACCCGGACGGGCAGGGTGTGCAGCCCACGGATGAGGGTGCTTACGCGCCATTGCAGGACGGGCGAGCCCAGTTCGATGCTGGAGAAGCGGCCGAGCAGCCTTCCGATGGCGATCTGCGCCTCCAGCCGGGCCAGCGGCGCGCCCACGCAGTAGTGGATGCCATGACCGAAGGCCAGATGGCCGCCGCCTGGCCTGGTGAGGTCGAGCCGGTCAGGATCAGGGTAGCGGTCCGGGTCGCGGTTGGCGGCCAGCAGGGAGATGAAGACGAACTCGTCCTCGGGGATTACGACATCGCCGACGCGGATCGGCTCGGTGGTGAAGCGCAGAGTCGCGATGTTGATCGGGCCGTCGAAGCGCAGGAACTCCTCCACCGCGCCCGGCAGCAGTAAGGGGTCGGCCCGCAGCGCGGCCAGCTGGTCCGGGTTGCCGATCAGGGCGAGCACGCTATTGGCGATCAGGTTTACCGTGGTCTCGTGGCCCGCCACGAGCAGCAGGAACGCCATGGATACCACTTCGTCCGCTGTCAGCCGGTCGCCTTCGTCGGAGATGTGCACGAGCTCCGACAGCAGGTCCTCGCTGGGCGCGGCCCGCTTGGCGGCGACGAGGCCCGTCAGGTAGGCCAGCATCCACGCGTGGGCCGCGCGCATCTCCTCCGCCGACGAGGCCGCCACGAAGGGGGCGGTCCAGGTCCTGAACTCGTCGTGGTCCGCGGCCGGGATCCCGAGCAGTTCGCAGATGACGGCGATCGGCAGGGGGAAGGCGAACGACTCCATGAGGTCGAACTCGCCCACCTCCGCCATGCCGTCGAGTAGGCCGTCGGTGATCTGCTCGATGCGCGGGCGCAGCCGCGACACCGTCCTGGCGGTGAACGCCTTGTTCACCAGTTTGCGTAGGCGCGTGTGGTCGGGCGGGTCGGAGTTGAGCATGTGGGCCGACAACGACGAGGCGTACGGGCCCGCCATCCCCGGCGGGAACAGCTTCACCGCCCTGGCGCTGTCCTTGGCCAGCCTGGGGTCGTTGAGCAGCTCCCTGGCTTCGGCGTACCTGGTGACCAGCCAGACCCTGAGCCGCCGGTGCGCGGTCGCGGGCCGTACCGGCCCCACCTCGCGGGCGCGCCGGTAGACCGGATGCGGATCTTGGAAGAAGGCCCGGTCGAGGTTGAGTGCCGGGTCCGTGACCGATTTGCTGCACCGCAACGTTCGCCTCTCTCCAGCTCGGCGGGCGCCCGCCGAGACCGCCCTACGATCTCCGCTAGCCTCGGCGGGCAGGGCGTCTGTCACCTCGTCGATGAGGCCGGCCAGCTCGCCCGGCCGCGGCAGGAACGGAGAATGGCTCCCCGGCAGGTGCCTGACCACCCCTGCCATCGTGAGCTGCCGCTTGATGAACAGCTCGGGCATGCTCCGGTCATCGTCGCAGACGATGAGCGCGGAAGGCACCGCTCGCCACGAGGCCCGCGTCTGCCGCTCGGTGAAGGCACGCGCGCTCTGTAGTCCATGCCGTTCAGAGTGCTTTACGAGATCACCACGCCGGTGACTGACAGCGGCCATGAAAAGCGGTTCTGATCCACTCGCTGTGAAGTGATCGCGTAGTTTCGCTCCACCTGGAATGATCTTGACGCGTGTGGCTTCGAGGTGCTCTCCCCTCTGCAT
>NZ_JBITMP010000147.1:0-1817 GCF_044466425.1 Nonomuraea sp. NPDC049400
GGATCTGGCGCAAAGTCCGTGAAGCGGTGACGATATGTGATCGCGTCGCTGGGGGCAGGCGATGGTCAGGTTGATCGCGATTTCGTAACTCGATACACAGAAGAGCGGCCGCGTCGTCATGATCCGGTTCATCCCGGAACTGATCATCACGAGCGGCCGCGAGGTCATTGTGCAGCATGCCCAGGCAGGCGAGGAAGCCTGTTGCGTTCTTCTGTTGTTCCCGCATCTGAGCCAGGTGCATGTCGACGCCATCAAGCACGATCAGGGGAGATTATTGATCACGGCTCGGAGCGGGACCGACCACTCGATATGTCAGCGATGTGGCATCTCGGCAGGCAGACGGCACAGCCGCTACCGCCGTCGTCTTCACGATCTTCCAGTGTCAGGTCGGCCCATACTGATCGAGCTGGAGGTCCGCCGGTTCTTTTGTGACAACCCCACCTGCGTCGTCCGGACCTTCGTCGAGCAGATCCCTGATTTGACCCAGCGGTACGCCCGCCGCACGCCGCTGCTGCGTGCCGCGCTGGAGGCCATCGCCCTGGCGTTGGCCGGACGCGCCGGAGCTCGGCTGGCGTCCGTGCTGGGGCTGGCGGTCGGCCGCTCCACCCTGATCCGGCTGATCCATGCCCTCCCGGATCCCGAGATCGGCCAGCTCACCGCGGTGGGCGTGGACGACTTCGCCCTGCGTCGCGGCAGCAGCTACGGCACCGTCCTGATCGACATGACCACCCGCCGGCCCATCGACCTGCTGCCCGATCGCCAGGCCGACACCCTGGCCGACTGGCTTCGACCTCACTCCGACGTGGAAGTGATCTGCCGGGACCGAGCCAGCGCCTATGCCGAGGGCGCCGTCAAAGGCGCGCCCCAGGCCACCCAGTGTGCTGATCGCTGGCACCTGTGGCACAACCTCGTCCAGGCCGTGGAACGGTCGGTCACCCGACATCGCCCCTGCTTATCAGACCCTCCAGACGATGGGCCCGAGCAACCCGAACGAGCATCAGCAGCGCAAACCACCGCCCGCCAGGGCTCGACGCGGTTCGCCGAGCGCACCCGCGCCAAACACGCCCGAATCCACGAGCTGAAGGCTGCCGGGCACAGCCTGCGAGCCATCGCCCGCCAGCTCCGGATGGGTGACCGCACCGTGATCCGCTACGCGCACGCCGCCTCGCCCGAGGAACTGTTGTGGGGGCAATGGACCAACAAGCCCAGCGCCGTCGACGACTTCAAGCCCTACCTTCACCAGCGGTGGCAAGCAGGCGAACGCAACGCCACCCGCCTGCTGAAAGAGATCACCGCGCTCGGCTACCGCGGCAGCTACGGCGCGCTCAGCACCTACTTACGCCCCCTGCGCGCGGCCCGCCCTGTCGCCCCGCCGGCACCTTCGGTCCGCAAGGTCACCGGCTGGCTCGCCACCCATCCCGACCGGCTCGAAGACGCGCACCAACTCCAACTCGCAACCGTCCTGGACCGCTGTCCGGAACTGACCGCACTTCTCAAGCACGTCCGCACCTTCGCCATCATGCTCACCAAACGCCGAGGCCAAGACCTTCCCGGCTGGCTCGCTGCGGTGAGAGCCGATGACCTGCCCGCACTTCACGCCTTCGCAGGCGGCCTCGAACGCGACCTCGACGCCGTCACCGCAGGTCTGACCCTGCCCTGGAGTTCCGGCCCGGTGGAAGGTCACGTCAATCGCATCAAGATGCTCAAGCGCCAGATGTTCGGCCGTGCCGGCTTTCTCCTCCTCCGCAAACGAGTGCTCCTCACAACCTAACGATCATTACGCACCGTCACCGCTTCACGGACTTTGCGCCAGATCC
>NZ_JBITMP010000148.1:0-1771 GCF_044466425.1 Nonomuraea sp. NPDC049400
CTTAGGGCTTGCAGAGAATTAACACGCCGAGTTGATCTTGTTCGGAACGGCGCCAGTACTCATGGCGTAGGCGATGAGGTCTGCTGCGGAGTAGAGGCGTTTGGGGGCGGGGGCGATGGTGTAGCCGGCCTGTTCGAGCAGGGGCCGGATCTGGCGGATTGCTCGGTTGGCCGTCATGAGGGTGACCTGGAACAGTTCGGCCAGGACCGCTTGGGGCAGGCCGAGACGGTGGTGCAAGACAGTGATCAGAAGGCGTTCGGGGAGAGTGAGGGAGGGGTGGCGGCCGGTCCCTGCCGCTACTTGACGTGGGCCACCGCGTTGACGGTGCAGGTCGGCTTCTCGCTGTGTATGTCGCAGGAGGGTCAGCCGGTCGATGAGCTGGTCCCATTCGTGCTGGTGCAGGCCGGTCAGGGTGGGGTGGGTCAGCCAGGCATGGTCGTCTCGGTCACGTGGTAGTGCCGTGGCGGTGACCTCGGAGACCTGGGTGACCTCGGTGGCTGTCGGCCATGCCGGTAAAAGGGTGTAGTTCCAGTCGCCGTGCCAGTCGTGGCTGGTGATGGGGAGGTCGGCCAGTTGAGCGTCGCTGATGGTGACGCCGGTGGGGTACTGCCCGGTGTCTAGTTCGGCGTGCACGGTGAGCCCAGTCGTGGTGGTGGTTGCGGCGATGCTCTGGACGACGACTTCGTGGCTGGTCAGTGGCCTGCCTCGCCAGTTCATCGTGATGTGGCAGAACAACCGGTGCTCGATGCGGTTCCATTTCGACGTGCCAGGTGGCAGGTGGCAGACCGTGATGGCCAGGCCGGTCTGGGCGGCCAGCGCGGCGAGTTCTGCCTTCCACGCGCGGGTGCGGTATCCGTTCGAGCCACCCGCGTCCGCGGTGATCAGCAACCGGCGGGCGTCTGGATAAGCGCTCTGGCCGGCGCCGTTCCACCAGCGGCGGATGGACTCCACGGCAAACGCGGCGGTGTCGTGGTCGGTGCCGACATTGACCCAGCCGCTATCGGCGGCCAGGTCGTAGACGCCGTACGGGATGGCCTTACCCAGCTGCGCATCGAGAAAGTCATGGGTGGCCACCGCGACGGGTCGGCCGGCAGGGCGCCATTCCCGCCCGGCGTTCTTGAACGCGCCGATGAGTTCCTTCTTCTTCGTATCGACGCTCACCACCGGGTCCCCAGCCGCCTGATACTGCTTGATCTGCTCATTGATGTAGCGGAACTGGGCGTCGCGATCCGGATGCCGCTTGCCTTCCAAGGTCTTGGTGTTGGCCTGCAGGCTGAACCCCTCCTGACGCAACAGATCGGCGACGGTATCGGCGCTGACCTTGTGCCCTTGCCGGGTGAGCTCCGCGGCGAGCTTGCGGGTCGAGGTGGTCGTCCACCGCAACGGTGACATCGGATCGCCGCGCATGTCCGGCTCGACCAGAGCTAACAGCGCCGGACGCAGGTCCGGATCGAGATCGGCCACCCGCTTGCGCCCACCACCAGGGCGACGCACCCGACCCAGCGGCTCGTGCCCCGACTCCAATTCCTGCACCCCGGCCGATACCGTCGCCTCGCGAACCCCGGCTGCCCTGGCCACCGCCCGGATCCCGCCATGTCCCAACGCGCGGGCTTCGGCTCCCAGCAGCAACCGCCGCTGCCGCTCATCCAGATGCGGAAAGACCGCTTCGAACTTCGCCGCCAGCATCGTCACCGTCTCTGCCGCCACGCCCATACCACAGCAACGATCGACATCTCCGGAAGCTACGGGTTATTCCTCTGCAGGCCCTTAG
>NZ_JBITMP010000149.1:0-1758 GCF_044466425.1 Nonomuraea sp. NPDC049400
AGCCTGAATCCACTGTGTGATTCCTGGTGATCGTTTTCTGGTCCAATTCCTCCACGAGGAACGGTTCCGCAGGTGGAGGGGCTGTTTTCGGGTGTGGGAGGACCGCCGTGCTCGGGTCGCGGCTTGTCCGGTGGTTCTGGGGGACTCGGGGTGTGCGCGGTGGCGCGGATGACCGTGACGATCGTCGGTGGTGCGTGATCTGGGTTTCGGCTGGTCAGGCCGCTCGTGCGGCGGGTGGGTCGTGCATGGCGGTGAAGGCGTTGATCCAGGCGGGCTGCCAGCGCCATCCGGTGGGCAGGTGCAGGACCAGGTGGCCGTGGCCACCGGATCGGCCGTGCCGGGCCACCCGGGCGGGCACGCTGATCAGGTGGCGGCGCAGGGTGGCGCCGCGCGCCTTGGCGTGGAAGGCCGAGGCCAGGCAGCCCAGGCCGCGCAGCAGGTTGTGGGCGATCGCCGCCAAGGTGAGCCAGGCGGCGTTGGCCGCGAAGACGCCGGAGGGCAGGTGGGCGAGCGGTCCGTCGATCAAATCGGCGTTGACCTGCTCCTGCACCGCGTGATCACGATGCTGCTCCTCGGCCTGGAGGAGGGCATACGGGCTGTCGGTGAAGATCGGGTAGTAGCGGTAGGCGGGGAACAACTCGCCCTGGTCCTCGCCGGCGGGTTTGTCGAGTCTCTTGACCCTGCGCACGATCAGCCGGGCGATCACCTGCTTGCTCTTCTTGCTGGTAAACGCGGCGTAGGAGGTTTCGGCGACCTCGGCGTCGGAGACCCACCCGCCAGCCTGCCCATCGAAGATCGCCCGAGGGTACTTGATCGGCGTCCAGGCGTCGTCATCGATGGCGGCGATCGCCGCCTTGACCTTGGGATCCAGCTTGGCGGTGACCGAGAAGCGGACATCGGCGGCGCGGCAGGCGGTCACCACATCGGCGCTGTAGAAGGCTGAGTCGCCGCGCAGCAACAGCGTGCCCGAGCAGCCCGCCGCCCGCGCGGTCGTGATCGATTGGCTGATCAGGGAGGCTGCGCCGCGGCCCGACCCGCAGGTGCCGCCGCGCAGCCGGCTGGCCGCCACCACTGGCGCGGCCAGCGGCGTGGACAATGTGACGGCCAGCACATTCAGTCCGCGGACCAGCATATTCTTGCCTTGGATCTTGGTGTGGCCGAAGCCGGAGCCCTGCTTGGCGTAGCCGTAGGTGCGCCGCTGCATCGAATCGACGTCGAGGAAGGCCAGCACCTCAGCGCCGGGCAGCAGCGGGGTATGCGCGGCCAGCGCAACCAGCACCTGGCGGGCGACCTTGTCGAGCTGGCGGACATTGCCCCAGGTGAACGCGCGCAGGAACGAGCCCAGCGTGGACGGCGCCCGGATCCCGGCGAACAGTTTGTCCATCCCGCCGTGCCGCAGCAGGTCCAGGTCGTCGATGCTGTCGGCGCCACAGGCCATCCCGGCCACGATCGAGGTCACCTTCGCGGGCGCGTTGACCCCGTCGGCGGCCCCCAGCGCCACGTGCTCGCCGACCAGATGGTCCAGGCCGCACCGCTCGGCCAGCCGCAGCGCCGGAGCCAGCCCAGCGTAGGAGATCACATGCTCGTCATCGAAGATCGCCTGCGTACGGCTGGCGGCGTGGGAGAATCGCACTTACGAGGTGTCCTTTGTAACGGGCGGCTGGAAGCGTGAAGAACTCCCATCCTCCCAGTTCAAAGGGCACCTCACTTGATTTCCTGGTCCTCGCTCAAAGTTTCACGCCGTGGATTCAGGCTAAG
>NZ_JBITMP010000150.1:0-1751 GCF_044466425.1 Nonomuraea sp. NPDC049400
TGAGAGGATTCCATCCTGTTTTCCCAGGTAGAAGGGGATGGCCTGGCGCAGTTGGGCGTGATCTCTGCTGGTGAATGGCAGGGATCATGGTTCTTGATCATCCGGCAGGTGGACAAAAGCGGATCTTCCGTGATTCGGATGCGACGGCCCTTCCAGGATCGTTATCGTCCGTGTCCAGATGCTTTCGTCAGGTAACCGCCGTTGGTTGGTCGGGGGATGCCGTGTCACTGCTGGACCAGATCACCACACGCCTCGTCGCAGCTACCGAACGCGCCGAGCACCTGCGCACCCAGCTGGCCGAGGCCGAAGACAACCTGGACCGGCTGCGGGTGGCCGAGCAGGTGGTCAAGGAAATTCTCGCCGAACAGCCCGGCCCGGAGCCGGCCGAGGAGCCCGCCGGTGAACCGGCGCCGGTGTATCAGGTGGCACTGCCCGCTGACCGTGCCGCGCAACTACTGCCCGGCGGCCGGTTGATCTGCTTCCGGCACGAGGCCGCCGGGACCCACGTACTCCCCGCCGACTACCAGGCGCTGCTTTCCGCGGTGTGCTCCGTCCAGGCCCCGCTGCCGGTCAAGACGATCTGCGAGCAGCTGGGACTGGCCACCGAACCGGGCCAGGTTGAAGGAACCCGGGCCAAGCTGAATCGGCTGGTCGAGCGAGGCTGGCTGCGCAAGACCGCGGCCGGAGCGTTCGCCCCGCCGTCCTGACCGGCACCTCCGAGACGCCTATCTCACACCCCTGACCGGGGACGACGCCTGCGCCACGCCCATACGGCGGCGACGTGGCGCGCCCCCGGCAGGGGCATGGCGGTGTGTGAGAACAACCAAAACACTCGCCGAGGACGCGCCGTCTGCTGTCTACCAGTGCCGCCTGCCGCTGTCCACCAAGACCATCACCCTGGTGGCCGACCTGCTACGCGGCCACCTCAAAGCGATCGGGTCCCGCTGGCGGAAACTGCCCGCCGGGAAGATCGCTCTCATCGTGCTCGCCGTCCTGCGCCACGACCAGCGCCTGGCCGACATGGCCGGCGGCAACAACGTCTCAGCCTCCACCATCCGCCGCTGGCTGCTGGAGGTCATCAACCTGCTCGCCGCGCGCGCCCCACGCCTGGACCGCGCCCTGAAGAAGATCGCCAAGGCCGGCGGGCAGATCGTGCTGCTGGACGGCACCCTGGTACGCACCCGCCGCCGCACCGGGCAGGCCAACCGCAAGAACTACAACGGCAAGCACAAGGTCCACGGCCTGCTGTTCCTCGCCCTCACCGACGAGCACGGCAACCTGATCTGGATCTCCTGCGCCAAGCCGGGCCGCTCGAGCGAGATCACCACCGCCCGCCACAACAAGATCACCACCTGGCTGCGCCGCTTCGACCTGGGCGCCCTGGCCGATCTGGGCTTCGTCGGGCTGGAGGACGACCCCGACGACCCCGTCATCATCACCGGGTTCAAGGCCAGCAAGAACAACCCGCTCACCAAGGCCCAAAAACAGGCGAACCGGCTGGTGAACCGCGAGCGCGCCGCAGTCGAGCACGGCATCGGCGACCTGAAGAACTGGCGCATACTGACCCGGCTGCGCCTGAACGCCCAGCATGCCACCGCGCTGCTACGCGCCCTACTCGTGCTCACCCACCTCGAAGTCACCCGCTGACAAACGATCTACCTTCATGATCTCGCCTCGCCACCACGACGTTCACACCTGACCGCCACCACACCAGCCCGTTCTACCTGCGGAAACAGGATGGAACTCTCTCA
>NZ_JBITMP010000151.1:0-1751 GCF_044466425.1 Nonomuraea sp. NPDC049400
AGCTTGAATCCACGGCTTGATTTCTCGTGATCATTTCTCGGTCCAATTCCTCGACGAGGACCGCTGTCGCAGGTAGAGGCCTGGTTTCGGGGCGTGAGGGATCTGCCGCGCTCGGGTCGCAGCTTGTCCGTGGGTGGCGGTCGGGGTTGGGGCGGGGCGCTGGAGCGGCGCGGGTGACCGGCGGGGGCGCCGTCGAGTGGGGCGGTGACCTGGGGTTGGGCGGGTCAGGCCGCGCAGGCCGGTGGTGGGCGGTGGGTCGCATGGAAGGCGTTGGTCCAGGCTTGTCGCCAGGGCCAGTGCCGGGGCAGATGGACGACGACGTGCCCGCGGCCGTGCCGGGCGATGCGGGCGGGAACACCGATGAGCCGGCGGCGCAGACTGGCCCCACGGGCACGCCCGTGCTGAGCGCTGGCCAGGCAACCGAGCGCGCGCAGCAGGTTGTGCGTGATCGCCGCCAGAGTGAGCCAAGCGGCGTTGGCAGCGAACTTCCCCGAGGGCAGATGCGCGAGCGGACCGTCGATCAGGTCGGCGTTGACCTGCTCCTGCACCGCATGATCACGATGCTGTGCCTCGGCTTGGAGCAGCGTATAGGGGCTGTCGGTGACGATCGGGTAGTAGCGCCAGGTGGCGAACAGTTCGTCTTGGCCGTCAGCGCCCTGATTGTCGAGCCGCCGGACGCGGCGCACGATCAGCCGGGCGGTGACGGTCTTGCCCTTCTTGCTGGTGAAGGCGGTGTAGGGGGTTTCGGCGACCTCGGCGTCGGAGACCCAGCCGCCGGCCTGTTCATCGAAGACGGCGCGGGGATAGGCGATGGGCGTCCAGGCGTCCTCGTCGATGGCGGCGATCGCAGCCTTGACCTTGGGATCCAGCTTGGCGGTGATGGAGAAGCGGGTGTCGTGCTCGCGGCAGGCGGCCACCACCTCGGCGGAGTAGAACGCGCTGTCGCCCCGCATCATCAGCGTGCCCGTCGCCCCGCTGGCGCGCGCCACCGGAATCGACTCGCGCAGCAGCGACGCGGCCCCGCGGGCCGAGCCGGCGCTGCCGCCGCGTAGCCGGGTGCCGCACACCACCGGCGCGGCCAGCGGTGTGGACAGCGTGGCGGCCAGCACGTTCAGCCCCCGCACCAGCACGCTCTTGCCCTGGATCTTGGTGTGGCCGAATCCCGAGCCCTGCTTGGCATAGCCGTAGGTGCGCCGCTGCATCGAGTCCATGTCCAGGAAGGCCAGCACATCCGCGCCCGGCAGCAGCGGTGTGCGGCTGGCCAGGTTGACCAGCAACTTGCGTGCGCTCTTGTCCAATTGGCGGACGTTGCCCCAGGTGAAGGAGCGCAGGAACGAGCCGAGCGTGGAGGGCGCACGGATGCCGTCGAAGAGTTTGTCCATACCGCCGTGGCGCAGCACGTCCAGGTCGTCGATGCTGTCGGCGCCGCACATCATGCCCGCCACGATCGAGGCGACCTTCGCCGGTGCGTTGACCCCGTCGGCGGTGCTGATGGCCACGTGCTCGCCGACCAGGGCGGGCAGGCCGCACCGCTCGGCCAGCCTCATCGCCGGGGCCAGCCCGCCGTACGCGATCACGTGCTCATCGTCGAAGATCGCATCGGTCTTGGCCGCGTCGTGGAAGAATTGCACTTACGAGGTGTCCTTCCGACTGGGCTGCTGGAAGCGTAGAGAACTCCCATCATCCCAGGTCAAAGGGCACCTCGCCCTATTTCACGATTCTTTTGTCAGATCCTCAGCGGTGAATCCAGG
>NZ_JBITMP010000152.1:0-1720 GCF_044466425.1 Nonomuraea sp. NPDC049400
CGGTTCTGATCCACTTACTGTGATCTGTTCGCGAGAGTTACGAGCCTCCTTCAGTCCGCATGGAGAATCTGTAGGCGCAGCAGGTCGAAGGAGGCGCGCCCATAGCCGTCCCTCTTGATCCGCTTGATCCGGTTCACATTGCCCTCGACCCGGCCGGAGTTCCACTGCAGGCTCAATCCCGCCGTCACCGCAGCCAAGTCCTGGCGGATGCCGTTGACCAGGCTCTTCAAGGCCGGAAGATCAGCGGCTTCGGCCTGCTCCAGCCAGGCTGGCAAACGGTGTCCGTCCAGGTCGGCCATCATCTGCGCGAACGACTCCACGCAGGCTGCGACAGCATCGAGTTCGGGACAGCGGGCCAGCAACTTCTTCAGCCGGAGAGTGGCGTTCTCATCCAGGTGCTCGGGATGGCTGGTGATCAGGTGAGTGGCGCGGCGAACGGTGAGCTGCTTGGCGACCTTGGGGGCGGGCTTTCCGCTCGCGCGCACGGCCTGCAGGTGACGGCGCACGGTGCGCCGGCTGCCGGTGTAGCCGCGTTCGCTGATCTCGTCGAACAGTCGTGCGGCGTCGGTGCAGCCCTGATTCCAGCGTTCGTGCAGGTAGGGCAGGAAGGAGTCGACACGCGAGCCGCGTCGTCCGTCCCGGGCGGGAGCCAGGTCCTCTGCTGTGGAGGCGTGGGCATAGCGGCGGACGGTCTTGCGGTCCAGGCCGAGCGCCTCGCCGATCGCGGAGATCCCCACCCCCTTGGCCAGCAGGGCGTGGACCGCGGCGTGCCGCTCCCGGCGCTTGGCGGCCCGTGCTCCCTCCCACTCAGCTGGTGCACCGCCAAGGGCGACCGCCTGCGGCGGACTCGATGCCGACTGATCGGACGCGTCATCGGCCGGCTCGGGCAGGCAGGCCCGGTGCAGCAGGACGCACTTCTCCACCGCGTCGCACAAGTTGCGCCAGACGTGGAAACGATCCGCGACCTGCACGGCGTCCGGCGCGGCGGTTCGTACGGCTTCGGCATAGGCGCCGCCGCGGTCACGGCAGACGATCTCCGCACCGGGATGGTCGCGCAGCCACGCGATCAAGGTATCGGTGGTGCGGTCGGGCAGCACGTCCACCCGCTCGCCGGTCTCCATGTCCAGCAGGATTGTGGCGTACACATGTCCCTTGCGGGTCGCGAAGTCGTCCACACCCAGCACGCGCGGCGCCCTGGCCCGCGGCTGCTCGGGACGGCGGCGCAGCAGCCGCAGCAGGGTGTTCGGGCTGACCGTCACTCCTAGATCCTCGGTGAGCCGCGCTGCAGGCCGACCCGCCAGGACCAGCATGAGGCGCTCCAATAAGCGTCGCAGCCGCAGCGTGCGACGGGCGAACCGCTCAGTCAAGCCCTCGACTTGCTCCACAAACGTCGTCCGCTCGCACGCCTGGGCGGTGCAGCGGAAACGCTGCACCAGCAGGTCGATCACCATCCGGCGGCCGGTCAGCGCCACATCCGCCAGTCGGCGCCGATAGCTCCCGTGCCGTCGCTCCGACCGAGTGCCGCATGTGGGACACCTCGCCTCAGGCGTGGTCGTCCTGGCCGTGATCGTCACCGCGGAATCCTCTGCCCTGACCTCCTCCACAGCGACAGATCCAGCATGATCATGCAGAGGGGAGAGCACCTCGAAGCCACACGCGTCAAGATCATTCCAGGTGGAGCGAAACTACGCGATCACTTCACAGCGAGTGGATCAGAACC
>NZ_JBITMP010000153.1:0-1706 GCF_044466425.1 Nonomuraea sp. NPDC049400
CCCCAGATATTCAAGCGGTGAGATGGTGTGGCCTGAAACAACAGAAAAGGTGCCCCCGAGCTGCAAGGATTCGAGTGTCTAAGTCGTGTCCGCCGCAGAAACAGGTGCACCTTTCTGGTGAATGAGCGTACCGGGTGGGACCGGCGGTTGTCTGTCACCGCCGATGGAAAGGGACTGGTCGGGCACGCGGGAGCGGCGCTTTTGCACAAGATCGCCGACCGGGTGGGGCTGACCGAGGCGCTGGGCGGACTGTGGCCGGCAGGGCAGCAGGCGACCTGGCGCGACCGCGCGCACGTGCTGGTCAGCCTGGCCGCAGCGATCGTGTGCGGCGCGCGGAGCCTGCTGGAGGCCGAGCGGCTGCAAGCTCACCAGGCGGCGTTGTTCGGAGCGGCGCCATCGGACTCCACCACCCGCCGTGCGCTGGCCGGCCTGGACGAGCCGATGCTCGCGGGCATCGCCAAGGCCCGGGCGCAGGTGCGGCGCCACGTGTGGCAGTTACTGCACCTGCGCCCCTGCGGCTTTCCCTGGCTGATGGTGGCCGGCAAACGGCTAAGGGGGTGGATCGTCATCGACATCGACGCCACCATCATCACCTCGGCCTCGGACAAGAGCGGCGCGGCGGTCACGTTCAAGAAGACCTATGGCTTTCACCCGCTGGCCTGCTGGTGCGCCAACACCCAAGAGTCGCTGGCGATGCTGCTTCGCGAGGGCAATGCGGGCAGCAACACCGTCGCCGACCACATGCGCGTGCTGGGCCAGGCCCTGGCTCAGATCCCGAACTCTTGCCAAGCCAAGATCCTGGTGCGGGTGGACGGCGCGGGCGCCACCCATGACTTGCTGACCCATCTGGAAGGGTTGAACACCGCCCGCCGCACGGTGCGGTATCTGGTCGGCTGGACCATCACCGCACTCGACGAGCAGGCCATCGCCCGCCTGCCCGCTACCGCCTGGGCCGATTCCCTCGATCAGGACGGCGGCCTCCAGCAGGGCTATCACGTGGCGGAGCTGACCGGCCTGAACCGCCGCACCGGCTGGCCGGACGGCATGCGGCTGCTGGTGCGCCGGGTGCGCCCCTCGGCCCGTCATCGCAAGAACCTCACCGCATTTGAGGTTCGGACCGGATGGAAGTACTCGATCACCGCCACCAACATCGGCCGCATGTGGGGCATTGCCGGTTCCCACCATCCGCAGTGGCTGGACGCTCTGGCCCGCGCGCACGCGGTGGTCGAGGACCGGGTGCGCGTCGGCAAGGCGATGGGCCTGCGCAACCTGCCCAGCCAGGACTGGACCGTCAATCAAGGCTGGATCCTGGCCGCCAACCTCGGCCACGACCTGGACTGCTGGATACGCCTGCTGACCCTGCACGATCAAGATGACCTGGAGCGCGCCGAACCGGACACCATGCGCTACCGGCTCTACCACCTGCCCGCCCGCCTGAGCACCCACGCCCGGCGTCGCTATCTGCGGATCGAGCACACCTGGCCCTGGGCTCAGGCGTTCGTCCTGGCCTGGCAGCGCCTCACCGACCTGCCCGCCCTCGCCTGAGGGTCGGACCCCGCCTCGACGATTCAGAAAGGAGCCCCGCCCGGGTCCGTGGAACCCGGCGCCCCCGCAGCGTCATGCGATGGCCCACCCCAACCGCATCGGGGACATTACGGGCAAACCGCGGAGCCACTCACACAACACAGCCCGCTGACGAATCGAGG
>NZ_JBITMP010000154.1:0-1643 GCF_044466425.1 Nonomuraea sp. NPDC049400
TCTGGCCCGAAAACACGGCGTTAGCCAACGCGTGGCAACATCTCAGCGGCGTTCACGCCGCTGAGATCGGGGTCTGGCTCTTCGGTTGGAGTGCTGTGGGTGTCAGGCGGCCGCTCCGCCGGTGTCGAGGGGTTCGAGGGTGACGCGGTAGCCCAAGCGTTGCAGCCCGCGGATATGGCTGGATATCTGCCGTTTGTGGTGTACGCGGGTGTCGTAGTAGTCGACGCCCAGTTCCTCGTAGTCGAGGGCAGGATCGGATAGGAGGGTGTGTGCGATGCTCAGGATGGTGTTGCCGCATGCGACCTGGGCTTTGGGTTTGCCGCGTCGCCGGGCGATACGGCGGTAACGGGCCCCGATACGGGTCTTGGATCGGCCGGCGCTGACGGTCACCTCGCCCAGCACCCCGGCCACATACCGATTGCCCCGCCCCTTGGAGTTACGGCCCTTGCGCTTGCCGGCCGACTGCTTGACCTGGGGACAGAACTTGCACCACGACACCAGGTGCCCCGCCGTGCGAAAGACGCTCATGTCCGCGCCGATCTCGGCCAGCAGGTCCTGCGCGGCGATGCGTCCCATCCCAGGGATGCCGTCGAGCTGGACGACCTGCCGTTCAAAAGGGGCGATCAGCTCCTCGATCCGGGAGGTCAGCCCGTTGATCTGAGCGGTGATGTGATCGATGTTGTCCAGCATCATCCGCAGCACGAAAGCGTGGTGGCCGGTGAAGGTGTCCGCGCCATCCAGCGCCTCCTCCAGCGCGAGGATCTTGTTGCGCATCTTGCCGCGCGCCAACTGCGCCAGAGCCTTCGGATCACGCTGCCCGCCGATCAGTGCCTCCATGATGTCGCGGGCCGACACCCCGTGCAGGTCCGACACGACCACCGACAATTTGATCATGGCGTCTTCGAGAAGCTTCTCCGAGCGCTGCTTCTCCCGCGACCGTTCTTCGATCAGATGCCGCCGATAGCGGGTCAGCGTCCGCAACCGGCGAATCTCCTCCGACGGCACGAAACAAGATCCGACCCCCATGCCTCGCTCCGTGACCTTGGCCAGCCACACCGCGTCACACCGGTCGGTCTTGGGACGACCGGGCAACGCCTTGACCTGCTTGGCATCCAAGAGCTCACACGCGAATCCCTCGGCCTCCAGCCGAAAGAACGGAGCCTTCCAGTAATCGCCGGTACTCTCCATCACCACCGTGTTCACGCCCCAGCAGCGCAGCCAGTCCGCCAACGCGACGATCTCCTTCTTCGTCGTCCCGAACGTCCGCACCTCCTGGGCACGACGCTGCCGATCACGGTCGGATGGCACCCGGATACACACCTCCACCATGCCCTTGCCGACATCCAGGGCAGCGACCCGCTCCACATGCAACGGCTCGTCCTCGACCTCCTGCACCACATCCACCTCCCTCATCTTCCGACCCCGGCGAGACGGCGGCCGTCCGGGGAAACCAAGGGCGATAAGCGGAAGTCTGGCCCGCGTGCACGAAGCGACAAGGAACGACCCTCAAGAAATCAGGCTCCCAGCGTCAGACTCATCCTCGGGCGCAACCGGCACCAAGAAACCACGACGTCACAGACGGCCACCAGGCCCCATTTTCACGCCGGAACCGGCGTCCCGCAGCGATATGAAGGACTCATCCG
>NZ_JBITMP010000155.1:0-1611 GCF_044466425.1 Nonomuraea sp. NPDC049400
CGGCGGAGTTCATCAATAACACCACTGGTGAGATCAAGAGCCAGACGGTGTTCATGGGCGACTTCCCGCTCATGACGCCGAAGGGCACGTTCATCATCAACGGCACCGAGCGTGTCGTGGTCTCGCAGCTGGTCCGTTCGCCTGGCGTCTACTTCGAACGCAATGTCGACAAGACGTCCGACAAGGACCTGTACGGCTGCAAGGTCATCCCGTCCAGGGGTGCCTGGCTGGAGTTCGAGATCGACAAGCGCGACAGCGTCGGTGTGCGCATCGACCGCAAGCGCAAGCAGGCCGTCACCGTGCTTCTCAAGGCACTGGGATGGACCAGCGAACAGATCCTCGAGCGGTTCGGCCAGTACGAGTCCATGCGGGCCACCCTGGAGAAGGACCACACGGCCGGCCAGGATGACGCGCTGCTGGACATCTACCGCAAGCTGCGGCCGGGTGAGCCGCCGACCAAGGAGTCGGCGCAGACCCTGCTGGAGAACCTGTACTTCAACTCCAAGCGGTACGACCTGGCCAAGGTCGGTCGCTACAAGATCAACAAGAAGCTCGGGGTCGACTCGGAGATCTCCCAGGGGACGCTCACCGAGGACGACATCGTCGCCACGATCGAGTACATCGTCCGCCTGCACGCGGGCGAGGAGTCGATGCCGGGCGCCAATGACCGTGAGGTCATCGTCGAGGTCGACGACATCGACCACTTCGGCAACCGCCGTCTGCGCAGCGTCGGTGAGCTGATCCAGAACCAGGTCCGCCTGGGCCTGGCCCGGATGGAGCGCGTCGTCCGCGAGCGTATGACCACGCAGGACGTCGAGGCGATCACGCCGCAGACCCTGATCAACATCCGCCCGGTCGTGGCGTCGATCAAGGAGTTCTTCGGCACCTCGCAGCTGTCGCAGTTCATGGACCAGACCAACCCGCTGGCCGGCCTGACGCACAAGCGGCGGCTGTCCGCGCTCGGTCCCGGTGGTCTGTCGCGTGAGCGGGCGGGCTTCGAGGTCCGTGACGTGCACCCGTCCCACTACGGCCGGATGTGCCCGATCGAGACCCCTGAAGGCCCCAACATCGGCCTCATCGGCTCGCTGGCCTCCTACGGCCGGATCAACGCCTTCGGCTTCGTCGAGACTCCTTACCGCAAGGTCGTCGACGGCCGGGTCACCGACCAGATCGACTACCTCACGGCCGACGAGGAGGACCGCTACGTCAAGGCGCAGGCCAACACGGCGCTCAACGCCGACGGCTCCTTCGCCGAGGCCCGCGTCCTGGTCCGCACCAAGGGCGGTGAGACCGAGCTCGCCCGTGCCGAGGAGGTCGACTACATCGACGTGTCGCCGCGCCAGATGGTGTCGGTGGCCACCGCGATGATCCCCTTCCTCGAGCACGACGACGCCAACCGCGCGCTCATGGGTTCCAACATGCAGCGCCAGTCGGTGCCCCTGCTCAAGAGCGAGGCGCCGCTGGTCGGCACCGGCATGGAATACCGTGCCGCGACCGACGCGGGCGACGTGATCAGCGCCGAGAAGGCCGGCGTGGTCGAGGAGGTCTCCGCCGACTACGTCACGGTCATGAACGACGACGGCACCCGCACCACCTACCGGGTGGCCAAGT
>NZ_JBITMP010000156.1:0-1605 GCF_044466425.1 Nonomuraea sp. NPDC049400
GTAGGTGTACTGGCCGACGCGCGCGCCGTTGTCGGTGTTCGGCTGCTGGACGTCCATGGCCTTGCCGCTGTGACGCACGTTGATCCGGTAGACCGGCGCCGAACTGGGCACGTCGGCTACCGGCAGGATCGTTCCGTGGCGGCAGCCGGGGCAGGTGATCTGGCTGAGGCCCGACCAAGAGTTCAGGTTGGAGCTGGTGGCCGTCCAGATGCCGCCGTTGGTGTACTTGTCGATCCAGATGCGCCAGGAGCCGTCGCTCATCCGCAGCACGGCGGGCCCCTCGTAGCCCGAGCTCCACAGCTGGCCCTGGTTGCTCCAGCCGCTGGTGAGGCTCGTGCTGGTCCAGTGCTCGATGTACTTGGAGGTTTCGTTCTTGGTGAAGGCGTGGTAGGTGCTGCCTGACTTCACCACGTAGGTGTCGATGTAGTTGTAGCCGAGGCCGCCCATCTGCACTGGCCCGCTCCAGGAGGTCAGCGAACTGTTCTGGGCGGTGAAGATGTAGGGCCGGAAACAGTTGGAGCAGGTCGTCTGGGCGATGCTCACGATGAGCCGCACGGTGCTGCCCTCGACGTAGAACTCGGGGGCCCAGGTGAATCGGGTGTTGGCGACGCCGGAGTTGACGCTGGTGACGTGCGTCCAGTTGATCAGGTCGGGGCTGGAGGCGATGTTGAAGTGGGTGGAGTTCGTGGTCCAGGACTGGACGGTGTGGGCGATGTAGTAGAGCCCGTTGTGCTGGATGATGCTGGGGTCGCGCAGTACGCCGGTGGGGCCGCGGTAGTTGGTGTCGGCCAGCACGCTGAAGTTCGTGCCGTTGCTCGATGAGTAGACCCAGAGCTCCTGGTCGGCGGCGGCGTCTCCCTTGAACGTGGTGTAGACGTAGCCGGGGGCGGCCTGTGCGGGTGGTGCGACGGCCACCGCGGTGCCGACGGCAGCGAGCGCCACGAGGCTTAATTTGGCCAGCCAGCGTCTGACCTTCGGCTGTCTGTTCACGGATGGCCTCCTAGTACTACAGTCATGTTTCGTGATCTATAGCTGGATCTTGTTGTGGCGTAGCCAGCGTTTCCAGTAGTGGCTGCTGCGGGCGCGGGCTTGGTGGGCGCGTCGGAGGTGTGACCATGCCAGGGCGCGTTGCAGGATGTCGCTGATGGGGTGGGTGACGGCGCTGGTCAGGTGTGCCAGGAGACGGCGGATCTCGGCTGGGGTGAGGGGGACCAGGCCGCACGTGCTTTTGGGGCGTGCGCGGCGGTGACGGCGAGGTAGGCGTGGGCGAGCATGGCCAGGGTGATGTGGCGGTGCCAGCCGTCGTAGCGGCGGACCTGGTACTGGTCCAGGCCGACTTCGTTCTTGGCGGCTTGGAAGCACTCCTCGATGGCCCAGCGGGAACCGGCGATGCGAACGAGCTGGTCCAGCGAGGTACCCGCGGGTCCGAAGCACAGGTAGTAGGCCATCTCCAGCTCGCCTTGATCGTTCGATGTGAGACTGCGGCGGACCAGCAGCCACCGCTGGAAACCGCCGGGTCCGCCCAGGTGGTCGTCGGCGTGGGGCGGCAGGGTCGCCATCGCCCAGTCATACAGGCGCGGCCCCTTGGCCCCATCGCCTGCCGAC
>NZ_JBITMP010000157.1:0-1502 GCF_044466425.1 Nonomuraea sp. NPDC049400
CCAAGACCACTTAGTTAGCGATTTCGTGGTGTCGTCAAATCGGCGGAAACAGCAACAGAGCCCCTGCTAGAACAGTGTCGACCAAGATCACAGTTCGGCAAGGAGCTCCGTTGGATGTCCAGTCTGTCATGCCTGGCGAGGTCGTGGTGGCTTCCGGGGCTTTCGCTCCCGGACATCTCGGCGAACTGACGCAGCTGATCCCGTTCGACATGGTCGATGAGGCGCTGACGGAAACGCGTGCGGTGCAGAGCCGGATCCGCGACCTGCCGTCCCGGGTGGTGGTCTACCTGCTACTGGCCGGTTGCCTGTTCCCCGAGATGGGATGGACGCAGGTCTGGCAACGGCTGACGGCAGGACTCGGCAATCTGCCCGTCGCCAGGCCCACCGCCGCGGCTCTGGCACAGGCGCGGCGTCGTATCGGGGTCAACCCCCTGATGTGGCTGTTCGACCTGGTGCGCGGCCCGGTCCCGGGCATCGCCGTCCCGGGCGCACGCTGGCGCGGGCTGCTCGTCTGCGCCATCGACGGGACGACCATGACCGTGCCCGACAGCCCAGCCAACCTGACCGTCTTCACCAAACATCGCGGTAATCACGGTGGATCGGGTTACCCGCAGCTGCGCCTGCTGGTCTTGGTGTGCTGCGGCGCCCGCACCATCATGGACGCGGTCTTCGGGCCGACCACGGCCGGAGAGACCACCTACGCGCCCCGGCTGCTGACCAGCCTGCGCGAGGGCGTGATCGTTCTCCTGGACCGCAACTTCGCCGTCCACGCCCTCATCAGCGCCATCACCCAGACCGGCGCTCAAGTCCTGGTACGGGTCAAAGACAGCCGTCGGCTGCCCATCCTGCGCCGCTGGCCGGACGGCTCCTACTCCTCCAGACTCGGCGGTCTGCCGGTCCGGGTCATCGAGGCCACGATCGCCATCTCGACCACGGCAGGCCGCCGCACCGCCACGTACCGACTGGTGACCAGCCTGACCGACCCGCACCGCCATCCCGCCGCCGACCTGGTCACTCTCTACCACCACCGATGGGAGATCGAGACCACCTACTTGGAGATCAAATCGACGATCCTGGGCGGGCGCGTCCTGCGGGCCCGCACCCCACAGGGCGTTCATCAGGAGGTCTACGCTCTGCTGACCACCTACCAGATGCTGCGCATGGCCATGGCCGATGCCACCACGGCCTCCCCTGGCATCGCCTGTGACAGGGCTGGCTTCACCGTCGCCCTCAACGCCGCCCGCGACCAGGTCATCCAGGCCGCTGGCATCATCGGCGGCACCGTCATCGACCTGATCGGTGCGATCGGCCGCCAGGTCCTGGCCCACCTCATGCCCGAGCGCCGTATCCGCACCAGCCCACGCGTCGTCAAACGCGCCATATCCAAGTACAACGCCCGCGGCATCGTCGACCGAACCAGCTACAAGGCCACCATCAGCATCAACATCCACATGCCCGATGAACCTTGACAAACCAGCGTGAAGCCAAACTAAACGGCATTG
>NZ_JBITMP010000158.1:0-1435 GCF_044466425.1 Nonomuraea sp. NPDC049400
GCGTCCTGGACTTCGAGTCCTGCTGAAAGACAGTGCCCCTGCCGGTTGGCCGGGAGAGTTGATCGCTTCTGGGATGTCGTTGCCCACTGACGGTGTCGGTGTGAGCACTGCTTGATTAGGTCGCTGATGGTTCTCCCGCTGGCTGCTGCTGGTGATCGTTTCCTGCGTAGGGAGAGCTGGTGCGACTGTTTGTTGGGGATGACTGGGCCGAGGCGCATCACGATGTGGAAGTGATGGACGCCTCCGGCCGCCGGTTGGCCAAGACACGCCTGCCCGAAGGCGTGGCGGGGATGGCCCGGCTGCACGCGATGATCGCCGAGCAGACCGGCGACACCCCCGATGAGGAGGTGGAGGTGCTGGTCGGGATCGAGACCGACCGGGGTCCGTGGGTGCTGGCGCTGGTCGCGGCCGGATACACGGTGTTCGCGGTCAACCCGTTGCAGGCCGCCCGCTACCGGGAGCGGCTGGGAACCTCGGGCGCTAAGAGCGACGCGGCCGACGCGCACATGCTGGCCGACATGGTCCGCACCGACTCCCACCAGCTGCGGCCGATCGCCGGTGACAGCCCGCAGGCCGAGGCGATCAAGGTTGTCGCCCGCACCCACAAGACCCTGATCTGGGAACGGACCCGGGCCGGGCAGCGGCTGCGGCACGCGCTGCGCGAGTACTTCCCCGCCGCCCTGACCGCATTCGAGGATCTGGACGCCGCCGAAGCCTTGGACCTGCTGGCCAAGGCCCCCACTCCGGAGCAGGCCGCGAGGCTGAGCGTCAGCCAGATCAGCGCAGCGCTCAAACGCGCCCGCCGCCGTGGCGACCTGGCCGCCCGCGCCACCGACATCCAGACGGCGCTGCGCACCGAGCACCTGGGTCAGCCCGAGGTGGTCACCACGGCCTACGCGATGTCGGTCCAGGCAATGGTCGCGGTCCTTGCCGTGCTCGGCGAGCAGATCAAGACCCTGCAGGGGCAGGTGGAGGAGTGTTTTGGCCAGCACCCGGCCGCTGAGATCATCGTCTCCCAGCCCGGACTGGGAGCGATCCTCGGCGCCCGGGTGCTCGCAGAGTTCGGCGACGACCGCCGCCGCTACGCCAGCGCCAAGGCCCGAAAGAACTACGCCGGGACCAGCCCCATCACCCGCGCCTCGGGCAAGAAGAAGAGCGTCCTTGCCCGGTTCGTGCACAACGACCGGCTCATCGACGCTCTGATGACCCAGGCCTCGGTGGCGCTGCGTGTCTCGCCCGGTGCCCGCGCCTACTACGACAAGCAACGCGCTCGCGGAGCCGGCTACAACACCGCGCTGCGCCAACTCGCCAACCGGCTCGTCGGCATCCTGCACGGCTGCCTCAAAACCGGCACGCTCTACGACGAAGCGACCGCTTGGTCGCATCACGTCCAGAGTGCCACGGCTTGACATTAAAACTCCTGGGATGTCTTTCA
>NZ_JBITMP010000159.1:0-1432 GCF_044466425.1 Nonomuraea sp. NPDC049400
CGACTCTTAATCCGATTGTCAAGCAGCGATGGTGAGGGGAGGTGTGGGTTGATAAGTCCGGTTGTCGCGCAGGAGTGCCCACAAGACGTTGACGCGGCGGCGTGCGAGGGCGAGAACTGCTTGGATGTGGCGCTTGCCTTCAGCGCGTTTACGGTCGTAGAAGTGGCGCGAGTCGGGGCAGGACTGGATGCTGAGCAACGCGGAGGTGTAGAAGACGCGTTGCAGGGGCCGGCTGTATCGCTGGGGCCGGTGGAGGTTGCCGCTGACACGGCCGGAGTCCCGGGGCACTGGGGTGACGCCGGCGAAGCTGGCGAGCTGATCAGGGCCGGTGAAGCGGGTCATGCTGCCGGTGGCGGCGATGAACTCGGCTCCGAGCAGGACGCCGATCCCGGGCATGCTGGCGATTACCTCGGCGGAGGGATGGCGGCGAAACGTCTCCTCGATGAGCTGGTCAAGGTCCTTGATCTGCTGGTTGAGGGTGATGAGCCCCTGGGCGAGCTGGGCGGCCAGGAGCGCGGCCGTCCGCTCGGCGGGCAGGGTTGTCTCCTGAGAGGCCGCCGCCGTGACGGCCTTGGCCGCCAGTGCCGCGGCGTTGCGGACCTTGCGCTCGCGCAACCAGGCCGTCAGGCCCTCCGCTCCGAGCTCGCGCAGCATGGCCGGGGTCTGGAAGCCGGTCAGCAGGATCAGTGGCCCCTGTGTGGTCGGATCGAGGACTCGTTGCAGGGCGGGGCAGATGGCCAGGAGCTGGTCGTGGAGCCGGTTGACCGCCCGAGTGCGATCGGCGGCCAGGTCTGTCCGGCGGGCCACCAGCATGCGCAGCTCGACGACCAGGTCGTCGTCACCGTCCAGGACGGTCAGGTTCCGGCGCATCCGCGCCTGGTCCGCGATGATCAACGCGTCCTTCGCGTCGGTCTTGCCCGCGCCGCGATATCCCTCAGCGGCCCGGTTGACCATGATGCCCGGCACATAGACGATCTTCTGGCCATGATCAAGCAGCAGTGTCACCAGCAATCTCGACTCGCTGCTGTTCAGATCGATCGCCCAGGTCACCTGCTCCGCCAGGCCCATGACCTCACTGATCACGCCCAGCAGGGCCGTCTCGTCATTGACGACCCGCCGGGAGAACACCCGCTCGCCCTCGCCATCGACCACCGCCACGTGATGATGCCCCCGGCCGATATCGACCCCAGCCCACATCCGCGTCAACTCGCGCCTCTCTCTCACCGCAACTCGCGTCAGCCCGCAGACGATCCCGCCATCAGGTCCCTACTCAGCGATCGGCTCGCAGCTCTTAATCAGAGGCCGGGCCCGTCCTGGAGAGGCGGGCGGCGAGTCGAAGGGAGCCACACCAGCGGCAGACGACTGAGAGCCACACCCGCCCCTCCCGGGGCATCTGAACCCTACGAGCTCAGACGCTTCAACGGTAGGGACG
>NZ_JBITMP010000160.1:0-1395 GCF_044466425.1 Nonomuraea sp. NPDC049400
TTTCGCGATCATGGCTCGGATCTGCGCTGGTAGTGGCAGCGTCGGGCGGTGGCTTGGTGTCGGCGGCGCCAGTCTGACCAGCGCAGGACATGGGTGATCGAGCGGTGCCAGGTCAGCACGAGTACGGCGAGCAGCCGGCGGATCTCGGGCAGTGTCAGCGGGATGCGGTCCTGGTCACTGGGTGGCTGGGCGGCGGCGACGGCCACCAGCAGGGCCAGCGCGAGCATGGCCAGGGTGATGTGCCGGTGCCAGGCCGTCCAGTCGCGTACCTGGTAGTGGTCCAGCCCGACCTGGCCCTTGGCGGCTTGGAAGGACTCCTCAACCGCCCATCGAATTCCAGCGATCTTGACCAGGGCCATCAGGGGCTGCCGGGTGGGCGCGTAGCAGCGGTAGAACGCCAGCTCGCCGGTGGTCAGGTTGCGTCGGATCAGCAGCCACCGATATCCGTGGGCCTCGCTTTCGTCGATCCGTGCCCAGGCCCAGGCGTACCAGCGGGGGCCCTTGGCACCTTGACCGGCGCGGTAGCGGTGCCAGTGCCGATCGGACACTCGCGTGGCGACCTCGGCCGCGCTCACCTGGGCGCCCTCGAGTTCGACCCGCCGGTTGCCCGCGATCGCCAGCACGTACCCCATCCGGCGCTCCTCCAGGGCGGCGCGCAGGCGCGGGTCTTGCCCGTAGACCTCATCGCCGGTCACCCAATGGGCGGGCACGCCGGCCTCGAGGGCGGCCAGCACCATGGCCGTGGCCAGGGCGGGCTTGGTGGCGAAGGCGATCTCGTCCGGGACACCTGCCGCGAGGCAGCGGCCAGGGTCGGCCAGCCAGGTGTGCTCGGGCACGTAGAGCCGCCGGTCCAGCAGCGCGCGTCCCGCCGGGGTGGCGTAGGCGAGGAACACACCGATCTGGCAGTTTTCGATCCGGCCCGCGGTGCCGCTGTATTGCCGCTGCACCCCGGCCGAACCGACGCCCTTCTTGACGAATCCGGTCTCGTCCACGATCAGCACGCCGTCGGGACCGAGCCGGTCGACGGTGAAATCGCGGACGTCATCGCGCACCGCGTCGGCGTCCCAGCGGGCGGTGCGCAGCAGCCGCTGCAGCGCCTGCGGCCCGGTCAGCCCGGCGTGTTCGGCCAGGTTCCAGCAGTTCTTGCGGTCGATGTCAGCCAGCAGCCCGCGCACATAGGCGGTTGCCGCACGCCGCGGTTCGACGCGGCCGAACCGGCCGGCGATCCGAGCCATCAGCTCGTTGAAGATGACCATCCAGCCGTCAGGGTCTACGCTGTGGCTCGCGGCCACCGCACGATCTTTGGTTGTTCTCACAAACTCCGAATGATCACGCGGTGGCCGTCGCCATGTGACCCCAAGTCCTCAAGATCGCCAAGTGTCACTGGAGTACTAG
>NZ_JBITMP010000161.1:0-1386 GCF_044466425.1 Nonomuraea sp. NPDC049400
CGGTAGGTGTCAAGTCAAGTGCGACAGGGACTCTGCCGAGGTGATCGCTAGGCGGCCTCCTGGGTGGGTTGGGATGCGCCGTTCTGGTCTTCTTCGGGCTGGTTGATGTAGGCGACCGTTGGGATCTTGGGCAGGCGGGGCGTTCGGGTGAATCGGTGGGGGTTGGCCGTGCGGAAGCGTTCGACCGCCTGCTCGCGCCGGTCCTGGATAGCCGGGGCGGTGCCGATGTGCACGGTGAACGGCGTGTGCAGGCCCAGGCCGGCGTGGTAGTGCTCGTGGTTGTAGTACTGGAAGAAGTGGTGGCAGAACGTCTCGGCCTCGGCCAGGGAATCGAACCGCTCGGGAAACACCGGGCAGTACTTGAGGGTCTTGAACGCCGCCTCGCTGTAAGGGTTGTCGTTGCTGACCTTCGGCCGGGAGTGCGACTTGATGATGTCCAAGGTGGCCAGCAGGTCGGTGACCGGCTTGGAGGTCATCGCGGTGCCGTTGTCGGAGTGGATCGTCTGGGGTGCGATCCCACCGTTGGCGAGCAGGGAGTTCCCCATGAACTGCCGGGCCAGTTCACCCGATTCGCGCAGGTGAACCTCCCAGTGCACGACGTACCGCGAGAAGATGTCGATCATCACGTACAGGTCATAGAACTGTCGCTCCGCCGGACCGGGTAGCTTCGTGATGTCCCACGACCAGATCTCGTTCGGGGAGCGGGCGGCCAGATAGGGCTTCTTACGGGCCTCGTGGCGGGCCTGGGCACGGCGCTCGCGGACCTGATCGCGCTCGCGCAGCAACCGGTACATGGTCGACACCGAGGCCAGGTAGGTGCCCTCGTCCAGCAGCGCGGCCCATACCTGGCGGGGAGCCTTGTCGGCGAAGCGCGGGCTGTTCAAGACCGTGATCAGCTCCTCGCGCTCGGCCTCGGTCAGCTTGTTCGGCGGCGCCGGGCGTGGTGCCGGCGCGTGCTCGGGCTGCGGATGCAGGCTGCGGTAGTAGGAGCCGCGGGGGATCCCGGTCAGCGCACAGCAGACTGCGATCGGCAGGCAGGCGGCCCGCAACAACTCCAGCGTCTCGCGCCGGACGGTGGTCACGACGGCTCGTTCTCCGCGCTCTCGGAGATCATTTCCAAGAGCGCGAAACCTTTTCCCATGATGTCCAGGGCGGCCTCGGTCTGCGCCAGCTTCTTCTCTGCCCGCGCCTTGTCCCGCGCCAGCGCCGCGTTCTCCTTGCGCAGCCGCTCCAGCTCCAGCTGCTCGGGCGTCTTGCGGGCCCGGGGTGCACTGGCCGGGTTAGATGCGGAGGTCAGCTCGCCGTTGTCACGCTGGCGTCGCCACAGCGAGATGCTGGACTCATACAGCCCTTCCCTGCGCAAGATCGCGCCCTTGGTGCCGTCCG
>NZ_JBITMP010000162.1:0-1365 GCF_044466425.1 Nonomuraea sp. NPDC049400
GGCACTTCCCCCTGGTTGGTGGACACGCTGATACTGGATCTTGCTTGATCCGGAGGAAGCGAGAAGACCGCCGATGGCGTTGAAGGACTACTCGGAGGAGTTCAAGGCCGATGCCGTGGCCTTGTACGAGTCCACCCCCGGCGCGACCTACAAAGGCATTGCCGCCGATCTGGGCGTGAGCCGGGGCAGCCTGCGCGCGTGGGTGCTGCGGGCGCGCGCCCTGCGCGGTGAGGAGCCGGTCAGGCCGCCGGCCAGCTCGGATACCGGGCGCAGTCGGCAGTCCGCTGGGGTGAGTGACGAAGCTGCGGAGCGTATCCGGCAGCTGGAGGAACGTGTGCGTGAGCTGGAGGCCAGCGAGAAGAAGCTCACCACCGAACGTGACATTCTCCGCAAGGCGGCCAAATATTTCGCCGGGGAGACGCACTGGTGAACCGCTTCCAGTTCGTTGCCGACCACCGGGACACCTTCGGGGTGAAGCGGTTGTGCCAGGTGATCGGCCTCAATCGGGCCAGCTACTACAAGTGGCGCGCCGGTGCCGGACCCCGGGCCGCGCGACAGGCCGCCGACGCGGCCCTGGCCGAACAGATCCGCGCGGTGCACGCCGAGTTCGACGGCACCTACGGCTCCCCGCGCATCACCGCCGAACTCCGCGACCAGGGCATGACGATCAACGAGAAACGCGTCGCGCGGGTGATGCGCCAGTTCGCCATCGCCGGCACCCGCTTACGCCGGCGCGTTCGCACCACCATCCCCGAGCCGGCCGCCACACCGGTGCCGGACCTGTTCCAGCGGGACTTCACCGCCCCCGAGCCGGGCAGGAAGTACATGGGCGACATCACCTATCTCCCGCTCGGCGACGGGGACTTCCTCTACCTGGCGACCGTGCTGGACTGCTTCAGCCGCCGGGTAGTGGGCTGGTCGATCGCCGACCACATGCGCACCGACCTGGTCGCCGACGCGCTGAAGATGGCCGCGGCGACCCGGGGCGGGCTGGCCGGCTCAGTGTTTCACAGCGATCACGGGGCGCAATACACCGCCAAGGACTACGCCGCTCTGTGTCGCGAACTGGGCGTCACCCAGTCCATGGGAGCCGTCGGGACCAGCGCCGACAACGCCGCCTGCGAGAGCTTCCACGCCTCCCTCAAACGCGAGACGCTCCAGGGCGCACCCCACTACGGCGACGCCGCCACCTGCCGACGAACGGTCTTTCGATGGCTGACCCGCTACAACACCCGCAGAAGACATTCGGCCAACGGGCAACTCAGCCCCCTCGCCTACGAGCACCTACACCAGCAAAGATCGACTAGCCTGACACTGGCCGCATGACATACCCCACCGCGTGTCCACTTCCGTGGGGGAAGGCCC
>NZ_JBITMP010000164.1:0-1188 GCF_044466425.1 Nonomuraea sp. NPDC049400
CCCACAGTGAGACTTGAAGGGCAGGAGTTGCCCGGAGTCTGACTCGAGTGCCCACTGGCGTTGTTGCTTGGAACGGGATTTGTCGATTCCGGGCGGCTCTTGCAGCGCATGTGCTCGGTGGGGCGGTGTGACCTGATAGGTGCTTGCCTGGTGGCTCATCACTGTGTTGTCCGTCCGTTCTGCTGGTGTGCGTGCCGGCAGGGCGGGCGAGACAGAGGTGGTATGGCATGGCGGGCAAGAAGGGCAAGGCGCGCGTGATCGGTGGGGTGGACACCCATGGCCGGACGCATCACGCTGCGGTGATCTTGATGAATGGGCGGCGGCTGGCCGATGCCGAGTTCCCGGCCACCAGCGAGGGGTATGCGCAGTTGCTGGCGTGGCTGCGCGGGTTTGGCCGGCTGGCGTCGGTGGGTGTGGAGGGCACCGGCAGCTATGGTGCGGGCCTGGCCCGTTACCTGCGCGCCGAGCAGGTCAAGGTGGTGGAGGTGGACCGGCCGGATCGGCGGGCGCGGCGCAAGGAGGGCAAGTCCGATCCGCTGGATGCCTACGCCGCGGCGGAGGCGGTGCTGGCGGGACGGGCCGCTTCCGTGCCCAAGGCCAGGGACGGGCGGGTGGAGGCCATCCGTGCCCTGCATGCCGCCCGGGCCGGCGCGGTCAAGGCACGCACCGCCACGCTGAACCAGCTCAAAGCCATGCTGGTGACCGCCCCGGCCGAGTTGCGCGAGCAGCTGAGCCGGCCGGGCCGCGCGGCGGGCAGCATCGTGGCCGCCTGCCTGCGGCTGCGCCCGGGTGACGGAACCGATGCGGTCCTGGCCTCGACCAAGACCGCGCTGCGCAGCCTGGCCCGCCGTCACCGGCACTTGAGCGATGAGATCACCGAGTTGGACGCCCAGCTCGCCCCGCTGGTGACCGCGGTGGCCCCCGAGCTGATCGCCCAGCGTGGCATCGGCATCGAGACCGCCGCGCAGCTGCTCATCACCGCCGGAGACAACCCCGACCGGCTGCACCACGAGGCGGCCTTCGCCCACTTATGTGGTGTCGCCCCGATCCCGGCCTCCAGCGGCCAGACCCGCCGTTACCGGCTCAACCGGGGCGGCGACCGCGACGCCAACCGCGCCCTGCACATGATCGCCGTCAGCCGCCTGGCCCACGACGAACGCACCCGCGCCTACGCCGCCCGCCGGACCA
>NZ_JBITMP010000165.1:0-1164 GCF_044466425.1 Nonomuraea sp. NPDC049400
GCCGTTCTGCGCGTACCAGCCGGAGAACAGCAGGCCGTGCCCGGCACCATCAGTGACCACCGTGTTCAGCGGTTGATCAACACCTGCTATGCGGCGGTCGGTTCCTTGCCGGAACTGCACCGTCCCTGCTGCGGTGATCAGGCCGGGGATCTGGTCGGACGTGACAGTGGGCATGGCTTCGGCGTGCGACGTCGGGGTGGTGTTCTTCCGGAACGGCAGGACGCCAGCAGAAAGCAGCGACAGGGTCTCCGAGCCGCCCTGTGTGGGGAGCGCCTCGTCGACGCCACGAGGGGCGCCCTGGAAGTTGTTCACCGCGAGCAGGACCGCCTTCTCGTGCGTGCTCGTGACCGTGTCCATCGGCTGGGTGACGTGCTTGCCGTCGCCGTTGTGTCGATGCGCGACCATCACCTGCCCGGTCATCAGGGCGACTGGGGGCGTGAAGAGGGCCTGGGTGTTGGTCGAGGTCTGCGAGGGCAGAGGGTTGCTCAGGTTTCGGGTGCGGCAGTCGGAGCCGGGCCGCTCGTAGGTGTTGCCCGCGGCGGCGATGAGCGCGCCGGTCGAGAGGATCGACGTCTCTTGCTGGCTCGTCTGGGTGACGAGGGGCTGCCACGGGTGGCGTTCGGATCCGCGCTGGGACTTGACCGGCATGAGCACGGCAGGGAAGTCGGCGAAACGCTGCCTGCATCGCTCCGCTCGGGCCATGGTGGCTGGTGCGAGAGGGCTGAGGGTGACCTCGCCGGTCTTCTTGTCCTTGAACTCGCGGAGCGGCTTGTCGCCGATCCTGGTGCCGAGGTTGGACAGGTCGAGCGCGTTCAGCGACGGCGCGAACGGAGGGATCACGACACCCCGGCATGAGGGGCACCGGTACTCGTACTGCTTGCCGTAGCGGACGCTGCCGGTCGGTGGGATCCCGGTCTTCCAGGTCCATACGGCTTGCACGATGGTGCCGCAGCCCGAGCACCACGACTCAGGCCGGTGGTCGAGGTCCGGAGTGGGCAGGCGCTTGTCCCAGAAGCACCAGTAGCCGCGGTCGCGGGACTGCGGGACGTCGAAGAACATCGAGTTGAGGTAGAGAACCCTGTGGTTATAGCCCAGCAGGTCGAACTGCTTGAGCCACCACCGGTAGGTGCTGCCGTCGCCGTACTTCTTGCCCGGCACCGCCGG
>NZ_JBITMP010000166.1:0-1123 GCF_044466425.1 Nonomuraea sp. NPDC049400
CGATTCGGAAACCCCTGAAACGACAAGATCCCGCCTGATCTCGATGATCAGACGGGATCCCGTCAACCTCAGTCCAGCCGTTTCAAGAACGGCCCTCACCGGCGCTCTGGCGGATCAGATTTCACAACCCGCCCCTTCCTGACCGCCGTGGCCGGCGGCGGCAGGTGGCGCGGCCCGCCGAGTAGTTCGAGCACCTGCTCGTCGGTGGCCTGAGCAGCGCGCCGGCGTGCTGGGGTCGTACCGGGTGGTGCGTACGTGACGGCGCCATGTTCCTGGCATCGTGCATGCGAGAGGGCCGCGCCGACAACACCCTCTTTCGTGCGTGAATATTTGGCTACCCTCTTTGCTTTCCGGAGGAAAGCATGCCCGAACGCTGGCCTTCCAGAAGATTGGGAGACCTGCTCTAGGCCGCAAAATCGGCGACGGATGTGACTTTGGTGCCTCGGCGTGGGCAGTGTCGAGGTGAGAGCGCCGGTGCGGTCGTTGCACGCTGACCGGCTGCGGCATTGCGCCGGCCCTCCCATCCACGAGTGCTGTCGCCGACTAAGGATCTGCCATGACACGCCACGTTCAAGATGTGATGACGAGGGATGTCGTGATGGTGAGCGTCGATTCCACGCTGGTGGCCGCAGCTCGGCAGATGCGCGAGCACGACATCGGTGACGTCTTCGTCATGGAGGACGGACGGCTGTTCGGGGTGCTGACTGACAGGGACATCGTGGTGCGGGCGATCACGCGCGGCCTGTCGCCTGAGCTCGTCTCGGCAGGTGACATCTGCAGCCGTCAGCTCGTCACCGTCTCTCCGGACGATGGGGAGTGGTACGCCGTGGAGTTGATGCGCCTGCACTCGGTGCGCCGATTGCCCGTACTCGATCACGAGCGGCTGGTGGGTGTGTTGTCGTTGGGTGACCTGACCATCGACCTGGAACGCGAGTCCACGCTGGCGTCCATCAGCGCAGCCCCACCCAACAGATAGGGCGCATCTTCATCCTGCGGGCGCCTCAGAACAAGCTCTGGCCGCCAGGCGACCATTGAGAGAGTTCCATCCTGTTTCCGCAGGTAGAACGGGCTGGTGTGGTGGCGGTCAGGTGTGAACGTCGTGGTGGCGAGGCGAGATCATGAA
>NZ_JBITMP010000167.1:0-1113 GCF_044466425.1 Nonomuraea sp. NPDC049400
CTCGGCCTGCTCGGCCTGCTCGGCCTGCTCGGACAGGAGGTCAGCCAGGAGTTCGGCGGCCGGTTCGGCATCGCCCACGTTGCCTGCCGTCACCCGGGTGGCAGTGATGATCTCGCTGTCGGGATCCTCGGCGATGTGGCCTTTGTATCCGTCGAACGAGCGCGCCACCGTCTTGCGGCCGTGCCGCGCCTCGGCATCGACAGTGGAGATGACACGGTCCTTGGCCACCTTGCGGGCGATCCGAAACACCCCGTCCTCGCCCTGCTCCAGGTCCTGGCCCAGCACGGTGGCCAGCAGCCGGGCCGCCTGATCGACATCCTCAGCCACCTTCCGTCCGTCCAGAACGGCCAGCAGCGCGAACCCATCGCGGGCCCGCGAGTCGATCAGCGCCTCCCGCTCCGCTTGGTCGGTCCAGTCGATGACCGGCTTACTACCAAGATCGGTGTAGGCGTCCCCACTGGAGATCACCGCCCGCAACTCCACCCGCAACTCCCGATCGCAAGCGCGCAGCAGGCCCCGGATCGCCGAACGGATCAGCGTGATGGTGTCCTGAGTGGCCACCGCGTCATAGATCGGCGCCGAATCCAACACCCGCTTGCGGCCGATCAGCCCGGCCTGGGCGGCCACCTCCACGGTCCGCTCGAAGATCCGGTCCGGCCGATCCGAGGCGGCCAGCCGGGCCCGCATATCCACCAGCACCGTGTGCACGAACCCCGGATGATCGAAGTCCAGCCCGCCGGCGGCGTACTTCCACCGCACATCGAAGGCGAACCGATCCACCGCCTCCCGATCCGACAACCCCTCCAGCCGCTGCAACACCATCACCACCGCCACGATCATCGGCGGCACCGACCTACGGCCATCCTCGGCGAACAGATCGGCGAACATCTCGTCCGGAAACAGGTTCCGGCACTCACGGTGCAGCACCGCGTAGATCGAGTTCGGCGCCAGCCGACCCTCGACAAAACTCACCGTGGAGGACAGCAACCCCGGCTGCATCGGAGTCTGGCCCACTGCCATCGCTCGATCTCTCCCCACGCCCGGTGACCTACATCGATCACCTTGGCACACGAGGAGAGACCGACACGAGATAGATCAAAAAACACCAGCTAC
>NZ_JBITMP010000168.1:0-1088 GCF_044466425.1 Nonomuraea sp. NPDC049400
GGCATCGCGCTGGTCTCCGACGTCGGCTGGGTCATCGCCCTGCGCGTCCTGCAGGGCGTGGGCGGCGCGCTCCTGCAGCCGGCGACGCTGGCGGTGCTGCGGCTGGCCTACCCCGCTGACCGGCTCAGTATCGCGGTCGCCATCCGCACCAGCGCGATCGGGCTCGCCGCGGCGGCCGGGCCGATCCTCGGCGGCGTCCTGGTCGCGCATTCAGGCTGGCGCGCCGTCTTCCTGGTCAACATCCCCGTCGCCGTCGTGATCGCCGGGCTCTGCCTCGCCGTGCGCCTACCGGCACCTGCGCGTAGTGCATCGCAGCCGCTCGGTTTCACCGGCCCGGCCCTGCTCGTGACGGCGCTCGCGATCGGGGTCCACACCCTGGTCGGGGTGCCGGCGCACGGGTGGACCGCCGCCCCGGCCCTGCTCGGGTTCCTGGCCACCGCGGGTGTCGGGGCGGCATTCGTTCTGCACCAGCGCCGCGCCGAAGACCCGCTGGTGCCGGCCGCTGTGGCGCGGTCGGTCACGGTGGCGGCCTCGATGGTGATCTTGCTGGTCACCACGGGCGGCATGTTCGGCGCGTTGTTCGTGGCCACGTTCCTGTTTCAGGACGTCTTCGGGCTCGATGCCCTTACCAGCGGGTTGCGGGTGCTCCCGATGACAGCGCTCATGATCGTTGGCGCACCGGTCGCCGCGGCCGCGCTGCGCCACTACGGCCCACGCCGCACCGCGATCACTGGATCGGTTCTGGTCGTGGCCGGCATCGCAGGGCTGTCGCAGCTGGAACCGGGGAGCGCGCCGGCGTTCACCGGCGTCACCTTCGCCGTGCTCGGCGCGGGGTTCACCGCCGTCATGGTCACCGCGACCGGCACCGTCATCGGCGACGCGCCACCCGGGTACGCCGGCGTCGTCGGCGGGATCAAGCAGACAGCCATGAACGTCGGCCCCACCCTCGGCATCGCCATCGCGGCGGGCATGATGGCGGCGACGTCCCCCGCAGCCGGCGGGGCGACGACCGCGCCCGCGACCGGCGCCTCTTTTGTCGTGCTGGCGGGCCTGGCCGGCCTCGGCCTGATCCCGGCGTCCCTGCTGCC
>NZ_JBITMP010000169.1:0-1086 GCF_044466425.1 Nonomuraea sp. NPDC049400
ACTTGGCCACCCGGTAGGTGGTGCGGGTGCCGTCGTCGTTCATGACCGTGACGTAGTCGGCGGAGACCTCCTCGACCACGCCGGCCTTCTCGGCGTTGATCACGTCGCCCGTGTCGGTCGCGGCACGGTATTCCATGCCGGTGCCGACCAGCGGCGCCTCGCTCTTGAGCAGCGGCACCGACTGGCGCTGCATGTTCGCGCCCATCAATGCCCGGTTGGCGTCGTCGTGCTCGAGGAACGGGATCATCGCGGTGGCCACCGACACCATCTGGCGCGGCGACACGTCGATGTAGTCGACCTCGCCGGAGCGCACGTACTCCGTCTCACCGCCCTTGGTGCGCACCAGGACGCGGGCCTCGGCGAACGAACCGTCCGGGTTGAGCGCCGAGTTGGCCTGCGCCTTGACGTAGCGGTCCTCCTCATCGGCCGTGAGGTAGTCGATCTGCTCGGTCACCTTGCCGTCGACGACCTTGCGGTAAGGAGTCTCCACGAAGCCGAAGGCGTTGAGGCGGCCGAAGCACGCGAGGTAGCCGATGAGGCCGATGTTGGGGCCTTCAGGCGTCTCGATCGGGCACATCCGGCCGTAGTGGGACGGGTGCACGTCGCGCACCTCCATGCCCGCCCGCTCACGCGACAGACCACCGGGACCGAGCGCGTTCAGCCGCCGCTTGTGCGTCAGGCCGGCCAGCGGGTTGATCTGGTCCATGAACTGCGACAGCTGCGAGGTGCCGAAGAACTCCTTCATCGACGCCACGACCGGGCGGATGTTGATCAGGGTCTGCGGCGTGATCGCCTCGACGTCCTGCGTGGTCATACGCTCGCGCACGACGCGCTCCATCCGGGCCAGACCCAGGCGGACCTGGTTCTGGATCAGCTCACCGACGCTGCGGATGCGGCGGTTGCCGAAGTGGTCGATGTCGTCGACCTCCACGACGACCTCACCCATCGAAGCCTCGCCGGCGTGCAACCGGACCAGGTAGTCGATCATCGAGACGATGTCGTCCTCGGTGAGCGTCCCCTGGGAGATCTCCGAGTCGACCCCGAGCTTCTTGTTGATCTTGTAGCGACCGACCTTGGCCAGGTCGT
>NZ_JBITMP010000170.1:0-1080 GCF_044466425.1 Nonomuraea sp. NPDC049400
GGGCCGTTCTTGAAACGGCTGGACTGAGGTTGACGGGATCCCGTCTGATCATCGAGATCAGGCGGGATCTTGTCGTTTCAGGGGTTTCCGAATCGGGTTCGTCCTGGTTTGGGAGCCGCGGAGCAGGTGTCCGGGAAGGCCCGGGTGGTGTCAGGCCGCTGGTGGAGGTTCATGTTCGCGTCGCTGGGCATGCCGGCGCCGACTCCGGGCTGGGTGCTGCGACAAGGTGATCTGAATTGCGCTTTATGGGACGGGTGGTGGCCTGCTCCGGCCCGAGAGCGGCGAGCGGTCGAGGTGCTCTGCTGGGATCTCGAGGACGTCGGCGGGTGTGCCGGGCTCGTCTGGGGGCTGGTGGGTGTGGCGCCACTGGTCGAGGAAGTGGTCGTTGGCGACAGTAACGAGCAACGCGACCAGGATGGTCTGGGCGACGCGGCCGTGGGCGAGTCGGTTCTTCGGATCACTCAGGTCGAGGTCGTGGCCCTTGAGACGGCCGTTCAACCCCTCTGTCATGGCCCTGACCGTGGAGTACGTCCCCCGCCACGAGGGGCTGAGATAGGGCAGATCCTGGCGAAACTTGTCGAGGTGGCCGAGGTCGCCGGGACGCAGGGTGATGGTGTGCTGGTGGCAGATCTTCGGCAGCTCGCCGCTCTTGTGGTCAGGGGTCGGAGGCAAGACGCGGGGTTTGGCCGCAGGGTGGGCGGCTCGCTGCCGAGCGTCGGTCAGGTCGACCGCGGTGGCCCGGCTGGGCCCGCGCTGGTGGAGGCGGTCGAAGCGGGGGCAGGTGACCGACGGGGAGGTGCCCGCTGCCGGGCACTGCAAGCGGAGGGCGCCGCCTGCGTTCGCGCTCTGTTTGAGACGCAGCAAGTACGGCTCTCGCGCGCTGATCAACGCGGTGAGTTCTTCCGATGGGGTGCGGATGGCGGCGTCGTCCAGGCCGGTGGTGGCCTGCGCGAGCGGGTCGGGCATCAGCGGGCAGGCGAGCGCGCCGTCGATGAGCAGGGCGCCGTGGGCGCTGCCCTGCACTCCCCGCTGATCCACTTTGTAATCGAGGGCGAGCCGGTAGCCGAGCTCGCGTGCCGG
>NZ_JBITMP010000171.1:0-1044 GCF_044466425.1 Nonomuraea sp. NPDC049400
GCTACAATGGCCGGTACAGAGGGTTGCGATGCCGTGAGGTGGAGCGAATCCCTAAAAGCCGGTCTCAGTTCGGATTGGGGTCTGCAACTCGACCCCATGAAGTCGGAGTCGCTAGTAATCGCAGATCAGCAATGCTGCGGTGAATACGTTCCCGGGCCTTGTACACACCGCCCGTCACGTCACGAAAGTCGGCAACACCCGAAGCCCGTGGCCCAACCCGTATGGGGGGGAGCGGTCGAAGGTGGGGCTGGCGATTGGGACGAAGTCGTAACAAGGTAGCCGTACCGGAAGGTGCGGCTGGATCACCTCCTTTCTAAGGAGCTACTTTCACCTTTCACCGGCGCATGTTCGGTGGGGTGACAGCTCACTAGTGGAGCACTGGCTACTCGGCACAACGTGGTCAACGGCCGGCTAGTACCGCCCGCAAGGGAGTGGGAACGCTGGTGCAGCGGTCACGGGGTGTCGGACACACTGTTGGGTCCTGAAGGAACGGGCGACCGGTTCTTCTGGATGACAGGGCCGCTGAAGAGTCTGGTTTGCCGGGCTTGGATGCGGTTGCTGTTTGTTGTTTGAGATTTGCATAGTGGACGCGAGCATCTTTGTGGCCAAGTTTTTTAGGGCACACGGTGGATGCCTTGGCATCAGGAGCCGATGAAGGACGTGGGAGGCTGCGTTAAGCCTCGGGGAGTCGCCAACCAGACGTTGATCCGGGGATGTCCGAATGGGGAAACCTAGCACCAGTCATGTGGTGTTGCCTCCGCCTGAATGTATAGGGCGGTTGGTGGTAACGCGGGGAAGTGAAACATCTCAGTACCCGTAGGAAGAGAAAACAATATGTGATTCCGTGAGTAGTGGTGAGCGAAAGCGGATGAGGCTAAACCGGGCGTGTGTGATAGCCGGCAGGCGTTGCATGTTCGGGGTCGTGGGACCTTCTGGGTCGATCTGCCGGTCGGCCAAGCAGTGATAAACCTGTCTGATAGTTGAAAGCTCTGGGAAGGGCTGCCGTAGACCGTGAGAGCCGGGTAGACGAAATTGGATGGGCTG
>NZ_JBITMP010000172.1:0-1039 GCF_044466425.1 Nonomuraea sp. NPDC049400
CCGTGGTAGTGCGGCAGATCGAGCGGCGGCACCGGGAAGCCGCCGGCCGTCGGCTCTTCGGACAGTTCCTCGAACTCGGCCTCGACCTGAGCCTTCTTGGCCTCCTTGCGCCGCTGGTTGACGGTGTCGAACCGCATCCAGATGGCCAGCGCCCCGATCACGATGACCGCGCCGAGCCCGATGCCGAGCGTCTTGTTGCCGTCGTTGACCACCACGTTGCGCACGGCGGCCACCAGCAGGATCCACGCCAGGTTGACCGGGATCAGCACCTTCCAGCCCAACGACATCAGCTGGTCGTAACGCACCCGCGGCAACGAGGCCCGCACCCAGATGATGAAGCTGAAGGTGAGCACGAACTTGATGAGGAACCACAGCACCGGCCAGTAGCCCTGGTTGGCGCCCTCCCAGAAGTACGTGATCGGGAACGGCGCCCGCCAGCCGCCGAGGAACAGCGTCACGGCTATGCCGGAGGCGGTGAAGGTGTGCAGGTACTCGCCCATCATGATCAGGGCGAACTTCAGCGACGAGGAGTACTCGGTCTGGAAACCGCCGACCAGCTCGCCCTCGCCCTCGGGCAGGTCGAACGGGATGCGCGCGGCCTCGCCGAACATGCACACCACGTAGACCAGGAACGACGGGATCAGCAGCACCACGAACCAGGTCTGCTCCTGCGCCTTGACGATCTCCGAGGTGGACAGCGTCCCGGCGAACAGGAAGATGGCCACGAACGACAGGCCCATGGCGATCTCGTACGAGACCACCTGCGCCGCCGACCGAAGACCGCCCAGCAGCGCGTACGGCGAGCGCGACGACCACCCGGCCAGCACCACGCCGTAGACCGACACGGCACCCATGGCCAGCATGAACAGCACCGCCACCGGCAGGTCCACCAGCTGCAGCGGCGTCTGCACGCCGAACAGGTTGACCATCGGCCCGAACGGCACGATCGAGAAGGCCAGGAACGCCGGCACCACCATGATGACCGGGGCCAGCAGGTAGAGCACCTTGTCCACGGTCCGCGGGAAGAGGTCCTCCTTCA
>NZ_JBITMP010000173.1:0-1023 GCF_044466425.1 Nonomuraea sp. NPDC049400
GCCGTCCTCGTCCGCCTCCCCTGAGCGTGTCGCACCGAAAACCCAGCTGTCGGTGCCCAGCCTCTATGACACCTCCCGCGGCTGGGAGTCAGATCTGCCGGGGGACCAGCTCACCCTGCCGCACTCCGGGGCGGTCGCCGTCTTCGGGCAGGGCGGCAAGAACGACGGCACCATCACCGTGCTCGATGTGACCAGCGGCCAAACCCTGTGGAAGACCGAGGTGAAGGGCCCCGGCCTGATGTCAGCGTTCTCGGTCACCGTGCAGGGAAAGGACTACCTGGTCGCCTCCGCGTCCGGCTTTCAGGGCGCCGACGTGGTCAGCAAGGGTCGGCAGGTCACGACGATCGACATCTTCCCCGCCCGTGCCGTCGGAGACGGAGTCAAGCCGGCTCACCATCTCGAACTGGACGGCGAGGGTGCGGTCATCAACGGCGGTGGCGGACTGCTGGTGCAGCAGGACAACGACGTGGTGGTGACCGTGGATCCGGCCACAGGCGCGACGAAGACGTACGACCTGAGGAAGATGAAACCTCCAGCCAGCGAGTGCAAGCTGTGTTTCGCGTCGACCAAGGCCGTAGCGGTCACTCCCCGCGGGCCGCTGCTGTCTACCAACACCCAGCCCCGCCGTCACTACTGGGTGCCGGGAGCCTGGTCAGGCGGGACTCTCACCACCGACGCCGATCACAAGATCTTCATCGCGCCGGTCAGGGACTCCCTCGTCGCGCAGTGGCGCGACGAAGGCGCGGCCAACGACACGTGGGCCGTTCTGGACCCCGCCACGGGAAAGGTCCGCGCCAAAGTCGACTGTGCGCCGGATCAGCCCGTGACGGCCGACGACTCCAAGGGAGCCTCCCTGTCCGCTGACGGACGCTATCTCGTCCGCAGCCACACGGCCTTCGACTTGGACGAAGGCACCGGCCACTGCTTCGAGGAGACCGACCAGGACAAGCCGGTCCATCTGACCGGTGTGACCGATGACGGCGTCGCCTTCGGTATCGGCGCCTCGACTGCCGACCAGGCCGA
>NZ_JBITMP010000174.1:0-1016 GCF_044466425.1 Nonomuraea sp. NPDC049400
TCATCGAACTCGATATCGCCTACCCAGGACGGATCAGATAAAGAGGGTTCTCCATCACCCGGAAAGGATCTTTACACACTTGAAGTGACAAGCTCCGCGTGACCGGCGAATGACATGCGAGGGACTGTAAGAACAACGGCTCTGGCCCACTTTCGGTGGTGACGGAACGTGATAGCTCGTGTCGGTCCACGGCTATCTCGCCGTGCTGTGCCAGCGTGACGCCGGTGTGACGTAAAGGATCTTGCGGAGCTGGTGTTCCCGCAATTGGCCGGCTTGGTCGTCGGCAGTGTCCGGCCCGGGGCGGGGGCGATCGTTGTGCATGTCACGTCCGAGGGGGCGCCGGTGGCGTGTCCCGGCTGCGGGGCAGCCGGACGGGTGCATGGCTATGTGGATCGGCAGCTGGCGGACCTGCCGTTGGGCGGGCAGCGAGTGCTCGTGCGACTGCGGTTTCGGCGGTTGAGGTGCACGACGGTCGGGTGTGAGCGGCAGACGTTCCGGGAGCCGTTGCCCGGTTTGGCCGAGCCGTATCAGCGTCGCACGATCGCCTTGAGCGCGCAGGTGGGGGCGGTGGTGCAGGAGTTGGCGGGGCGGGCGGGGTCTCGGTTGCTGGACGTGCTGGGAGTCGGGATCTCGCGGCAGAGCGCGATCCGGTCTTTGCTGCGTCTGCCGCTGCCAGTCCGTCCAACGCCGGAGGTGATCGGGGTGGATGACTTCGCGCTCCGTAAGCGGCACCGCTACGCCACGGTGATCATCAACGCGGTGACGCGGGAGCGGCTCGATGTGCTCGCCGACCGTCAGGCCGACACCTTGGAGGCGTGGCTGCGTGCTCATCCCGGCGTGCGGGTGGTGTGCCGGGACAGCAGCGGCGCTTACGCCGAGGCGATCCGTCGCGCTCTGCCTGAAGCGGTGCAGGTCGGTGATCGCTGGCAGTGCGCCATGCGGCGCCTTGTCGTATCCCCGGTTCAGCCGGGAGGAATTCGGAGGGAGGTTCTTGGGTCTGATGGCTTACCCAATCC